>JBFGCA010000125.1:0-13214 GCA_041567315.1 Thermoanaerobaculia bacterium | reverse complement strand
GGCTGCCCGCCAGGCGGCGATCGGGCGGCTCGCCGGTGACCTCGCCGAGGAAGCTCTTGCGGCTGGCGCCCACCACCAGCGGCCGGCCGAGCCCGCGCAGCTCGCCCAGCCGCCGCATCAGCTCGAGGTTCTGCTCGCCGGTCTTGCCAAAGCCGATCCCCGGGTCGAGCAGCACCTGCCGGCGGTCGATGCCGGCCCGCTGGGCCCGCTCGAGGGCGGCCGCCAGCTCGGCGCGGACCTCGCCCACCACGTCGGTGAAGCGGATGCCGCGCTGCATCGTGGGCAGCTCGCCGCGGCTGTGCATCAGCACCACCGGGCACCGGGCCTCCGCCACCGCCGCCGCCAGCTCGGGGTCGGCCAGGGCGCTGACGTCGTTGATCAGGTCGGCCCCCGCCTCGAGCGCCCGGTGGGCGACGGGCCCCTTGCGGGTGTCGACCGAGAGCGGGATCTCGAGGCGCCGGCGCAGCGGCTCGAGGACCGGCAGCAGGCGCCGCAGCTCCTCGTCGGCGCCGACCGCCTCGGCGCCGGCGCCGTAGACGCCGCCGCCCGGGCGGGTGGACTCGGCCCCCAGGTCGAGCAGGTCGGCGCCGGCGGCGACCATCTCCTCGGCCCGCTCGAGCGCCCGGGAAGGGTCGAGAAAACGGCCGCCGTCGCTGAAGGAGTCGGGGGTGAGGTTGAGGACCCCCATCACCAGCGGGCGGGCGCCCAGGCGGAGCGCCCGGCCACCGGGACGCGACAGCAGCCCGTCGGAGGGCTCCTGGTGGCTGACCGCTCGCTGCATCGAGTTGCCAGACCCGGCGGCGGCCACGCGAGCGCTCAATCGGCCTTGGACAGCGGACCCCGGGGGCCGGCGTGCGGGCTGGCCTGGCGGTGGGCGGGGGCGATCCCGATCTGCGGCTGCTTGCCGGGCGCCTCGGCGGCCGGCCGCTCGGCTGCCGGAGCAGGCTTCTCGCCGGCCTCCCCGGTGCCCGCCGCCGCCGGGCGCTCCTTGCGGGCCGGCGCCAGGTTGCGGCCGGTCATCTCCTCGATGATCTGGTAGACCTCGGTGCCCTCCAGCGACTCGCGCTCGAGCAGCTCGCGGGCCAGGCGCCCGAGCACCTCGCCGTGCTCGGTGAGGATCGAGTGGGCGCTCTCGTAGGCCTGCTGGATGATGCGCTGGACCTCGCGGTCGATGCGCAGCGCGGTGTCCTCGCTGTAGTCGGCGCGCTGCGAGAAGTCGCGGCCCAGGAAGACCGGCTCGTCCTTGCTGCCGAACGACAGCGGGCCGAGGTCCGACATCCCCCACTCGCAGACCATGCGCCGCGCCATCTCGGTGGCGCGCTCGATGTCGTTGCCGGCGCCGGTGGTGACGTCCTCCTGGGTCAGCTCCTCGGCGATCCGCCCGCCCATCAGGATCGCGATCTGCCCTTCGACGTAGCGCTTGCGGTAGGTGTACTTGTCCTCGAGCGGCAGCTGCATGGTGACGCCCAGCGCCCGGCCGCGGGGGATCACGGTCACCTTGTGGAGGGGGTCGGAGCCCGGCGTGAAGGCGGCCACCAGGGCGTGCCCGGCCTCGTGGTAGGCGGTCACCCGCTTCTCGTCGTCGGTGAGCATCAGGGTCTTGCGCTCGACCCCCATCAGCACCTTGTCCTTGGCGAACTCGAAGTCCTCCATGGCCACCGCCTCGCGGCCGCGGCCGGCGGCCACCAGGGCGGCCTCGTTCACCAGGTTGGCGAGATCGGCGCCGGCGAAGCCGGGGGTGCCGCGGGCCAGCACCTCGAGGTCGACGTCCTCGCCCAGCGGGATCTCGCGGGTGTGCACCTTGAGGATGCCCAGCCGGCCGTTGATGTCCGGCCGGTCGACCACCACCCGGCGGTCGAAGCGCCCGGGGCGCAGCAGCGCCGGGTCCAGCACGTCGGGCCGGTTGGTGGCGGCGATCAGGATCACCCCCTCGTTGGACTCGAAGCCGTCCATCTCGACCAGCAGCTGGTTGAGGGTCTGCTCGCGCTCGTCGTGGCCGCCGCCCAGACCGGCGCCGCGGTGCCGGCCGACGGCGTCGATCTCGTCGATGAAGACGATGCAGGGGGCGTTTTTCTTGCCCTGCTCGAAGAGGTCGCGGACCCGGCTGGCGCCGACGCCGACGAACATCTCGACGAAGTCCGAGCCCGAGATCGAGAAGAACGGCACCCCCGCCTCGCCGGCGATGGCCCGGGCCAGCAGCGTCTTGCCGGTGCCCGGCGGGCCCATCAGCAGCACGCCCTTGGGGATCTTGCCGCCCAGCTTCTGGAACTTCTGGGGCTCCTTGAGGAACTCGACGATCTCGAACAGCTCCTCCTTGGCCTCCTCGACGCCGGCGACGTCGGCGAAGGTCACCTTCTTGGAGGAGGTGTTGAGCAGCTTGGCCTTGCTCTTGCCGAACGACAGCGCCTTGTTGCCGCCGGTCTGCATCTGGCGCATGAAGAAGATCCACAGGCCGATGATCAGCAGGAACGGCGCCCAACCGAACAGGAACTGGAGCAGCGGGTTGTCGCGCGGCTCCTCGGCGCGGATCACGACGTCGGCCCCGCGCAGCTCCTTGACCAGGTCGGGGTACTCGGGCAGGTAGGTGAAGAACTTGTCGCCCTCGGCGTACTGGTCGCCCTCCGAGAAGACGCCCGACAGCTCCTGGCCGCGGATCGTGACCTCGGCCACCCGGCCCTTCTCGACCTGCTCCAGGAACTCGCTGAAGGTGAGCTGGAAGCGGTTGGCCCGGCCGGCCTGGAAGGTGTTCCAGAGCAGGATCACCACCACGAAGATGGCGATCCAGACGATCAGTGTCCTGACGGTGGGGTTCACGGTCCTGGTCCCTTGTGGCCGGCGGCGCCCAGCCTCAGCCGGTGGCGGCCGATGGTGGTCCGGGCGCGGCGGCCGTCGCCCGCTCCATCAGGCCTATATACGGGAGATTACCGTATCGGCCGCGGTATTTGAGCCCGTAGCCGACGAAAATGCCGCTCTGGGTGGCGGTGAAGAGGCTGTAATCCGGTTTGAAATCGGTCTTGCGCTCCTCCGGGACGTCGATCAGCACCGCGAAGTGGACCGCCCGCGCCCCGTGCTGGAGGAACTGGCTCCCCAGATAGGTCTCGATCACGCCCGTGGTGCTGACGTCCTTGATGATCACCAGGTCCTGGCCGGCGACGTCGAGCGAGATCGGATAGTGGATCTCGAGGATCTCGCCCTCGTGGCCGCCGGCGCCGTACTGGACCTGGATGAACTCGAAGCGCAGCGGCCGCGAGACGGCGCGCACCAGGTCGGCGACGAAGACCACCGAGCCGCCGACCAGCGCCACCAGCATCGGGTCCTCGGCGCCGCGGTCGCTCTCCAGCCGCTCGCCCAGCGCGGTCACCCGCTGGCGGATGGCCTCGGCGTCGAACAGCGGTTCGATCTTGGGGTCTGTCTTGGGCTCGCTCATGAGGGCTCGAGCTCCGCGATCCAGGCGGTGCCGCCGGGCGCGACCCGGAAGGCGTGCTCGACGGTCACCCCTGGCACCCAGGCCACCCGGTCGCCGACGCAGAGCAGCGGCAGCCGGTCGCGCTCGGCGCGCGGCACCCGGCGGTCGATCAGCACGTTCTTGAGACGCCGCCGCCAGGGGCACCCGCAGGGCCGGATGCGATCCCCCGGCCGCCGGCTGCGGACCGTCACCCGGTCGCCGGCCGCCAGCGGCAGCGCCAGGCCGGCGCGCCGCTCCGCGGAGCGGAACATCCACGCCTCCACCGGCCCGCGGCGCAGCCGGAGGCGCATCGACAGCTCTGGAATCGAGTGCTCCCCCGGCACTTCGAGAGTATAAGCGAAGGGGGTCGGGACGGCCGGGGCGGGTGCCGGGCGCCGGCGGAGGCGCAGCCGGTCGCCGTCGCTCTGCCACCGCCAGACGCCGTCGACGTCGCAGCCCACCCGGCCGCCGGCGAGGCACTGCCGGCGGAGATCGGCGACCGCGGCCGCGCCGGGCGGATAGGCCAGGCCGGCGCGGCGGTGGAGCATGGCCAGGGCCGGTGGCCAACGGACGCCGGGGAGCCGCTCGAGGCGGCCGCGCTCGACCGAGAGCCCGTCGGCGCCGGCGGCCGGCTCGAGCCCGGGGGCGCGGAGGCCCGGCGCCAGAGCTGGGTGGGGGTTCGGCAGTCTGCCCAGCAACCCGTGGTTCAAGTCCATCTGGCCGTCTGACGGCGTGGCGGGGCCGTCGGCGACGGCCAGCTCGCGAGCCAGCCGGCGGTCGAGGGCCGCTCGAGCGCGGCCGGCGGCGGTGGCCAGGTCCAGGAGGCGCTGATCGAGATCGCCGGCCGAGCCGGTCGCGGCGGCCCGCAGCCGGGGCAGCAGCAGCCGGCGGACCCGGTTGCGCGGGATCCACAGGTCGTCGTTCGAAGGGTCCTCGACCGGCGTCAGCCCGGCCGTCGCCAGCGCCTCCCGCAGCTCGCGGCGCCACAGCTCGAGGAGCGGCCGCGCCACCCGGCCGAGAACCGACTGGATCCCCGCCAGGCCCGCCACCCCGCTCCCGAACAGCAGCCGCAGCAGCACCGTCTCCACCTGATCGTCGGCGTGGTGGGCGGTGACCACGAAGCGAGCCTCCTGTCGCCGGCGCACCTCCTCCAGATACTCGTAGCGCAGCCGCCGGGCGGCCGCCTCGACGCCGCGCGGTTGGCCGAGTGGTCGCCCAGGCGGGGGCGTGGATGCGTCTCCGGCCCGGCCTCCGTGGTGGCAACCCGGCCGGGGCGAGGGCCTGTCGCCGGCCGGGGCGCCGGGCACGGCCCCGGGCGCCAGCCGCCGGTGATGGACCGGAACCCCGAGCTCCTGCGCGATGGCCAGCGCCGCCCGCGCCCGCTCCGCCGAGCCCGCGACCAGGGCGTGGTCCAGGTGGGCGGCCTCGATCCGCCAGCCGCGGTTCGCCGCCAGCCGGGTCAGCCCCCAGAGCAGGGCGGTCGAGTCGGCGCCGCCCGAAAACGCCACCAGCAGGCGGTCGCCGCGCCCGAGGGGGCAGCGGCGCGAGAAGAACGACTCGAGGGTGGAATGGAGCTTCAAACCGGCCGCCTGCGCGGCAGCGGGTCGGATGGTGGTGGCGGTGAAGGGACTTGAACCCCTGACCTAGCGGTTATGAGCCGCTCGCTCTAACCACCTGAGCTACACCGCCGGGGTGGAGCGGCGGCCCGGTTGCGGCCGCCGCCGGTGCGCGCCGCGCGGCGCCCACCGGACCCTGGAGTATATCGCCGGCCGGCGGGACCCGTGGGCTGGACTTCTTGGGGGCTGGCCCGAGGGGTGGCCGCCGGCCGGCGCGGGGGACGTGAAGCAGCTGCCTAGTGGAAGTCGACCTGGCAGCGGCGGAACTGACCGAAGAAGGAGCGGACCGAGTCGGCCAGCACCTCATCGTTGAGGCGATAGATGACGTGCTGGCCCTGGCGCTGGTCGGTCACCAGCTCGGCGTCCTTGAGCACCGCCAGGTGGCGGGAGATGGTGGGCTGCGAGAGGTGGAAATTGCCGACGATCTCGCCGACGGTGCGCTCCCCGTTCTCGAGCAGGCGGAGAATGCCGCGCCGGGTCTCGTCGGCCAGGGCCTTGAAGAACCGGTTGGCGTGGCGGGAGCGGTTGGGGGCGGGCGGCTCGTTCTGGAGCCACCGGACTCTGGGGACGGGATCCATGACGGGCATCGAGGTCTCCGGGTCGGTTGGAAGGGGTGCGCCGCCGAGGGTGCGGCGGGCCGCGGTGGTGGGCTGGGCTCTGCGCGTTGCGGTGGTGGTTCGCATGGTGCGAGGGCAAAGGGCAATGCCTGTGCCAGCCGATCCGGAAGGCCTCGCGACCCGCCCTCGGGCCGCCATCGAGCCATGGGCATCTGGGGAAAGTTCAACGATTCACTGGGTTCTCGGGCAATCGGCGGCCCTCGGCGGCGCGCCCGGGCGGGCTCGGAAGGCGCGCCATAAATCTGGTTCTTAGCGTGAAATGGTCAAGAAAAAATCGGATCGAGAGAAAATACGGCGCGTTTGGACCCCCGGAACGAGCCTCGGTGGGTAGGTGCCAGCCGAATAGTCGGGTGCGTGGCAGGTGCCAGCCGAATAGTCGAGCCCGAATAGTCGAGCCCAGCGGGCGGTGAGCAGGTGCCAGCCGAATGGTCTAGCCGCCGAATGGTCTAGCCCCGGCCAGGGGCCGCCCGGCGGGAGGTGCCAGAGGGCAGGTGCCAGCCGAATGACCCTGCGGCCGAATGACCCTGCGGGCAGCCGAGGGCCCGGCCGAATGGCCCCGGGCGATGAACAGCCAGCGGGCAGGGGTGCCCCTGGGGGAGGCGCCAGGGGAATAGGGAGGAGTTCGGGAGGGGAGTCGGGGCGGCCGGCGGGCCGGCCGCCCGAGGGGCCGCTAGCCGGTCGCGGCCTCGTAGACCTTGCCGACCGCCGCCCAGTCGATGGTGTTCCACCAGGCCGTCAGATAGTCGGGCCGGCGGTTCTGGTACTTGAGGTAGTAGGCGTGCTCCCAGACGTCGACCCCCAGGATCGGGGTCTTGCCCTGCATGTACGGGCTGTCCTGGTTGGGCAGCGACAGCACTTGGAGCTTGCCGCTGTCGAGCACCAGCCACCCCCAGCCGGAGCCGAAGTGGCCTCCGGCGGTGCCGGTCAGCTTTTCCTTGAAGCCCGCGAAACCGCCGAAGTCGCGCTCGATGGCCGCCGCCAGGGCGCCGCCCGGCTCGCCGCCGCCGCCGGCCTTCATGCTCTTCCAGAACAGGCTGTGGTTGGCGTGCCCGCCCCCGTGGTTGCGCACCGCGCCGCGGATCGCCTCGGGGACCTGGTCGATCTCGCGCAGCAGCGCCTCGAGCGGCTTGGCGGCGAGGTCCGGCTGGCCCTCGAGCGCCTTGTTGAGATTGGTGACGTAGGCCGCGTGGTGCTTGCCGTGGTGGATCTCCATGGTGCGGGCGTCGATGTGCGGCTCCAGAGCGTCATAGGCGTAGGGGAGCTTGGGCAGCTCGTGCATGGTCGGTGTCTCCTTTCTGCTGTGCGCGCGCCGCCCCCGGACGGCCCTCCGTCCGGCGGCGGCGCGTCCCGGTGCCCCGCTAGCGGAGCTTCTCTTCGACGAACTCGACGTGCTTGCGGATCTTGGGGTCGTACTTCTTGAGCCGCAGCTTGTCGGTCGCCACCTTCTTGTTCTTGGTAGTGGTGTAGAAGTAGCCGGTGCCGGCCGACGACACGAGCTTGATCTTGTCGCGCATGGGGAACCTCGCTGACTGCGGGGCCCGACGTGGCGGACCCGGTGACTCGAATGGCGGGGTCGACGGGACTTGAACCCGCGACCTCCGGCTTGACAGGCCGGCGTTCTGACCAACTGAACTACGACCCCGCAAGACTGACCGCCAGGCCCCCACCCTGCTGCCCGGGCCCTGGTGGGAGGTGCGGGACTTGAACCCACGGCCCCCTGCGTGTAAGGCAGGTGCTCTGACCAGCTGAGCTAACCTCCCGCCGCCCGGCGGAACAAACAGTCTACGGAAGGCCCCGAGGGAAGTCAACGCGACGGCGGTCTCGGCGGCTCGGTGTTTCCTGCCAAGGGTCGCTTTGATTCTCGGCTAGTCCGGCGGCGGCCAGGTAGGTTGGTGTCCCAGGCCCCTGGTCCAGGAAATGCGGTTGTGAGCCAAGGGCAGTCGTGGTAGGTTTTCAGCAGCTACCGTAGTCGGGCCGGCGCTTGGCCTTCGTCACCTGAAGAGTAAGGACCGCTGACGCTCGACCGGCCTGGGGCCGCGTCGAGGGCCGGGGTGCCGTTGCGCGCCTTCTTTCCAACAACGGAAAGGAGAGCGCGATGTCGAGTTCAGCTAGTCAATTGGTCAAGCGGTGTGCGCGGGAGCGGGGGTCGGGGGTGTGGGAGGAGTTTCTCGGTGTCTATGGGCCGCGGTTGCAGGCCGGGATCCGGCGGGCGGCGCGGGTGAGCGGGGCGCGGCTGAGCCGCGAGGACCGGCAGGACCTGATGCAGGAGGTCTGCCTGCGGCTGCTGGAGCGGCAGGGGGCGAGGCTGGCGCGCTGCCGGGCGAGCGGGGAACGGGAGGTGGGGGCCTATCTGCGGAGGGTCGCCGAGCGGGTGGTGTTCGATCACGTGCGGGCCGCGGGGGCAGTGAAGAGAGGCGGCCGGGTCTGCCGGACGGCGCTGTCGGCCGAGCGGTTGACCGATTCGGGGCCGACGCCCGAGCAGCGGGCGCTGCATCGCGAGCGGCGGCGGATGTTCCTGTCGCACTGCCGGCGGGCGGTGGGGTCGTCGAGCCCGCGGCGCGATCTGCGGATCCTCACGCTGGCGGTGCTCGAGGGCTACAGCAGCCGTGAGATCTGCCGGCTTCTCGGCAAGGGGCTGACGCCAGGGGCGGTAGATTCGCTGATCCACCGCCTGAAACGTAGGCTGGCGCGCCACGGATTGCATCTGCCGCGCCGGTGAGGCGGCGGAGCGCGGCCTGCAGGCGGCCGGGCGGGTTTCGGAGGCGGGCCGGGCGGCGGGGCTGCGCAGCCGCGGCGGTGCTGCCGTGAGCGGAGCGAGAGGCTGGATGGCGTGCCGGCTATGATCGGCCGCCGTGCTCCGGGTCTTCACCGACCGCCGCTGTCTCGACCACCGCCCGCCGTTCGGGTTTCCGGAGCGGCCGGAGCGGCTGGAGGTGATGCTCGAGGAGCTGGCCCGCCGGGGGCGGGAGATCGTCGGGGCCGGGCCGCGGGCGGACGCCCGGGAGGCGGTGCTGGCGGTCCACGCGGAGGGGTACGTGGAGCGGTTGCGGCGCGCCATCGAGCGCGGGGACGGGCTGATCGACTCGGCCGACAACCCGCTGTCGCCGGGGACCTGGGACGCGGCCTGGGGGGCGGTGGAGGCGACGCTGGCGGCGGCCGAGTGGATGCAGGAGGGCGAGGGCCGGGTGGCGTTCGCGGCCGTCCGGCCGCCCGGGCACCACGCCGAGCGGAGCGTGGCGATGGGTTTCTGCTACTTGAATTCGGTAGCGGTGGCGGCCCAGTGGCTGCGCGCCGAGCGCGGGGTCGAGCGGGTGGCGATCTTCGATTTCGACGTCCACCACGGCAACGGCACCCAGCATCTGTTCGAGGACCGGGCCGACGTCTTCTACGCCAGCATCCACCAGTACCCGTTCTACCCCGGGACCGGCGCGGCCGGCGAGCGCGGGCGCGGTCCCGGCCGCGGCGCCACCCTCAACGTGCCGCTGCCGGCCGGATCGGGCGACGCCGAGTACGCGGCGGCGTTCGACGACCGGGTGCTGCCGGCGCTGCGCGAGTTCGCGCCGGTGGCGCTGCTGCTGTCGGCCGGCTTCGACGCCTGGCGTGGCGACCCGGTGGGCGCAATGAGGGTCACCCGGCGGGCCTACCAGGAGTGGGGAGTCAAGCTCCGCGCTCTGGCCGACGGGCTGTGCGGCGGCCGGGTGCTGGCGGTCTTCGAAGGGGGCTACGACCTGGCGTCGCTCGGACCGCTGGCCGAGGCCCACCTGCGCGGTCTGGAGGGCCAAGCGCCGCCGGAAGGGTAGGGCGCCGCTACCGCAGCACGCCGCCCGCCGGCGGCCGGTCCGCGTCGTCGACCACTTCGTGGCGGCGGACCAGCAGCTCGCTGGCCTCGCCGAACAGCTCGAGGGCGCGGCGGATCTGGTGGTCGCCGTCGGCCAGCGCGCGGTAGCGGGCCTCGAGGCCGAAGGCGGCGTTGAGGACCTCGGCGCGGATCTGGCGGCGGGCCACCTCCTGGTCGAGGGGCTCGGCCAGCCCGTTCTCGACCTCTTCGCGGGTGCTCAGGCCCTCGTCGACCACCCAGGCCGCGAACTGCTCCAGCACGTCGGTGGGCGGCGACCAGGCCGGGCTCTCGATCGGCGCCTCGGTGACCGACCGGCGGTTGCGGTAGGCCACCGCGAAGTCGAAGAAGGCGTTGCGGCTCAGCAGGTACTGGACGTACGGGGCCAGCTCCTCGGGCTCGACGATGACGTCGGGGGCGATGCCGCCGCCACCGTAGACCTTGCGGCCGAGGTCGGTCGAGAAGGCTTCGGTCACGGCGCCGGGCGCCTCCGGCTCCTCGACGGTGCCGCCGTTGGCGTAGGTGGCGTAGTCGTAGAACGAGGTGTAGTCGCGCTGGATCAGCCGCCCCGACGGGGTGTAGTACTTGGCGGTGGTCAGCGCCAGCCCGGCGCCGTAGGAGAGCGAATAGACGGTCTGCACCAGCCCCTTGCCCCAGGTCGGCACCCCGACGATCAGCCCCACGTCGTGGTCCTGGATGGCGCCGGCCAGGATCTCGGCCGCCGACGCGGTGCCCTCGTTGACCAGCACGATCAGCGGCAGCTCGTGGGCGGTGGAGCGCTCGGTGGCGCGGAACTCCTGGAAGGAGTCGCGGGTGCGGCCGCGGGTCTCGACGATCGCCGCCCCCGCCGGCACGAACTGCTCGGCCACCTCGATCGCCTGGTCCAGCAGCCCGCCGCCGTTGTTGCGGAGGTCGAGGAGCAGCCGCTCCATCCCCTCCTCGCGCAGCCGGCGGAGGGCACCCTCCACCTCGGCGCCGGTGCCGCGGTTGAAGTCCGAGATGTTGACGTAGGCGGTGTCGGGGCTGATCATGTAGGCGTAGCGCACCGAGTTCTGCGGGATCCGGTCGCGGGTGATCGACACCTCGAGCGGCTCCTCGAGCCCGGGGCGGACGATGGTGATGTTGACCTTGGTCCCCTTGGGCCCCTTGAGCCTGGAGACCGCCTCGTTGATGTTCATCCCCTCGGTGGGCTCGTGCTCGATCTCGCTGATGACGTCGCCGGCCCTGAGCCCCACCCGCGAGGCCGGGGTCCCCTCGATCGGGGTGATCACCGTCAGCCGCCCGTTGCGCATCCCGACCAGGATGCCGAGCCCGAAGAAGCTCGACTGCTGGCGGTCGCGCATGGTGCTGTAGGCGTCGGCGCTCAGGAAGCTGGTGTGCGGGTCGAGGGTGCGTACCATGCCCTCGATCGAGGCGTTGACGAGCTGGCGGTAGGAGACCTCGCCGGCGTAGCTCTCGCGGGCGGCGGTCAGCAGCTCGGTGTAGAGCCGCAGCACCTCGCGGGCGTCGTCGTTGAGCGCCAGCAGCCGGTCGCCGAAGAGCCCGCCGGTCAGCAGGGTGACGACGAACAGGGCGATCGCGGTCTTGCGCCAGGTCGGTCGCACGGCAGCGCAGTGTAGCACGCGCCGGCGCCACGCTTTTCGGGTCGCGGCGCCGCCGTGACGCGGCTTTCCCGCTATCATGTCGTGGTCGCCGATGTTCGGATCGCTGGGTTTCCCCGAGCTGGTTTTCATCCTGGTCCTGGCGCTGCTCATCTTCGGGCCGCGCAAGCTCCCGGAGGTGGGGCGCACCCTGGGCCGGGCGCTGGGCGAGTTCCGGCGCGCCACCAGCGACCTCAAGCGCTCGCTCGACGTCGAGCTGTCGACCGCCGAGTACCGCTCGCCGCCGAAGCTGCCGGAGCGGCGGCGTGAGGAGCGTGCCGATGACCAGCCCGAGGTCCGGCCGGACCAGCCGCCGGAGGCCCGGCCCGAGACCCGGGCCGAGCCCAGCTCCTCAGCGGTGCCCGGAAGCCGAACCGAGCAGGAAGCGCCGGCCGCCGAGGCGCCGACGGACGCTGCCGCCCCGGCCGGCACCGAAGCGACCGGCGGCGAGGACGCCTTGGGTCCAGCCGGCGAGCCAGGGGCCGCGCCGGACCCCGAGGGCGGGTCGAAGGCGGAGCCCGGCGGGGCCGAGCGCTCGTGACCACCGTCCCCCGGAAGGCCCCGGGCGGCGGCAAGCGCTCTGAGGAAGGCTCCGAGGAGCTGGCGCGGATGAGCCTCCTCGAGCACCTCGAGGAGCTCAGGCGGCGCGTCCTGTGGTCGGTCGCCGCCCTCGCCGTGGTCTTCGCCGGCTGCTGGGTGTTCGTCGAGCGGATCGCCGACTTCCTGGCCCGGCCCATCTACCGGGCGCTGCCCGAGGGCACCCGGCTGACCTTCCTCGGGGTCACCGATCCCTTCGTGCTCTACGTCAAGGTGGCGGCGCTGGCGGCGGTGTTCGCGGCCTCGCCTTTCCTGCTCTACCAGATCTGGCGCTTCGTGGCGCCGGGGCTCTACCGGCGCGAGAAGCGCCACGCGGTGCCGTTCGTGCTGGCCGGGTCGCTGTTCTTCCTGGCCGGCGGCGCCTTCGCCTACTACGTCGCCTTTCCGTTCGCGGTCGACTTCCTGCTGGGGATGGGGGCGGCCTTCCAGCCGATGATCACCGTCGAGCGCTACTTCCGGTTCCTGCTCTACGTGGTGCTGGGGCTGGGGCTGATGTTCGAGCTGCCGATCTTCATCTTCCTGCTGGCCCAGATCGGGGTCGTCACGCCGCGCTTCCTGATCCGCCACTTCCGCTGGGCGGTGGTCCTGATCTTCACCGCCGCCGCCTTCATCACCCCGACGCCCGACGTCGTCAACCTGTGTCTGTTCGCGGTGCCGGCGATCGCCCTCTACTTGCTGGGGGTGGGGGCCGCGGCGCTGGTGGGCCGCCGGCGCGCCCGCCAGGAGGCCGCTGCCGGCGCCGACGGCGCTCAGCCCTCGAAGGTGTAGGTGGAGAAGACCTCCTCCCACACCCCGCGGGCCCGCAACACGATCTCGACCGCCTCGCGGACGGCGCCGCGTCCGCCCGGCGCCGCGAGCACCCGGTGGACCACCGTCCGCACCTCGGGGGCGGCGTCGGCGGGGGCGAAGGAGAGCCCGCAGCGGCCGAGGATCACCAGATCCGGCAGGTCGTCGCCGATGAAGGCCAGCCGGCGCGGCGTGGTTCCGTGGCGCCCGAGGAACGACTCCAGCGCCGCCGCCTTGTCGTCGGTGCCGCTGATCACCTCGTCGAGCTTGAGCTCGGCCGCCCGGCGGTCGAGCGCCGGCGAGGCGCGCCCCGAGATCAGCCCCACCTTGAGGCCGGCGCGGCGGGCGAGCTGGAGCCCCAGACCGTCGCGGACGTGGAAGCGCATCAGCGCCGGCCCGCGGCGGTCGTAGTAGAGGCCGCCGTCGGTCAGCACGCCGTCGACGTCGGCCAGCAGCCAGTCGATCTCGGCGGCGCGGCGGGCCAGCTCTTCGTCGGCGAGCAGCGGCATCCTAGGTCACACTAGTGTGGCGTCTCCGACTTGGCTTGCCAGATAGGCGAGTCATTCGTTGGTGCTGCCAAGGCGCGCTGACGCAGGCATAGCGGGGACTATGTCGAGGAAGCGCAACGCCGGCAGCGCCAGCGAGGGCCGCCTAGATGGTAAGGCGAAGTCGGAGACG
>JBFGCA010000124.1:0-13827 GCA_041567315.1 Thermoanaerobaculia bacterium | reverse complement strand
GCCGGCAGCGGCTCGCCGGCCACCTGCTCGGTCGCCCCCCAGCTCGCCAGGTCGGGCTCGGCGCCGAAGTCCAGGATGCGGGCCGTCGCCAGCCAGATCGGCGGCGCCGCCTCGAGAGAACTGGACGCGGGCGGACCCGCCTCCGGGCTGCCGGCTCCCGACTCACCCGTTTCGAGCTCGTCCGTCTCGAGCCGGATGGACGCCGGCCGGCCGCTGCGATCCAGATCCGCCCGCCAGCGGCGCCCAGACGGTGCAGCGACCTCGACCGGCTCGGTGCGCCCCGAGCGAGAGGCCGAAGCCGCGCCGGCCACCCGGAAGGCCCCACCCAGCGGCTCGACCCCCAGCGCCAGCTGGGCGGTGGCGGTCACCAGCCCGCCGACCAGCGCCACTCTCCACAGCGCCTCGCGCAGCGCCAGCCGGCCCTCGCCCGCCAGCCGGCAGCCCAGCCAGGCCAGCCCCAGAAGCAGGGTGCTGTGTAAGAGGTACGTCAGCAACCAGGCCACGACGGTCTCCAGCGACATCACGCCTCCTCCTCGCGCTCGGCCCGCGCGATCTTCCCCTGCAGGGTCGCCAGCACCTGCGGATCGGTCGGATGCTCGGCCAGCAGGTGGCTCACCAGCGCCGCCGGATCGCCGTCGAACAGCCGGGCGGTGAGCTGGTCGACCATCGAGCGCTTGACCCCCTCCTCCGTGACCGTCGGCAGATAGACGAACCGCCGCCCGTCGCGCCGGTGCGCCACCACCCCCTTGCGCTCCATCTTGGCCAGCATGGTGGCCACCGTGGTCGGCGCCAGCCGCCTCTCCGGCTCCAGCGCCTCGCGCACCTCCGCCGCCGCCGCCTCCCCCCGCTCCCACAGCACCCGCATGATCGCCAACTGCAGATCCCCCAGAATGTGCCGGCTCATCGCTTTCCTCTCCCTGCGCTCTTCCTACGGATTGACGACCCCGGTAGTTTCATCCTCAACTCCTCTCCAGAGCGACTCTTCCGCCTGTGGACTACCTTTATAGTACTACCCTAGTAGTTTTGTCAACCTCCCCCGTCAGTCCGGTCTACCCCCACCAGAGCTGGGTAGGGCGAGGTGTCCCACCCTCACGGCACTTCGCCCTCGTCGACGACACTCTTCGGGCCCGCGTCGCGGGTCAGCCCCCGGACCGTGAAGCCGGCCGGGGCGGGGTGCGCCAGGGGGCTGGAGCCGAGCGCGCTGCGCGGAGCCGCGAAGTCCAAATGCCGTCCCGCGCGAAGGCGGACAGGAGGAGCCGGCCCTCCCCGGTGAAGTTCTCCAGGGCCGGCTCCGGTCCCAGGCGGGCCCCGCCCCGGCCGGCCCCTCGCCACCGACCCCTCAACTGACCCGCGACCCGCCGACGCCGCAAGTTCGCCACCCTTCCACCAACCAGTCGCCCCCCTCCGCTATCGTCGCCCCCGCGATGCCCGACCCCGCCGCCGTCCACCGCCTCGCCACCCACGTCACCACCCTCGCCACCGACATCGGCGAACGCAACGTCTTCCTCCCCGGCTCGCTTGCCGCCGCCGAGACCTACCTCACCGGCGTCTTCCGACAGCAAGGCTACGAGGTCAACCGCCAGTCCTACGAGGCCTTCGGCGTCGACTGCGCCAACCTCGAGGTGACCTGTCGCGGCCAAGCGCGACCCGACGAGCTCCTGCTCCTCGGCGCCCACTACGACTCGGTCCAGGGCAGCCCCGGCGCCGACGACAACGCCAGCGGGGTGGCCGCCCTCCTCGAGCTGGGCCGCCGCTTCGCCGCCGAGCCGCCGGCGGCGACCGTCCGGCTGGTCGCCTTCGTCAACGAGGAGCCGCCGTTCTTCTTCCGCCGCAGCATGGGCAGCATGGTCTACGCCCGGGCCGCGCGCCGGCGCGGCGACCGCATCCGGCTGATGGTCTCGCTCGAGATGCTGGGCTGCTACAGCGACGAGCCCGGCAGCCAGCGCTACCCGCCGCTCTTCCGGTTCTTCTACCCCGACCGCGGCAACTTCGTGGCCTTCGTCTCCGACTTCCGCTCGCGCCGCTGGCTCAAACGCGCGGTTGCCGCCTTCAAGGCCGGCTCCGACTTCCCGGTCCAGCACGTCGCGATGAGCGCCCTGGTGCCCGGCATCGGCTGGAGCGACCACCTCTCCTTCTGGCGGCAGGGCTTCCGGGCGCTGATGGTCACCGACACCGCCTTCTACCGCAACCGCCACTACCACACCGCCGAGGACACCCCCGACAAGGTGGACCTGGCCGGCCTCGCCCGCGTCACCGACGGCCTCGAGGGCGCCTTCCGCCGGCTCGCCGGCGAGCTCTGAGGCCGCGGCCGCCCGGGGCCGGTCGCCGCCCGGACCTTCTACGGGCCCGCCCCGGACTGCTAGCATCCGCCCAGCTTTCGAGCATCGGGTCCGGCGCCGTTCCCGCTCACCGGGGCGGCCGGACGGCAATCCAGGAGGAAGGAGGAAGAGATGGTCTCTCTGGCAGCACTTTGGCTCCCGATCGTGCTCTCCGCGGTGCTGGTCTTCGTCGCCAGCTCGGTCATCCACATGGTCCTCAACCTGCACCGCAAGGACTACGGAAAGCTGCCCGGCGAGGAGAACGTCATGGCGGCGCTGCGCAAGGAAGGGGTGGCGCCGGGCAACTACTACTTCCCGTGTCCGGAGGATCCCAAGCAGATGAAGTCGCCGGAGATGATGGAGAAGTACAAGCAGGGCCCGATCGGGTTCCTCAACGTGATGCCCAGCGGGATGCCGGCGATGGGCAAGTTCCTGACCCAGTGGATCCTCTACTGCCTGGTGGTCGCCTTCTTCGTGGCCTATCTCACCGGCCGCACCCAGGCGCCCGGCGCCGACTACCTGGCGGTCTTCCGGGTGGCCGGCACCGCCGCCTTCATGGGCTACGGCCTGGCCTACCCCGCCGAGTCGATCTGGAAGGGTCAGAACTGGTCGACGACGGTGCGCTTCCTGGTGGACGCGCTGGTCTACGCCCTGCTGACCGCCGGCGTCTTCGGCTGGCTCTGGCCGTAGCTCCGGCCACGGGGGGCGGCGGCTAGCGCCGGCGGTTGGCGGGCAGCACCCGCTTGCGCAGCCGGAAGGCGGCGGGCGTCACCTCGATCAGCTCGTCGCCGGCGATGAACTCGATCGCCTGCTCCAGGCTGAGCGCCCGCGGCGGCACCAGCTGGACCAGCTCGTCGGCGGAGGCGGCACGCATGTTGGTCAGCCGCTTCTCCTTGGTGACGTTGACGTCGAGGTCGTTGGGCCGCGAGTTCTCGCCGACGATCATCCCCTCGTAGACCTCGTCGCCGGGCGAGATGAAGAACGCCCCGCGCGGCTGCAGGTGCTCGATGGCGAAGGCGGTGGCGCGGCCCGGCCGGTCGGCGACCAGGGCGCCCGTGGTGCGCTCCGGGATCTCCCCCTGCCAGGGCTCGAAGCCCTCGAACAGGTGGTTCATGATGGCGGTGCCGCGGGTCTCGGTGAGCAGCTCGGTGCGGAACCCGATGAGGCCGCGGGTGGGCACCCGGAACTCCATCCGCACCCGGCCGCTGCCGTGGTTGACCATGCTCATCATGCGGCCGCGGCGCGGCCCGAGCCGCTGGGTGACGACCCCCACGAACTCCTCCGGGCAGTCGACGGTCAGGCCCTCGATCGGCTCGAGGACGGCCCCGTTCTCGCGCCGGGTCAGCACCTCGGGCTTGCCCACCGACAGCTCGAACCCCTCGCGGCGCATCATCTCGACGAGGATCGCGAGCTGCAGCTCGCCGCGGCCGGCGACCAGGAAGCCGCGGCCGCCGTCGACCTCCTCGACGCGGATCGCGACGTTGGTCCAGGTCTCGCGGACGAGCCGCTCGCGGAGCTTGCGCGAAGTGACGTGCCGGCCCTCGCGCCCCGCCATCGGCGAGTCGCTGACCGAGAAGACCATCGCCAGGGTGGGCTCGTCGACCCGGATGGCGGGCAGCGGCCGGGGCGCCTCGGGATCGGCCAGGGTCTCGCCGATCGCCACCTCGTCGAGACCGGCGACGGCAACGATGTCGCCGGCCGCGGCGCGCTCGATCTCGACCCGCTCGAGCCCCGCATAGCCGTAGAGCCGCGCCACCTTGGCGGTCTCGGTCTCGCCGTCCAGCCGGCAGCGCGCCACCGCCTGGCCGCGGGCGATCTCGCCCTCGAACAGCCGCCCGATCGCCAGCCGCCCGACGTAGTCGTCGTGGCCCAGGGTGGTGACCAGCAGCTGGAGCGGGTGGCCGGCCTCGAACCGCGGCGGCGGCACGCTGGCGAGGATCTGCTCGAAGAGCGGGCGCAGGGTGTCGTCGGGGCCGTCCAGCTCGCTGCGGCAGGTGCCGGCGCGGGCGTTCGCGTAGAGCACCGGGAAGTCGAGCTGCTCTTCGCCGGCGTCGAGGTCGATGAACAGGTCGTAGACCTCGTCGAGGACCGCCTTGGGGCGGGCGTCGGCGCGGTCGATCTTGTTGAGCACCACGATCGGCGGCAGCCCGGCCTCGAGCGCCTTGCGCAGCACGAAGCGGGTCTGCGGCAGCGGACCCTCGGCGGCGTCGACCAGCAGCAGCACGCCGTCGACCAGCTTCAAGGTGCGCTCGACCTCGCCGCCGAAGTCGGCGTGCCCCGGGGTGTCGACGATGTTGATCGTCACCCCGCCGTAGCGGATGGCCGTGTTCTTGGCCATGATGGTGATGCCCTTCTCGCGCTCCAGGTCGATCGAGTCCAGCACCCGCACCTGGACCTCCTGGTTGTCGCGGAAGATGCCGCTCTGCCACAGCATGGCGTCGACCAGGGTGGTCTTGCCGTGGTCGACGTGGGCGATGATGGCGAGGTTGCGAAGGTCGCTGCGGACGGACGTGGGCATGGCGCCTCCCCAGAGGGGCGGCGCAGCCTAGCAGTTTCGGAAGACCTAATCGCCCAGGAAGTCGAGGATCAGCCGGGCCAGCTCGGCGGGGCGCTCCTCGGGCGGGATGTGGCCGACGTCGTCGAGCAGCACGAAGCGCGCCCGCGGCATCCGCTCGGCCGCGTGGCGCCCCTCCTCGGGGGTGACCAGCCGGTCCTCGGCGCCCCAGACGACCAGCGCCGGCAGGTCGACGGCGGCGTAGTCGAAGCCCTGCTCGGGGCGGTCGCGGCGCGGGGCGGTGAGGCCGCGGTAGGCGCGGGCGATGCCCTCGACGCGCAGGCGTTCGAGATAGGCCTCGACCAGCTCCGGGGTCACCGCCGAGTCGTCGTGGAACGACGCCTCGAGGCCCTTGCGGATCCGCACCGGCCGCAGCCCCAGCGAGCGCACGAAGCCGGTCGCCAGCGGCCCGATGCCGGCCAACAGGTGGCGCCGCCGGCTGGGGTACTCGGGGCCGGCCGAGTCGACCAGGATCAGCGAGGCGACCCGCTCGGGATGGCGCCAGGCCAGGTGGAGCGCCAGCGCGCCGCCGTAGGAGTGGCCGGCGACGTGGGCGCGCTCGATCCCCAGCTCGTCGAGCACCCCGAGGATGAGGGCCAACTGTCCGCCGACGGCGTAGGCGTCGAGGTCGCGGGGGCGCTCAGTGTAGCCGAAGCCGTTGAGGTCCAGAGCCACCACCAGGTGGCGCTCGCCGAGCGCCGGCCCCACCAGACGCCACGAGTAGCTCGAGCCCCCGAACCCGTGGAGCAGCAGCACCGTCTCGCCCGCCGTCCCCCAGCGCTCGACGTGGACCCGCTGGCCGTCGACCTCGAGCAGCCTCTCGGCGGGCAGCCGCGCCGCCAGCTCCTCATAGGGAGTGAGACTCACGCAGCCCGCGGTCAGCGACGCCAGAGCGACCAGGAGCCAAGCGTCCGTCGCTGAAGCCCACCCACGCATCGCGAGAAGGCCGCGGACTGTAGCACGGCCACCGAGCCGCAGAGGCGTGGGGCATCAAGTGGGGGGTGCAAATAGGTGCCGGGCCCATCGAGGCGCGCCGCCGTTGGGCGGCCCGGCGCTTTCCGTGACAGACTCAGGGGTCGCTCCCGCCCGATCCGCTAGCCCCCAACCAGACGAGGGACCCCGATGGACGCCAACCCTGCCGCTGCGCTCACCCGCTACTGGAACCGTCTGCTGGCGCCCTACGCCAAGGCCGACAACCGCCGCGCCTGGTTCAACCTGGTCACGACCGGTGCCCTGTTCGCCCTCAACTGGGGGGCGATGCTGTGGAGCCTGCGCGGCCCCTACTGGGTGACCCTGCTGCTGGCGCTGCCCGCCGCCGGGCTGCTGACCCGGCTGTTCATCTTCCAGCACGACTGCGGTCACGGCGCCTTCTTCGGCTCGCGGATCGCCAACAACGTGGTAGGGGCGGTGATCGGGCTGTTCACGCTGACACCCTACGGCTACTGGCGCCGCACCCACGCCGTCCACCACGGCACTGCGGGCGACCTCGACCGGCGGACCTTCGGGGACGTCGCACTCCTGACCGTTCGAGAATACGGGGGGCTGTCGCGCTGGGGCCGGCTCAAGTACCGGCTCTACCGCCACCCGCTGATCCTGCTGGTGATCGGCCCGGTCTTCCAGTTCGTGATCAAGCACCGCCTGCCGCTCGACATCCCGCGGACCTGGAAGAAGGAGTGGGCGAGCGTCATGTGGACCAACCTGGCGATCGCCGGCGTCGTCGGCCTCGCCTGGTGGACGATCGGCCTCGGGACCTTCCTCAAGGTGCAGCTCCCGATCACCCTGTTCAGCGGCACGATCGGGATGTGGCTGTTCTACGTCCAGCACCAGTTCGAGGACACCTACTGGCGCGAGCACCCCGACTGGAGCTTCCACCAGGCCGGCCTCCAGGGCAGCTCGTTCTACGACCTGCCCGCGATCCTCCACTGGTTCACCGGCAACATCGGCTTCCACCACATCCACCACCTGGCGAGCCGCATCCCCCAGTACCGGCTCAAGGAGTGCTTCCGCCAGGTGCCCGAGCTTCACGCGGTGACCCGGCTGACGCTCTCGAGCAGCCTGCGCTGCGCCCGGCTCCACCTGTGGGACGAGGCGCGGCAGCGGCTGGTCGGCTTCCGCGACGCCCGGGCGATCCTCCAGGCCACCGCCTGAGGCGGCCCACACACCAGCGCCGGCGCCTGAATCGGGTGGACTGTCGATTCGGACACCCCGTGAACCCGACCCCGGGAAAGGGGTGAGCCGAGGGCGGCGGTGCGACGGATCGTCAGGGAGTCGAAACGGATCGTAGCGCCCGCTTCGAATCGCGCGACGTTTGGCGGGCGATCCGTCGGCCGGCCTCGAAGCCGGGTCCGCCACCCTCGGCGGCAACTGCACGCTAGCTCTCGCCGCAGTGCGGCGTCGCCACCCGAATGGGTAGTCCTTCAGCCTGGTCTACGGGAAGCCCGGCGCCGGGTGGTCGGTCGACAGCTCGGCGAGCGCTTCGGCAGCGGCCTCGCGCAACCGCGCGTCGGGGTCGGCCAGGGCCAGCTCGAGGACCTGGACGGCGCTCTCGCCGCCGATCTCGACCAGCGCTTCCACGGCCTCCGCGCGGATCGCCGGGTCCTCGTCGCCGAGGGCCGAGGCCAGCACCCACGCCGCCCCGTCGCCGCCGATCTCGGCGGCCGCCCAGACCGCGGCCTCGCGCACGGCGGCGTCCGGGTCCAGGAAGACGGCGTCGAGGGTCGACAGGTGGGAGCGGTCGCCGACCTCGGCCAGGGCGGTGACCGCCTCCTCGCGAACCGCGGGCTCGGAGTCGAACAGGGCGGCATCGGCCAGCGCGTCGGCCGCCGCGGCGCCCAGCTCGCTCAGGCGGGCGACCACCTCGTAGCGGACCTCCATCTCGGGGTCGTCCAGGAGAGCGATCAGCTCGGCGACGCGGTGGCCGGCGGCGGGCGCGCTCTCCCGGGCGGCTGCCGGCTGGGCCAACGTCAAGAGCGCCGCGCCGAGACCGGCCAGCCGCAGGCAGCGGACGAGCGCGGACCGCGACCGTCGAGGAAGGCGGCGGCCCGGCCGGGGGCGTTCGACCGAGCGGCGCCAGCCCCGCGCCCCGAAGTGACGATCGGCAATCGGCATGGCGGTCATCTCCCGGAACGCGTGGTCAAGAGATGCGGTTCAGCGAGCCGTCGCATGATGCCGGTCCCAGATGGGCGGGCCCCGTTCGGCACGGCCGGTGGGTCGACGCGGGCGCGAACGGAGCCCGCCCCCGGGTAGGGGACGAGGGACCCCTACTCGACCACGAAGCAGCTCTCCGTCGCGGTGTTGTTGTGGGTCTCGGTGCGCACGATGATCTCGAGCTTCCACTCCTCGCTGAGCGCCAGATAGGCGGCCGGCGCGTCGAACTCGGTGATCGACGGCGGCAGCCCGGCGGTGAGCTTGAAGTCGTCGGTCTCGAGCACGAACTCGTAGAGCACCACCTCCACCGGCCCGCTGGCGCCGATCTCCGGATGCGAGGTCGTCACCGGGTCCCAGGTGATGGTCACCGGGTTGCTGACGGTGGGGCCTGGGTCGACGTCGCAGTCCTCGGGCACCAGCTCCCCGTTGACCCGGATGTTCGACGGCGGCGCCGCCATCACGTGGCTGAGCTCCACCTCGCTCTCCAGCTCGACGCCGTCGAGCGTCTCGCCGCCGATCTCGTACACCCCCTCGGGGAAGCGGGCGAAGAACTCCTCCGGCGTCAGCTCCTCGAAGGTGGGCTCGGCGCTCTCGAACAGGAGCTGCGTCATCCCCTGCTGCTTGAGCCGGCTGCTGGCCCGGATGTCGAGCAGCTCGCGTCCGTTGGGCGCCTCGATCTCCAGCTCCTTCCACGGCTCGCCGTCGATGGCGGCGTGGATCCCCAGGTCGCCACAGGTGTCGTTGAGCTCGAAGAACAGCTCGGCCTCGCCCCAGGGCACCTCCTCCTCGGCCCCCGCCGCCGGCCCCAGGGCCGCCAGCACCAGCACCGCCAACACCACCCGAAACACGATCTCCACGTCCCAATGTGCCTTCATCTCGCTTGGTTCCTTTGCTTGGTCGTTGTCCTCTCTGCGGCTCACTCCACAGCGCACGTGCACCCCCTTCGATGCCGCCGAGCGCAGAATCCTCCGCGCGCCTGGCAGGCCGGCACCTGGCATGCCGGTACTGGCGGCTGATAGCGTGCCCGGCCCCGAGCGGTTCGCCGATGTCTCTGCGCCTGGCTGCATTCGCCCTCCTGCTGACCGTGCCCCTCGCCTGTGGCGGCGGCGCCCAGGAGGCGGTGCCGGCGCCGCTGCCCCTGGTCGAGGCGGTCGAGGCGCGCTTCGGGGCACTGCCCATAGAAGAGACCATGCCGGGGGCCGTGCGGGCCCGGAACCAGGTGGCGATCCGGCCGGAGACCTCGGGGCGGATCGTCGAGGTGCTGGCGCGGATCGGCGAGCCGGTCGAGCGCGGCCGGCTGCTGGTGCGGCTGGACGACTCCGAAGCCCGCGAGCGGCTGCGGCAGGCCGAGGCCGACGTGCGGCTGGCCGAGGCGGGGGCGGCGGCGGCGCGGGCGCGGGTCGCCGAGACCGAGGCGCGGGTGGCCCGCAGCCGCTCCCTGGCCGAGCAGCAACTCCTGAGCACCCAGGAGATGGAGACGCTGGAGGCGCAGCTCGAGGTCGCGCGGGCGAGCGCCGAGGAGGCCGAGGCCGAGGTGGCACAGCGCCGCGCGGCGGTCGAGGAGCGGCGCTCGGCGCTGGCCAAGACCGCGGTCCGGGCCCCGGTAGCGGGGCGGTTGGGCGACCGGCGCGCCGAGGTGGGGATGCAGGTCGATCCCTCGACCGTCCTGTTCGTGGTCGGCGATCCCGATCGGCTGATCGTCGAGGTGAACCTGACCGAGGAGATGCTGGCCCGGGTGGAGGAAGGGCTGCCGGTGCTGATCGAGAGCCGCGCGGCGGGCGAGCCGGTACGCGCCGAGCTGTCGCGGATCTCGCCGTTCCTGGCCGCCGAGAGCTTCACCACGGTGGGCGAGATCGACCTCGACAACCGCGACGGGCGGCTGCGGCCGGGGATGTTCGCCACCGTCCGCATCCTGGTCGGCGAGAGCCGGCGGGCCACCCTGGTGCCGGCGAGCGCCCTCTGGGAGGACCCGGTCTCGGGCCGGCGGGGCGTGTTCGTGGTCGAGGAGGCCGCGGGCCTCGCGATGCCGGCCGAGACCGCCTCCGCGAGCTCCGAGGAGCCCCGGCCCATCGGCTTCCACCCGGTCGAGGTGCTGGCCGAGGGGCGCGGCGCGGCGGGGGTGACCGGCGTCGACGAGGGCACCTGGGTGGTCACCGTCGGGCAGCACCTGCTGGCCCCCGAGCTGCGGGCCGCGGCCGAAGCTCGCGAGGCCACGGCCGCCCCCGGCTCCGCGCCAGGACCCGCGGCCCCGCCGACGACGACCGCCCGCGTCCGCCCGGTGGCCTGGGAGCGGGTCCTGGAGCTCCAGGACCTGCAGGACGAGGACCTGCTCGAGGGCTTCCTCGACAAGCAGCGCAAGGTGGCGGCGGCGCTGGGCACCGAGATCCCCGACAGCGAGGACGTGGTGGACCGCGTGCTCGAGGAGGCGGCCGCCGCCCAGGCGGCGCCGCGAGGCCGGTGAGATGCCGCTGACCCAGCTCTCCATCCACCGGCCGGTGGCCACCACCATGGTCTACCTGATCCTGATCGTCCTCGGGATCGTCTCCTTCCGCATCCTGCCGATCGATCTGCTGCCCAGGGTGGAGTTCACCCAGCTCACCGTGCGGGTGGACTACCCCAACGTCGGCCCCGAGGAGGTCGAGCAGATCATCACCGACCGCATCGAGAACGCGGTCGCCGGGCTGCCCAACCTCGAGCGGGTCACCTCCCGATCCTCCGAGGGCCGCAGCCAGGTGGTGCTCGAGTTCGCCCGCGGCACCAACGTCGACGAGGCGGCCAACGACCTGCGGGCGGCGCTCGACGGGCTGCGCGACCTGCTGCCGGTCGAGGCCTCGACGCCGCGCATCTTCAAGCTCGACCTCGACCGCATCGAAGTGGTCAGCCTCGCCGTCACCTCGACCCGCGACCTCGAGGAGGTGACCCGGCTGCTCGACGATGAGCTGGCGCGGCGGTTCGAGCAGATCCCCGGGGTCGGCGCCATCGACGTCCGCGGCGGCGTCCTCCGCGAGATCCGCGTCGAGCTGGACCGCGACCGGCTGCGCGCCACCGGGCTCACCGCCCTCGACGTCGAACAGGCGCTGGCCCGTGAGAACGTCACCCTGCCCACCGGCACCGTCAAGAGCGGCTTCGACGACCTCTACGTCCGCAGCCTCGGCGAGTACCGGTCGCTCGAGGAGATCGAGCGCACCGTGGTCGCCGCGCCGCGCGGGCGGCCGGTGCGGGTGCGCGACCTCGGGCAGGTCCGCGACGCCTACCAGGACGTCCGCTATCTGGTCGAGATGAACGGCGTCCCGGCCATCAGCCTCGGCATCCAGAAGCAGAGCGGCGGCAACACCGTCGAGGTGGCGCGGGCGGTGCGGCGCGAGGCGGAGCGCATCAACCGGGAGCGCGACGACGTCCACCTGACGATGGTGGTGGACCAGAGCGAGTTCATCGCCCAGTCGATCGACAACGTCCGCAACTCTGCGCTCTGGGGCTCGCTGCTGGCGGTCCTGGTCCTCTACCTGTTCCTGCGCAACCGCTCGAGCACGCTGATCATCACCCTGGCGATCCCGATCTCGGTGATCGCCACCTTCGCCCTGCTCTTCTTCGGCGGCCAGACCCTCAACCAGATGACCTTCGGCGGCCTCGCCCTGGGGGTGGGGCTGATCGTCGACAACGCCATCGTCGTGCTCGAGAGCATCGTCCGCAAGCGCGAAGAGGAAGACCTCCCCGACCGCGAGGCGGCGCGGATCGGCACCCGCGACGTCGCCGGCGCCATCACCGCCTCGACGCTCACCACCTGCGTCATCTTCATCCCGGTGGTCTTCACCACCACCACCACCGGCGCGCTGTTCCAGGCGCTGGCGCTGGTGGTGGTCTTCGCCCTGGTCTGCTCGCTGTTCGTGGCGCTCAGCCTGGTGCCGATGCTCACCTCGCGCTTCCTCCACCTGCCGCCGCGCGAGGAGCGCGAGGCGTCGCGGCACCACCGGCTCCTGCAGCGGCTCGAGGGCTGGTACACCGACCGGCTGCGCGCCTCGATGCGCCACCGCGGCCGCATCTTCGCCGGCACCGCCGTCGCCCTGGCGCTGGCGGTCGCCGCCTGGCCGCTGATCCCCGTCGAGCTGGCCCCGCAGACCGAGGCCGACGAGGTCGACATCCAGCTCGAGATGGCCCGCGGCACCAACATCGCCGTCGCCCGCGCCTACACCGACGAGCTGGAGAACAAGGTGCGCGCGGTGGTGCCGGCCGGCGACGTGCGCCTCTTCTCGACCGAGATCCGCGGCGACAACGCGGCGGTCGAGCTCAAGCTCGCCCCCCAGCAGGAGCGCGCCCTGAAGTCCACCGAGCTGGCCGACCTGGTGCGCCGCGAGGTCAACGGCCGGGTGCCCGGCGGCCTGCTGGAGGTCGAGGCCCAGCAGGGGCTGTGGATGCTCAACCGGGTCTTCAGCTCGGGCGGCGGCGGCAACGCGCTCGAGCTCGAGCTCCGCGGCTGGGAGCTGCCGGAGGCCGACCGCCTGGCCGCCGACGTGCGGCGCCGGATGCAGGCGGTGCCCGGCGTCGCCGACGTCCGGGTGAGCCGCCGCGAGGGCCGCCCCGAGGAGCGGCTGCTGCTGGACCGCGAGCGGATCGCCGAGCTGGGCCTGTCGGTCCAGGAGGTCGGCCGCACGGTGCTCGCCAACGTCGCCGGCATCGAGGCCGGCCGCTTCCGCGAGGGCGGCCAGGAGTTCCCGATCACCGTGCGGCTGCGGCGCGAGGACCGCCGGACCGCCGACGACCTCGAGGGCGTGACGCTCCGCACGCCGGGCGGCGCCGTCGTCGCCCTTTCGAGTCTCGCCGAGCGCCGGCGCGGCCTGGGGCCCGTCGAGATCGAGCGCGTCGACGGCCAGCGGGTCACGTATCTCACCGCCAACCTCGAGACCGGCGTTGCGCTCGGCGACGCGGTGGAAGGGGTGCGGAGCGCGCTCGCCGACCTCGAGCTGCCGCCCGGCTTCTCGATCCTCTTCGGCGGCCAGTATGAAGAGCAGCTCGCCGCCCGCCGCGACTTCACCATCGCCATCCTGATGGCGCTGGCCCTGGTCTACATGCTGATGGCGGCCCAGTTCGAGCGCTTCATCGACCCGCTGATCGTCATGCTGGCGGTGCCGATGGCGCTCATCGGCGTCGTCCCCACCCTGCTGCTGACCGGCACCACCGTCAACATCCAGAGCATCATGGGCCTGGTGATGCTCATCGGCATCGTCGTCAACAACGCCATCGTCCTGGTCGACGCCGTCAACCTGCTCCGCCGCGAGCGCCACCTGGGCGCCGCCGAAGCCGTCATCGAAGCCGGCCGTCTCCGCCTCCGCCCCATCCTCATGACCACCGCCACCACCGTCCTCGGCCTCCTCCCGCTGGCCCTCGGCCTCGGCGTCGGCGGCGAGATCCAGGCCGCCCTCGCCCGCGTCGTCATCGGCGGCCTCCTCGCCTCCACCCTCGTCACCCTCCTCCTCATCCCCGTCACCTACACCTCCGTCGCCGGCTGGCTGGCCCGCGCCCGGGCCGCCCGCCACCAGTGGTTCGGCGACGAGGCGGAGCGGCAGGCGACGGCGTGAGGCCCCCTACGCGCACTCCCCGTCGTGTCGCTTCTGGACCTGGGCCATGACGCGCATGCAGTCGTTGCCGTAGGTGACGCCGTCGCAGCCGCAGACCGGGATGTACTCCTGGGTGCAGAAGTCGGGGAGCACGACGCAGACGCCGACGTTGTCGGCGACCTCGCACTCGCCGGCCGGCAGGTCGCAGGTCTGACCGGCGGCGCAGGGGATGCCCGAGAAGCCGCCGCACTCGCCG
>JBFGCA010000123.1:0-14177 GCA_041567315.1 Thermoanaerobaculia bacterium | reverse complement strand
GGTCTACTACCTGACCTTCAACCGCTTCCCCAAGCTCGACCGCTACCGGCGGCCGCTCTTCGCCTACGGCAAGTCGATCCACGACAACTGCGAGCGGCGCGCCCACTACGACGCCGGCCAGTACGTCGAGCGCTGGGGCGACGAGGGGCACCGCACGGGCTACTGCCTCTACAAGGTGGGCTGCAAGGGGCCGGTGACCTACCAGAACTGCCCCAACGTCGGCTGGAACACCGGCACCAGCTGGCCGATCGGCTGCGGCCACCCCTGCATCGGCTGCGCCGAGCCCGACTTCTGGGACAAGATGACCCCCTTCTACAGCCACCTCGCCGGCTTCCCCGGCTTCGGGCTGCACTCCAACGTCGACCGGGTCGGCGTCTGGGCCACCGCCGGGGTGGCCGCCGCCTTCGCCGCCCACGGCGTCGTCCAGCTCGGCAAGCGCTGGGCGCTCCAGAAGGCCGAGGCGCGGGCGGCGCCGCCCCCCGCGCCACCACCGGCGGCGCCTGAGAAGAAAGGAGAGGCCCGATGACGCACGTGGTCGTCGATCCGGTCACCCGCATCGAGGGGCATCTGAGGATCGAGGCGGAGGTGGACGGCGGGGTGGTCCGCGACGCCTGGTCCTCGTCCACCATGTTCCGCGGCGTCGAGATCATCCTCAAGGGCCGCGACCCGCGCGACGCCTGGGCCTTCACCCAGCGGATCTGCGGGGTCTGCACCACGGTCCACGCCATCACCTCGATCCGCGCCGTCGAGAACGCCATCGGCGCCCAGCCGCCGCCCAACGCGCGGCTGCTGCGCAACCTGATCATGGCCTCGCAGATGGTCCAGGACCACGTCATCCACTTCTACCACCTGCACGCCCTCGACTGGGTGGACGTGGTCTCGGCGCTGTCGGCCGACCCGGCGGCCACCGCCAGCCTGGCGCAGTCGATCTCCGACTGGCCGCTGTCGAGCGCCACCTACTTCAAGGGGGTCAAGACCCGGCTCCAGCAGTTCGTCGAGCGCGGCCAGCTCGGCCCCTTCGGCAACGCCTACTGGGGCCACTCGGCCTACCGGCTGCCGCCCGAGGCGAACCTGATGGCGGTCGCCCACTATCTGGAGGCGCTCGACTGGCAGCGCGAGTTCATCAAGATCCACGCCGTCCTCGGCGGCAAGAACCCGCATCTGCAGAGCTTCCTGGTCGGCGGCATGGCGACGCCGATCGACCCCGACAAGCAGGCCTCGATCAACATGACCTCGGTGGCCGCCATGCGCGAGCTGATCCGTGAGGCCAAGAAGTTCGTCGAGCAGGTCTACATCCCGGACCTGCTGGCGGTGGCCTCGTTCTACAAGGACTGGGCGGGCTACGGCGCCGGGGTCGGCAACTACCTGGTCTACGGCGAGTACCCAGAGGCCGACGGCGCCGGCGGCTCGCTGTTCCTGCCCTCCGGGGTGATCCGCAACCGCGACCTGTCGACGGTCGAGCCGCTCGACCCGGCCAAGATCACCGAGTACGTCACCCACTCCTGGTTCGACTACGCGGGCGGCGACGGCGCCTCGCTCCACCCGTTCGACGGCGAGACCCTGCCCAACTACACCGGCCCGGCGCCGCCCTACGAGCGCCTCGACACCGGCGGCAAATACAGCTGGCTCAAGTCCCCCCGCTACGACGGCCTGCCGATGGAGGTGGGTCCGCTGTCCAGGATGCTGGTGGCCTACGCCTCCGGTCATCCGCGGGTCCAGGAGGTGGTGGGATACGCCCTCGGCCAGCTCGGCGTCGGCGCCGAGGCGCTGTTCTCGACCCTCGGCCGGGTGGCGGCCCGCGGCCTCGAGACCCTGGTGCTGGCCGAGAAGATGGAGGGCTGGCTCGACGAGCTGGCGGCCAACATGGGCCGCGGCGAGCTGGCCATCCACGACAACTCCAAGTGGGACCCCTCGACCTGGCCGCGCGAGTGCTCGGGCGCCGGCTTCCACGAGGCGCCGCGCGGCGCCCTCGGCCACTGGGTGCACATCGTCGACGGCGAGATCGTCAACTACCAGTGCGTGGTGCCCAGCACCTGGAACGCCGGTCCCCGTGACGCCATGGCGCAGCCGGGGCCCTACGAGCAGGCGCTGATCGGCAACCCCGTGGCCAACCCCGAGCAGCCGCTCGAGATCCTGAGGACCGTCCACTCCTTCGACCCCTGCATGGCCTGCGGCGTCCACGTCGTCGATCGGCGGCGGCGCGAGATCGTCCGCGTGAGGGTGCAATGAGCAACGCGGCGACGACCCCCGCGGCGGCCGCTCCGGCGGCGCCGACCCCGGTCGCCAGCGACCTCCAGGCGCTGGCCAACGTCTACGTCTGGGAGTGGCCGGTGCGGATCACCCACTGGCTCAACGCCATCGCCATCTGGGTGCTGTCGATGACCGGCCTCTACATGGGCTACCCGTACATCACCTCGGCCGGCCAGGCGAGCGAGCACTTCCTGATGGGCTGGGCCAAGCTGATCCACTTCTACGCCGCGATCGTCTTCGCCCTCTCGGTGCTGTCGCGGATCGTGTGGATGTTCATCGGCAACAAGTACGCCTCGTGGGACAAGTTCGTGCCGGTGAGCAGGATCCGGCGCAAGGGGCTGGTGCCGACCCTCAAGTACTACCTGTTCGCGCTGCGGACGCCGCCGGGCTTCGTGGGCCACAACCCGCTGGCGGGGGCGACCTACACGCTGCTCTACGTCGCCTTCATCGTCCAGATCCTCACCGGGCTGGGGCTCTACGCGATGAGCGCCCACGTCGACTCGCCGGTCAAGTTCTTCGCCTACGTGCTGCCGGTCTTCGGTGGGCCGCAGACCGCGCGGCTCATCCACCACGTCATCATGTGGCTGATCTGGATGTTCTTCGTCCACCACGTCTACAGCGCCATCGTCATGTCGCAGGTGGAGGCCAACGCGACCGTCGAATCGATCTTCTCGGGTCACAAGTTCGTGCCGCGCGAGGACCTGGTCTTCTCGGGCTACCGGTTCGTCGACCGGCACACGCACAAAGGTGGCTGAGCAGCCCGTGACAGAAGGACCGGTCCTGCTGATCCTGGGCCTCGGCAACGTCCTCTGCGGCGACGACGGCCTGGGGGTGGTGGCGGTCGAGCGCCTCCGCCGGCGCGGCCCGCTGCCCGAGGGCGTCCGCCTGCTGGACGGCGGCACCCTGGGGCTGTCGCTGCTGGGCTGTTTCGACGGCGCCGACGACGTCATCCTGGTCGACGCGGTGCGCACCGGCGAGCCGCCGGGCACCCTGGTGCGGCTCGAGGGGGACGAGGTCGCCCCGGCGGTCCGCGAGCGGCTCTCCTGCCACCAGATCGGGGTGGCCGACCTGCTCGACGGACTGCGGCTGCTCGACGCCTATCCGCGGCGGCTGGTGCTCGTCGGGCTGGTGCCCGAGACCCTGGAGCTGGGGCTGGGCCGGACGCCGGCGGTCGAGGAGGCGCTGCCGCGGCTGGTCGCGGCGGTCGGCGAAGAGGCGGCGCGGATGGGCTACGACCTGACCCCGCGCGAGTCGGAAACCGGGAGCGACGATGCGCCGGCTGCTGGCGGCGACCGCGACGCCGCTGCTCGCGCTCTCGGGCTGTAGTGGGCCCGACCTGCCCGCCGGCTACCGGGAGGTCGAGGTCCCCGCGGCCCGGCTGGCCACCGCCGGGGCGCGAGAAAGCGGGCGAGAGCTGTATCGCCGGCACTGCGCCATCTGCCACGGGGAGCGGGCCGACGGCCGCGGCGTGCGGCGCAACCTGTCGACCCGGCCGCGGGACTTCAGCGACCCCTCCTGGCGCGCCCGGGTTTCGCCGCGCGAGGTCTACTGGGTCATCCGCGAAGGCCGCCGCGGGACCGCGATGGCCGCCTGGAAGGTGCTCGAGGAGGACCAGGCGTGGGACCTGGTAGCGTACCTGCTCACGGTGTCCGAACAGGGCCCTTGAGCGGCGGGCGCAGAATCCGGGTTCAAGGCGTCGTGCAGGGGGTGGGGTTCCGCCCGTGGGTGTATCGGCTGGCCCGCGACGCCGGTCTCGCCGGGACGGTGCGCAACGACCCCTCGGGGGTAACCATCGAGGCGTTCGGCGCCGACGCCGTGCTCGACGCCTTCCTCGGCCGGCTGGAGGCCGAGCCGCCGCCCGCGGCCACCATCCAGCGGCTGAGCTGGGAGCCGATCGCGGGCCCGGGTCCGGCCGCGTTCACCATCGCCGCCAGCACCGCCGCCGCCGAGCGGACGGTGTCGATCCCGCCGGATCTCGCCACCTGCCGCGACTGCCTGGCCGAGGTCGCCGGCCCGGCCGACCGCCGGCACCGCTACCCATTCACCAACTGCACCAACTGCGGTCCGCGTTTCACCATCGTCCTCGACGTGCCCTACGACCGGCCCGCCACCACCATGGCGCGGTTCCGGCTCTGCCCCGACTGCCGCCGGGAGTACGAGGACCCCGGCGACCGCCGGTTCCACGCCCAGCCCAACGCCTGCCCGGTCTGTGGACCGAGGCTGGCGCTCGAGGACGGGGCCGGCGCCACCCTGGCCGAGCGGGACGAGGCGCTCCGGCAGGCCGCCCGCACCCTGGCGGCAGGGCGCATCCTCGCCCTCAAGGGGCTGGGCGGGTTCCTGCTGCTGGTCGACGCCCGCGACGGGCCGGCGGTGGCGCGCCTGCGGCGCCGCAAGGCTCGGTGGGAGAAACCGCTGGCCCTGATGGTGGCCGACCTGGCGGCGGCCGAGCGCCTGTGCGAAGTGCCGGCGGCGGCGGCGGAGCTGCTGGTCTCGGCCGCGTCGCCGATCGTGCTCCTGAAGCGCCGCAGCGATACCGGAGTCGCCGACGGGGTGGCGCCCGGCAACCCGTACCTGGGCGTCATGCTGCCCTACACCCCGCTGCATCACCTGCTGCTCCGCGAGGTCGGCTTCCCGCTGGTGGCGACCAGCGGCAACCTCAGCGACGAGCCGATCGCCATCGACAACCGCGAAGCCCGGGCGCGGCTGGGGGCGATCGCCGATCTGTTCCTCATGCACGACCGCCCGATCGCCCGCCACGCCGACGACAGCGTGGCCTTCGTGCTGGCCGGAGAGCCGCGGCTGCTGCGCCGCGCCCGCGGCTACGCCCCGGCGCCGATCCGGCTGGCGCGTCGCCTCGCGCGGCGACCGCCGCCGCTGCTGGCGGTGGGCGGCCACCTCAAGAACACGGTGGCGGTGAGCCTCGGCGGGGAGGTCTTCCTCAGCCAGCACATCGGCGACATGGAAACCCCGCAGGCGCTCGGCGCCTTCGAGCGGGTGGTGGACGACCTGTTGCGGATGCTCGAGGTCGAGCCGGTGGCGATCGCCCACGATCTCCACCCCGACTACTTGACCACCCGCTGGGCCGCGGCGGCGGGCGGTTCCGAGACGGCGGGTTTCGGCTTCCAGGCTCCCAGGCGGCTGGCCGGCTTGCCCCTGGTGCCGGTCCAGCATCACCACGCCCATCTCGCCTCCTGCCTGGCCGAGCATGGCGAAACGGAGCCGGCGCTCGGGGTCACCTGGGACGGCACCGGCTACGGCACCGACGGCACGGTGTGGGGCGGCGAGTTCCTGCTCGGCGACGCGCGCAGCTTCCGGCGGGTGGCGCGGCTCAGGCCGTTCCGGCTGCCGGGCGGTGAGGCGGCGGTCCGCGAGCCGCGGCGCTCGGCGCTGGCGCTGCTCTGGGAGCTCGAAGGCGAGGGAGCGTTCGAGCGGCAGGACCTCGCCCCGGTGGCGGCCCTGCGCCCCGAAGAGCGCCGGGTGCTGGCGCGGATGCTCGCCACCGGGCTCAACACGCCGCTCACCACCAGCGCCGGGCGGCTGTTCGACGCCGTCGGGGCGCTGCTCGATCTCCGCCAGCGGGTGGCTTTCGAGGGCCAGGCGGCGATGGCGGTGGAGTTCGCGGCCGACCCCGCCGTCGAGGACGCCTACCCGCTGGGCTTGCGCGAACAGCCGGTGGAGGTGGCGCCCGAGAGCCGCGCCGGCGAGGAGCCGCCGCCGCACGGCCGGATTCTGGAGCTCGACTGGGGGCCGCTGGTCGTGGCGCTGCTCGCGGACCTGGCGGCGGGGGTCGCGGTGCCCAGGATGGCCGCCCGCTTCCACAACGGGCTCACCGAGGGGATCGTCCGGGTGGCTCAGCGGATCGGCGCGCCGCGGGTGGCGCTCACCGGCGGCTGCTTCCAGAACCGGCTGCTGACCGAGCGGACGGCGGAGCGGCTGCAAGAGGCCGGCTTCAGCGTCCTGCTCCACCGGCAGGTACCGCCCAACGACGGCGGCGTCAGCCTCGGGCAGGTGGCGGTGGCGGCGGTGCGGCTGGGAGCGGACGGTTTCCTGTGGAACGGCGGGCCGCGCTCGCTCGCCGGCGTCGGCCAACCGGGCGGCCCATCGAGCGACACGGCGAGCGACGCGGCGAGCGACACCGGGGGCGCCCCGGTGGTGGGCGGTCGGAAGTAGCATAGACGGAGCGAATCGCGGGAACGGAGGTCAGCCATGTGTCTCGGCGTACCCGGCCAGGTCCTGGCCATCGAAGAAGACCCCCTGGGGATGACCATGGGGCAGGTGAGCTTCGGCGGCATCAAGAAACGGGTCTGCCTGGCCTACACCCCCGAGGTCGAGGTCGGCGACTACGTGGTGGTCCACGTCGGCTTCGCGATCTCGCGGATCGACGAGCAGGAGGCCCGGAAGGTCTTCGAGTACCTCGAGGAGATGGGCGAGCTGGCGGAGCTGGAGGTGCCCCAACCCGGCGACGCCGACGGCGACGCCGACGGCCCCGCGGCGGGAGCCGAGCCATGAAATACGTCGACGAGTACCGCGACGGGGCGCAGGCGCGCCGCTACGTCGAGGCCCTGGGAGCGCTGGTGAGCCGCGACTGGACGCTGATGGAGATCTGCGGCGGCCAGACCCACACGCTCATCAAGTCGGGGATCGACCGGCTGATCCCCGAGCGGGTCACCATGGTCCACGGCCCGGGCTGCCCGGTCTGCGTGACCCCCATCGAGCTGATCGACAAGGCGATCGCCATCGCCCGCCGCCCCGAGGTGATCTTCACCTCGTTCGGCGACATGCTGCGGGTGCCCGGCTCGGAGACCGACCTGCTGGCGGTCAAGGCCGGGGGCGGCGACGTCCGCATGCTCTACTCGCCGCTCGACGCGGTCGAGCTGGCCCGGCGCCACCCCGACCGCCAGGTGGTCTTCTTCGCCGTCGGCTTCGAGACCACGGCGCCGGCCAACGCCATGGCGGTCAAGCGGGCCAGCGACCTGGGACTCGAGAACTTCTCCATCCTCTGCTCGCACGTCCTGGTGCCGCCGGCGATGGAGGCGCTCCTGGGGGCGCCCGACAACCAGGTCCAGGGCTTCCTCGCCGCCGGGCACGTCTGCACGGTCATGGGCTTCTGGGAGTACGAGCCGCTGGCCGCGCGCTACCGCCTGCCGATCGTGGTCACCGGCTTCGAGCCGCTCGATCTGCTGCAGGGGGTCTACATGACCGTCAAGGCGCTCGAGGAGGGGCGGTGGGGGGTCGAGAACCAGTACGCCCGCTCGGTGACCCGCGACGGCAACCGCCCGGCGCAGGCGCTGCTCCAGGAGGTGTTCGAGGTCTGCGATCGACAGTGGCGCGGCATCGGGGAGATCGCGGCGAGCGGCTACCGGCTGCGCGAGCCCTACGCCGGCTTCGACGCGGAGCGCCGCTTCGAGGTGACGGGGATCGCCGCCCGGGAGGCCGAGGAGTGCATCGCCGGCGAGATCCTCAAGGGGCTCAAGAAGCCCCACGACTGCACCGCCTTCGGCGTCCGCTGCACGCCCGAGCGGCCCCTGGGGGCGCCGATGGTCTCCACCGAGGGCGCCTGCGCGGCCTACTACCAGTACGGCCGGCTCGAGCGCCGCAAGGCCGCGGCGTCGTGAGCGACGGCCCCTCGCAGGTGGTCTTCGCGGGGAGCTGCCCGATCCCGCTCGCCGACTACCCCAAGGTCACCCTCGCCCACGGCGGCGGCGGCAGCCTCTCGCAGATGCTGATCGAGAAGCTCTTCCTGCCGGCCTTCGAGAACCCGCTGCTCGGCGAGCTCCACGACGGCGCCATCCTGACGGTCGGGGCCGGCCGGCTGGCGATCTCCACCGACTCCTTCGTCGTCCATCCCCGGGTCTTCCCGGGCGGCGACATCGGCTCGCTGGCGGTCCACGGCACGGTCAACGACCTCGCCATGTGCGGGGCGCGGCCGCTGGCCCTGGCGGCGGGGCTGATTCTCGAAGAGGGCCTGCCGATGGAAGAGCTGTGGCGGCTCACCGCCTCGATGCAGGCCGCCGCCGCGGCCGCCGGAGTGCCCATCGTCACCGGCGACACCAAGGTCGTCGACCGCGGCAAGGGCGACGGCGTCTTCATCAACACCACCGGCCTCGGGCTGGTCCCCGACGGCGTCGAGATCTCGCCGCGCCGTGCCCGCCCGGGCGACGTGGTCCTGCTCTCGGGCGAGATCGCGGTCCACGGCATCGCCATCATGTCGGTCCGCGAGGGCCTCGAGTTCGAGACCGCGGTCGAGAGCGACTCGGCCGCCCTCCACGAGCTGGTCGCCGCCGTCCTCGCAGCGGCCGGAGACGCCGTCCACGTCCTCCGCGACCCCACCCGCGGCGGCGTCGCCAGCGCCCTCAACGAGATCGCCAAGCTCGCCCGCCTCGGCGTCCGCCTCGAAGAAACCGCCATCCCGGTCCGCGAAGAGGTGCGCGGCGCCTGCGAGATCCTCGGCCTCGACCCGCTCTACGTCGCCAACGAGGGCAAGTGCCTGGCCGTGGTCGCCCCCGAGGCCGCCGGCGCCGCCCTCGAAGCCATGTGCGCCCACCCCCTCGGCCGCCAGGCCGCCCGCGTCGGCGAGATCGTAGACGACCACCCCGGCCGCGTCCTCCTCAGGAGCCGCATCGGCGGCGAGCGCGTCGTCGACATGCTCTCCGGCGAACAGCTCCCCCGCATCTGCTGAGGGGTCTCAGCTCCGGGCACGCGCCCGGAGCAGCGGAAACAAACGGCTGGGCTCCCACGTAGGGCCTATCGCGGTGGCGATCTACGCTGTCCTGCTCCGCACGCACATCGTCTTCGGCTCGGCTGCCCTGCTCGCCGGGCTGGTGGCACTGTGTCTCGCCAAGGGCTCGCGGTGGCATCGCCGGGTGGGCGTCGGCTTCGTCGTGTCGATGCTGGTCATGGGGACCACCGGGATCGCGCTGGCGGTGATCGACCCTCACCTGCTGTTCATCGTCATCGGCGTCTTCGCGATCTACCTGGCCGGCTCCGGTTGGCGGGCGGCGAGGCGGGGCGAGGGCGAGGTCGGCGGCCTCGAACGAGCATCGCTGACCCTCGCGCTGGCCGCGACCCTGGCCGCCGCCGCCATCACGACCTGGGGATTCGCCCGGGGGACCAACGTCTCCGGCGAGCCGCCGTTTCTCTACCTGGCCTTCGCGGTCTACGGGGTGATCTTCGCCTGGCGCGACGCGCGGGTGCTCCGCCGCCGCGGCTTGACGGGCGCCGAGCGGATCGCCGATCACCTGTGGCGCATGGTCATGGGCATGATCTTCGCCACCACCGCTCTCTTCGTGGCCAACGCCCGCGTGCTTCCCGAGCCGATGCAGAAGCCCTTGGTCAGCTGGGCACCGGTCGCGCTCCTCTTCGCGGTCCTGGCCTACTGGCTGGTCCGAGTGCTACGCGGGGGCCGGGACGGTGACGAGCCGGTCTACGACGGTCCGGCGGGGGCCGAGCTCTCGGTGGAGCACGACCGCCATCTCTACGGCGCGACGCCGATTCCGCAAGACGACGGCTCCTGATTATCGTCGGCACGGGGCCTTTTATCGCTCGCTGGGTCAAGCGCGAACAGCACCACCAAGCGACGCGCCGGCCATCAACCTTCCACACCCCCGCCACCGGCCGGCCTACGGCTCGTACGGTCCACCGACAGCCCTTTCAGGCGGGTTCCTGCCGGCAGATGAACGTAGAAGAAGTACTTGTCGTCGACCGGGAGCTCCACCTCCAGGGTCTTACGGGCCACGATCTCCTGCCGATCGATCTCCGCGTTCTCCCGATTGGCGACTCTGAGGCGGCCCGGCTTTGCCGCCAGATTGGCGTCGATCGCCACCCGATAGCGGCCCGCGGCGAGAAACGCCTTGAAAAGACTCCACTGTCTGTCGAGGCGCCGATGCAAGATCGCTCCGTCGTCGCCCGGCAGCATGTTCCGATTGGAGACCAGGGCGTCGCCGGCAGAGAAGGCGGCGTGGTCGACGAAGACCAGCGGCTCGGGATCGACCTCATAGATTCTCAGGGTCGGACCGGCCCGCCACGGCCCGGGTCTGAACTCCTTGACCAGCTCGAAGGTCTCGAAGATCTCCCGGTACCGCTCCGCCATGGCTTCGTCCCAGGGTGCCCTCACCAGGCCGCCGGGACGGAGGAAGCGCAGATACGCGTGGCTCGCCAGGAAGACGAAGTCGTTGCTTGGATGGCGCAGCTCGTCCGGCGTGAAATAGGTCACGAATCTCTTGCGCCAAAACGGGTAGCGCCATCGGTTGCCGAGGCTCGGGGTGTAGAACTCCTGAACGAACTGGGAGCCCTGAGGCAGGTGCGAGTGCACCCAGGCGGCCGCCACGTCGCGTGTCGAGTCTCGCGCCAGCCGGATCGATTCGCGCAGGGTTCGGTACCAGGGACCGCCGAGGCAGAGAATTACCCCCGCCACGATCACGACCCGCCGCCAGGGCGGTCTCGGCCTGCCGTCTCGGAGCAGGAGCGCGGCCAGGCCGACCCCGGCGAGCGCGGCCAGCGCCGGCAGCACCGGCATCAGATTGCGCATCACGGCGACGTTCATCCGCAGGATGAGGCCCAGATAGAGCACCGGGAACGGCAGCAGCCAGAACACCCGCCCACGCACCGTGGAAGGCAAGAGTGCGAGGCCCAGCAGCCCGAGCACCAGGGCGGGCGAGCCCAGACCGTGGCGCAGCAGCCCAAGGTAGTAGGACGCGTTGCTGGTGTGAACGACCCCCGTCCAGCCGGTGCCGGCATACTGCCGGGCACCGAACATGACGTCCGGGCCGGTGCCGCGAAACACCTGGTCGGGGAAGGCCAGGAGACTCGGCGTGGCGGCGACGAACGCGCCCAAAGCCACCAGGCCGGCGATCAACAGGCCGGTGGGAAAGTGGCGTTTTGCCAGGCTCCACCGCAGCGAGATGGCCAGAATCGAGATCGCCACGACCCCGGCCGGGTACTTGCTGGCGGCGGCGAGTCCGGCCCACAGCCCGGCCCAGGCGTAGGTGCCGGCTCTTTCGCCGTCCAGCAAGGCCGCCACCGCGGCCAGGGCGAGTGTCGCGAAGAAGGCGGCGGGCACGTCCGAGATGTTGAGGTGCGCTACCTGGAGATACAGCGGCGACAGGACCGCCAGCCCGCCGCCCAGCGCGGCGGCCGCGGTCCCGCCCAGACGGTTCGCGATGGCAAACGCCGGCAGAACGGTCAGTGCCCCCAGGGTGGCGGTCACATGGCGGCCGACGAGAACCTGGATCTGTTCCCGGTTCTCGATTCCGTAGCAGACTCGCGCCAGGCCGGAAACCAGCGGCTCGAAAAGCTCGGCGATCCAGAAGGCGATGGCGTCGAGGTAGAAGAGAAGGTGCGGATAGATGAACCAGGGGCGGAGCAGCAGGCCCTGGTTGATCTCCTGCGCCGCTTTTCGGTAGGTGCCCTCGTCCTTGAAGTAACCGTGCGCGATGTCGTGGTCGAGGCCGACGAAATGCAGGAGAGCCGACGCCGCCAGCAACAGCAGCAGGAGCCGCCCGTGTCTCCCGACGAGCCACAGCCCCTGAAGTTTGCCGAGAACGTACAACGCCAGCGCGCCGGCGGCGATGACGACGGCAGCCCGGCCGATCCAGGCGTTGGCGTCGCGGCCAGTCGCTGCCGCAAGCCAGAGGGCCAGGACGACCAGCCAGGCGGCCGCGGCGTAGTGTCAACGCCCGAGCGAGCGCAGCAGTCCGTGCTCCGGGCCGTCTGGCACCGCTGGGCTCATCGAACCCGGCGACGGTAGACGCGGACACCCTGCAGGTCAAGCCTCAGACGAGGACGGGGATGCGCTCGCCCCGATCCGGCGCGCCGCGGCGCCCGGCGTCTCTGGGCTTCTGCCCGCTACTCGTAGCCCGGATAGGGCGGCGGGGTCGCGGGGGTCGAGCCGCAGTCCGGGGTGCCGCCGAAGCAGCCGTACTTCTGCCCTTGGAGCGAGGGCTGGTAGTTGACGCCGTCGCCCGGCGGGACCGGCGGCGTGTCGGGCACCGTCAGCACGAAATCGGCCTGGGCCTCGAAGAGCACCACGAAATCCGAGCCGCCGAAGGCGAAGTTGGCGAACTCCCAACCCTTGTCCGCCCTGCGGCCCTCCTCGAACCACTCCTCGACCCAGTCCCGGAGCTGGATGGAGGCGACCTGCGCCATCCCCATCGGCGTCGCCGCCACCACGCCGTAGTTCTCGGTCTGGATGCCGAGCACCAGCCGGGTCTGGCCGAACTGCCAGTCGGGGGTGTCGCGCGGGTCGTAGTAGGCGACGTCGGTCGGCGTCAACGCCGGCTTCCAGCCCGCCTTCATGCGGGTCCCGGATTTGAAGTGGCGCATGTAGACCAGCTTGCCCGCCACCGGCACGTGCAGGCGGTGGTAGTTGTTCACGTTGAGGAACTGGTGGGTGAAGGTGCCGCCGTTGAAGATGGTGGGGTCGAGCTCACCGAACTGCGCGAGGATTTGCTCGTCCGGCCCGCCGGCGACGAAGGTGGGGACGTCGCTGTAGAGCTTGCCCTTGATCAGCCGGCCGCCCTCGGCGATGTCGTCGTAGCCGGTGACCAGCTTGCCGTCGTCGCTGATCGGCCAGGTCCCCATGGTGTTGGAGTCGGCCACCGAGGCCACGGTGCGCGGGTCCTCGTAGCCCTCGACCGGTCGCGAGGCGGTGGGGAACTTGGCGGCGCACAGCTCGCGGGTGAAGTAGTCCTGGAAGGTCGCGTAGGGCTCGCTCGGGCAGTACCAGTCGCCGTAGATCGGATCGCTCTCGAAGCTCGGCACGTACTGGGCCGAGGCCGGCGTCTCCAGGTACTGGCCCCAGTACTCGGCCACCTCGCCCATCCAGTCCGAGAACGCCTGGTTGGCGAACTGGATCTGCCCGCGCGGATCGGTGGTGAGCTGCCGGTCGACCAGGAAGTAGCTGTAGGACAGCAGGTCCAGGATGTTCCAGTTGCAGTAGTTGGCGCCGTCCATGCTGATCCGGATGCCCTGACGGTCGACGCCGGTGTCGATGTTCCGGGGGTCGTAGGTCACCAGCGCGTCGATGAAGTCGTAGTAGTCGTCGAGGCTGGCGACCGGGTTGGTCTTCGGGTCGTCGTTGATCTCCTGTCCGAGGCGGATCGACTCCTCGAGCGACTCGCGCAGCGCTGCGTCGCTCGCCACCAGGTCCATGAGCGCCTCGGTCGCCGGCTGCCGCTGGGGCTGCAGGCAGAGCTCACCGACCCCACCACCATCGCCGGGCTGGTCGGTCTGCGTGCCCGGGCCGCAGCCCGCGATCAGGGCGCCGCCAAGCGCGACGACGAGAATCCTCAAAGCGGTGTTTCTGATCATGCTTTCCTCCCTCGGAACCTCGGTAGCACAACAACGACCGCGGCGCACCACCCGTCAGGGTGGTTCGGGGGCGTCCAGGCGCCCCCTACCCTCCTCCACCCGCGCCGTGGGCCTCGACGGCCTCGTAGCGGTAGCCGCGCCGCGCCCGGACCTTGACCTTGCGGTCCTTCGAGCGGAGGGTGAAGGTGCGGTAGCCGGTCGCCTCTGCCGGCACCTCGGTGCGGAAGCTCACCAGGTAGTAGCCGGTGTTGAATCGGCCGATGTCGCGCAGCGGGTCGAGGAAGCGCTGGAATGTGGCGAAGTAGACGCCACCGGTCTCGTCGGCGAGCTGGCTCAAGAAGTTGCTCTGGGGCGATTGGTTCCCCGGGCCGGCGAGGTCGATAGGGTACACGGCCACGTTCGAGTCGTTGAGGGCCGCTTCCATGGCCGGGTAGTAGCGCTCGTCCGGGGCGCCGAGCGGCGACTCGACGCGGCCGAAGCCGAGGGTGAAAAGGACCAGGTTCTTGCGCCCCACGATCGTACGGGAGGCTTCGGCCACCAGTCGCACGGCGTGCTCGACGCGGCGGCTCTCGCGATCGACGTCGTAGGAGCCGGGGAGGCCCCGAGTGAGGGAAGGTCCC
>JBFGCA010000122.1:0-14208 GCA_041567315.1 Thermoanaerobaculia bacterium | reverse complement strand
GGCGGACTCATCGAGGTGGTTGCAGGGCCTCCGGGGTAGTGGATCGGTCTGAAGAATCGGTGGCGAGGGCCGACCGGGGCGGGGCACGACTGGGGACGCGGCCGGCCTGACAGACTTCAGAGGGGAGGCCGGCCGCTCCTCACCGCTGCGCGCTGCCCGCTCCGTTGACTTCGAGGCCTGTCGCAAGCGCTTGCGGCGAGGCCCCTGTCGCACCCCACCCCGGCCGGCCCCTGGGCGGCCTGCGCGGGACCGATCCACTACCCCTCCGGCTCGGCCACGGCGCGGCACTTTTGCTTGCCCTACCCAGCCCTCTGGCTCGCTAGGGGAACGGGCAACGGAGACGGCTCGGCGGTACCTTCGACCCGTGTAACCCTACCTGGCTTTGGCTCGATGGGAGGACGATAGGGGCCTCTCGGCTGGCCCGCGAGGCCACCCCCTGGGGCTGGGAGCGGGCCAAGACAAGCGGGCGGGCAGGGCCTCTCCGAAAGAATGTGGACAAAAGCGGTCCGAATTGGCATCATGCGCCGGTCTGGCCGCTGAGGGCCGGAACACGAGGCCAGTCCTCCCCACCTGCTCTGCTCGTGATGAGACGTTCCGACCCGACGTCCGGCCGACCCGTGCGCTCGGCCGCGGCCGGCTGGCTGCCCCTGGGCGCCTGGCTCTTGCTGTCGGCGATCGCGCCGCTGGCAGCGTCCTCGACAGGGCCGCCCGCCGGCGAGACCCGGAGCCCGTCGACTTCGGCCGCGTCCCCGACGGCACCCGACCAGGACGAGCAGCCGACCGGCGAGACCAACGAAGAGGCCACCCAGAAGGCCACCGACGAGACCGCGGCCCCCGACGGCGAATCCGCCAGGCCCGGCCGGATGACGCTGTTCGAAGAGCTGCTGGTGGTCGGCACCCCCGAGCAGGCCGGCCGCGTGCCGGGGTCGGCGCACGTCATCACCCGGCCGGAGGTCGAGCGGCTGGCGCACGACGACGTGCATCGGATCCTGCGGCGGCTGCCGGGGATCAACATCCAGGAAGAGGAAGGCTACGGGCTGCGGCCCAACATCGGCCTGCGCGGCACCGGGGTCGACCGCAGCCAGAAGATCACCCTGCTCGAGGACGGGGTGCTGATCGCCCCCGCCCCCTACGCCGCGCCGTCGGCCTACTACACGCCGACCGCCGGGCGGATGGAGGGTTTCGAGGTCCGCAAGGGATCGAGCAGCATCCGCCAGGGGCCCTACACCAACGGCGGCGCCCTCAACTACCTCTCGACCAGCATCCCGGGCGACCTGGGCGGCCGGCTCCAGCTCGGGCTCGGCGACGAGGCGACCCGGCGGGCGCGCGGCTGGGTCGGCGACTCGGGCGAGCGCTGGGGCTGGCTGCTCGAGACCTACCAGCTCGAGACCGACGGCTTCAAGCGGCTCGACGGCGGCGGCGAGACCGGCTTCGATCTGGCCGACTACCTGGCCAAGGCGCGCTACACCTCCCGCCCGGGCGCGCGGCGGTTCCACGCCCTCGAGCTCAAGCTCGGCCACACCGAGCAGTCGGGCCACGAGACCTACCTCGGCCTGGCGCCCGAGGACTTCCGGCGCGACCCGTTCCGCCGCTACGCCGCTTCGGCCGGCGACCGCATCCGCACCGAGCACCGGCAGGTCCAGCTCAGCCATCTCTTCGAGCCGGCCCTCGGCTGGAGCCTGACCACCACCTTCTACCGCAACGACTTCTTCCGCAACTGGCACAAGCTCGAGAGCGTCGACTCGACCGCGGTCGGCGACGTGCTGGCCGATCCCGAGGCCTTCGCCGGCGAGCTGGCGGTGCTGCGCGGCGAGCGCGACAGCGGGCCCGGCGCCCTGGCGGTGCGCAACAACCGCCGCGACTACTACTCGCAGGGCGTGCAGACGGTGCTGGCCTGGCAGCCGCGCGGCGCCCGCCCGTCGCCCGACCTGCGGCGGCGCGGACCCGACCACCGCCTCGAGCTGGGGATCCGCTACCACGAGGACCAGGAGGACCGCTTCCAGGAGGACGACCGCTACGAGATGACCGGCGGCCGGCGGCTGCTGACCGCCCGCGGCCTCCCCGGGAGCCAGTCGAACCGCATCGCCGCCGCCGAGGCGGTCGCCGTCTTCCTGCAGGACGCCATCTCCTGGCGGCGCTGGACCCTGACCCCCGGCGTGCGGGTCGAGTCGATCCAGCTCGAGCGGCGCGACTTCGGGACCGCCGACCCCGACCGCAGCGGCGAGAGCCTGGCGGTGCGCGGCAACGACCTCACCGAGGTGATGCCGGGCCTGGGCGTCGAGTACCGGCTGGCCGACGACGCGCTCCTCTTCTTCGGCGTCCATCGCGGCTTCTCGCCGCCGGCCCCGGGCTCGACCGCCGAGGTGCGGGCCGAGGAGAGCCTCAACTACGAGCTGGGCTGGCGCTACCGCCGCGCCTCCACCAGCGCCGAGCTGGTGGGCTTCTGGAGCGACTACGACAACCTGCTGGGCAGCGACACGGTCTCGGCCGGCGGCGGCGGCACCGGCGACCAGTTCAACGGCGGCGCCGTCCGGGTGCGCGGCCTCGAGGCGGCGCTGGGGCTCGACCTGGCGCGCCGGCCCGGGCTCGCCCTGCCCCTGCGGCTGGCCTACACCTACACCGCCGGCGAGTTCGAAAGCTCGTTCGAGACCGACTTCGCCGACTGGAGCCCGCGAGTCGAGACCGGCGACCGGCTGCCCTACCTCCCCGAGCACCAGCTCTACGCCGGCCTCAGCCTCGAGGGCGAGCGCTGGGCGCTCCACCTCGACGGCACCTACGCCGCGCCGATGCGCAGCAAGGCCGGCCGCGGACCGATCCCCGAGGGCGAGAAGATCGACGGCCGCCGGCTCCTCGACCTGCGCGCCGAGTACGGGCTGCGCGGCCGCTACCGGCTCTTCGCCCAGGTCCTCAATCTGACCGACGAGACCTACGTCGCCGCCCGCCGCCCCGCCGGCCTGCGCCCGGGGCGTCCGCGCGCTATGCTCTTGGGCCTGACCCTCGACCTCGGCTCGCCCTGAGGGTCGGCGCCCCCGTCAGCCTCACCTGTCCGACCACCCTGGAGTCCCCGTAGTGCCTATGAAACGGTTCTCTCTGTCCGCTCGGCCTTCCCGGCTCGCGCCCGCGCTCGGGCTCGCGCTCGGGCTCGCCTTGACGCTCACCCCGACCGCAGCGCCGGCGGCCGCCCTGCAAGGCGATCCGTCACCGCCGGCGCCGGCCGTGGCCGGCACCCCGCAAGACGACCCCTCACCCGCCACCGCGCCGGCGCCCGCGAGCGACCCGGCGCCCGCCGCCGCGCCCTCCGCCGAGGGCCCCGGCGAGGCCGCCTTCCTCACCCGCATCCGCCGCCTCACCTTCGAGGGCCGCCGCGCCGGCGAGGGCTACTTCTCGCCCGACGGCAGGCAGATGGTCTTCCAGAGCGAGCGCGCCGAGGGCAACCCCTTCTTCCAGATCTACCTGCTCGACCTCGAGACCGGCGACACCCGCCAGGTCTCGCCCGGCCACGGCAAGACCACCTGCGCCTTTATCCGTCCCGAGACCGGCGAGATCCTCTTCGCCTCGACCCACCACGACCCGCGCTCCGCGGAGCTGCAGCGCGCCGAGTACGAGGCCCGCGAGGCCGGCACCGCCAGCCGCTACGCCTGGGACTACGACCCCGAGATGGAGCTCTACGTCGCCCCCGCCGGCGGCGGCGAGCCGGTGCGCCTGACCGAGGCGCGCGGCTACGACGCCGAGGGCAGCTACTCGCCCGACGGCGAGTGGATCGTCTTCGCCTCCAACCGCCAGGCCTACGAGCGCGAGCTGACCGCCGAGGAGCAGAAGATCCTCGAGATCAACCCGGCCTACTTCGCCGAGATCTACCTGATGCGGGCCGACGGCTCCGACCTGCGGCGCCTGACCGAGGTGCCGGGCTACGACGGCGGGCCGTTCTTCTTCGCCGACGGCGAGCGCATCCTGTGGCGCCGCTTCGACGAGGAGGGGCTGCTGGCCGACGTCTACACCATCCGCCCCGACGGCACCGGCGAGCGGCGGCTCACCGACTTCGAGGCGATGAGCTGGGCGCCCTACGCCCACCCCTCGGGCGCCTACGTCATCTTCGCCTCCAACAAGCTCGGCTTCTCCAACTTCGAGCTCTACCTGGTAGACGCCGAGGGCCGCCGCGAGCCGGTGCGGGTGACCCACACCGACGGCTTCGACGGCCTGGCGGTCTTCACCCCCGACGGCCGCGGCCTGGCCTGGACCTCCAACCGCCACGGCGAGAAGAACGGCCAGATCTTCCTGGGCGCCTGGAACCACGAGGCGGCCCTCGAGGCGCTCGAGGCCTCGCCCCTCAGATGACCGCGAGAGGAAACCCGACCATGACCCGACCCTTCCGCCCCGAATCCGTCCGACTGGGACGGCCGGCCGCCCTGCTGCTGGCCACCGCCGTCCTGCTCGCCGCCGCCCCGCCGGCCACCGCCGGCCTCCCCGAGCTCAAGCGCCACGTCGAGTACCTGGCCTCGCCCGCGCTCGAGGGCCGGCTCACCGGCACCGAGGGGGCGCGCCAGGCGGCGGCCTACCTCGCCGCCGAGCTCGAGAAGCTCGGCGCCGTGCCGCTCCCCGGCCAAGAGAACCTCGAGATGCCCTTCGAGTTCACCGCCGGGAGCAAGGACGCCGGCTCCTCGCTGAGCCTGGCCGGCGCCGAGCAGGCCCGCCGCTGGACCGGCGAGCGGCTGGTCCAGGCGCTCTCCTTCTCCGACAGCGGCACCGTCGAGGGCGAGGTGGTCTTCGCCGGCTACGGCATGGTGGTCCCCGAGACCCAGGGCTTCGCCTACGACAGCTACGCCGGGCTCGACGTCGACGGCAAGATCGTCCTGGTGCTGCGCTACTTCCCCGAGGACACCGAGGGCGACATGCGGGCGCAGCTCGCCCGCTACTCGGGGCTGCGCTACAAGGCGCTCCAGGCCCGCCAGCGGGGAGCCGCGGCGCTGCTGGTGGTCACCGGGCCGCGCTCGCCCAACGCCGGCGAGACCATCGCGATGAGCTTCGACACCGCGATCTCGGGCTCCGGGCTGATCGCCGCCAGCATCGCCGGCGAGGTGGCGGCCGCCCTCTTCCAGGGCCGCGAGAGGGACCTCGAGGCCACCCAGAAGTCGCTCGACGACGGCAACCCGCACGTCGTGGGCTTCCCGCTGGGGCTCGAGCTGAGCCTCGACGTGGCGGTCGAGCGCGAGCGCAAGACCGGCTACAACGTGGTCGGCATGCTGCCGCCCAACCTCGACCCCGAGGTCGCGCCCGAGAAGCCCTACGTCATCCTCGGCGCCCACTACGACCACCTCGGCCGCGGCGGCGGCGGCAACTCGCTGGCCCGCAAGGACGAGGCCGGCCAGATCCACCACGGCGCCGACGACAACGCCTCCGGGGTGGCGGCGCTGCTCGAGGCCGCCGCCCGGCTGGCCGGGGCCGAGCGCGTGAGGACCGTCGTCCTCGCCCTGTGGACCGGTGAGGAGATCGGCCTCCTCGGCTCGACCGCCTTCCTCAAGGACGAGGTGCTCGACCCGGCCTCGATCGCCGCCTACGTCAACCTCGACATGGTCGGCCGCATGCGCGACAACCGCCTCTCCATCCCGGCCGCCGGCTCGAGCAGCGCCTGGCCGGCCCTGATCGAGCGGGTCAACGTGCCGGTGGGCTTCGACGTCGAGACCGGCGAAGACCCCTACCTGCCGACCGACAGCACGGTCTTCAACCAGGCCGAGATCCCCACCCTCTACTTCTTCACCGGCGGCCACGAGGACTACCACCGCCCGACCGACATGGCCGACAAGATCAACTACGAAGACCTCGAGCGCGTCGCCCGCTTCGGCGCCCTGCTGGTCGGCCGCCTCGCCGACCAGGCGCCGCCCCCCGACTTCGTCAAGGTCGAGCCCACCGCCGGCCAGGGCGGCGCCAGCCGCGACACCGCCCGCGCCTTCACCGGCACCATCCCCGACTACACCACCGAGGTCGAGGGCCTCCGCCTCTCCGGCGTCATCGCCGGCGGCCCCGCCGACGAAGCCGGCCTGAAGGAAGGCGACGTCATCGTCCAGCTCGGCGAGGTCACCGTCGGCAACATCTACGACTACACCTACGCCCTCGACGCCGTCAAGATCGACCAGCCGACCAAAGTCGTCTACCTCCGCGACGGCGAGCGCCGCGAAGCCGAGATCGTGCCGCGGACGCGGGACTGAGGGCGTAGACCGCCGCTCAACCGCCCGCCTTGCGCAGCAGGTATTTCTCGCTGAAGTCGATCTTGAGCTCCACCCAGAGCGGCAGGTGGTCGGACATCTGGAACGTGCGCCAGGCGCCGTAGTAGGTCGACTGCTTGGCGGGTGTGCGCTGGTCCCACGGAGTGCTCTGCTTGCTCTCCGACTTGCGCTTGTTCGAGTTGTCGATGGTCTTGCGCATCAGCGGCGCGTAGACCTCCTGATCGTCGAGGGTCTTGTCGCGCTTGTTCTTGCGGTAGACCGTGCGGAAGAAGTCGATGGCGCCGGCGTTGCCGGTCGACTCGACGTTCTTCTCGTCCTCGAGGAAGGCGATCTGGTCGAAGGCGCGGGCCTGCTTGCCGATGTTGGTGATCTTGCCGTGCAGGCCCTTGGGAACCAGGAACCCGTTCTTTCTGAGCGCCTTGAAGGTCTCGTCCTCGGTCGAGAAGATGTTGAAGTCGCCCAGCAGCGCGATGTTCTCGTACTCCGAATGGCTCTTGCCGCCGGCCCGGAAGGCCTTGCGGTAGCGCCGCACCCGGTTGCCGAGGAACCTGGCCAGTTGATCGATCTCCTCGACTCGCCTGGCCTGGTTGGGGTCGTCGCCGCCGTAGTAGATGTGGACGCTGCAGAGCGAGAACTTGAACCAGCCGGCCTGGAAGCCGGCCAGGAACGGGGTGCGGGCGAACTGGGGCACCGCTTGCCCCTTGAGCGGTGGCAGCACGATCTCGCTGGCCAGCCCGGTGAAGCTGACCTTGCGCTGGTCGTAGAGGTAGGCGGTGCGCTCCTTGTTGCCGCTCGAGCCCTCGGTGACGTCGGTCACCAGGTACTTCCAGCTCCGGCGGCCGAGGATCGAGCGCAGCTCGTCGAGCGCCGAGATGTCCTCGCGCACCTCCTGGATGGCGACCAGATCGAAGTGCGAGATGATCTCGGCGATGTAGAACAGCGATTCGGGCGTGCGGAAGCCGTACTTCGAGGAGTCGAGCTCGCGGATGTTCCAGGTGGCGAGCAGCAGGGTCTCGGAGAGCGTCCGCGACGGCACCGGATGGACGTAGTTGCGCTCGCCTGGCTCGCCCGCACCGTGCCGGAGCAGCTTCTGGATCTCCAGCAGATTCCTGGCCGTGCGCCGGCCCTCCGCGCTCTTCCTGATGGTGTAGTAGAAGGGCATCTCGGACTCCTTCCGGTCGAGCTCCAGCGTGACTGTCTTTGAAGGCGAACCCTGACTCTACCCCGAATCTCGCGGCGACCGGCCTCCAAGAAGGCGGGCGCGGACTGAGAAGCCGGAGCGGTCCGGGCTATATGAATATATGACATATGCTATGATATATCCGTGAAGCGGACCACGATCTTCATCGACGAGCCGGTGGAGCGGGATCTCAAGGCCCTGGCGGCCGCTGACGGGCGGCCCGCCGCAGCCCTGGTTCGGGAGGCGATCGCTGAATACCTGGCGCGCCGGGGCCGGCGCCATGCCGAGCTGGGGTTCCTGGCCGCGGGCCGCAGCGGCCGGAGCGACACCGCGGAGAAGCACGAGGAACTCCTCTGGCGGGAGTCGGGAGCGGTGCCAAGCGAGCACGAGGACTCCACTGACGCGTCCGAGCAGCCGGACTGATGCCGCTGCTGTTCGACACCGGCCCGCTCTATGCGCTGGCCGACGCGGACGATGCCTGGCACGCGCGAGTGCGCGACCTGCTCGCGGCCACCAGCGACCTGCTCCTGGTGCCGGTCACCGTGCTGCCGGAGGTCGCCTACCTGCTGCATCGCCGGCTGGGTCCGCGGGTCGAGCGCCGTTTCGTCGCTTCGCTCGTCGCCGGGGAGCTGGCGGTCGAGGCCCTCGCTCCCGCCGATCTCGCGCGCTCGGACGAGCTGCTGGGGACCTACCCGGACTTGGGCTTCGTCGGCGCCACCATCGTCGCCATCGCCGAGCGTCTGCGTCTTCCCCGCATCGTCACCACCGACCGCCGCCACTTCGGCCGCGTCCGCCCGTCGCACGTCGAGGCGTTCGAGCTGCTGCCGTCGGGCTGACACCTTGACAGCAGTACCCGAAGACCTCGTGGTGTCCCCATGCGGACGACCCTGAGCCTCGACGACGATCTGGCCAGGGAGCTGCGCGAGACCGCCCGACAGACGGGCCGCTGCTTCGAGCAGGTCGTCAACGAAGCGCTGCGCCGGTCGCTGCAGACGGGTGAGAAGCCGCTGGGCCGGCTGCCCGAGTTCGTCGTAGAGGCCAGGCCGTGCGGTTTCCGCCGGGGCGTCGACGTCCTAGAGCTGAATCAGCTCAGCGACGGGCTCGAGATCGGGCACCGCCGGCCGCGCCCTGGATCTCGCCGAACTGGAAAGCCTCACTGACGGTTGAGCCCTCGAGGGTCGTTCCCCCTGGTCCTCGCGGGCCTTCCGGAGTGGCCCGGCGCCGGGGTGCCGCTCCGGGCCTGCTACGATCGCGCCATCGGAAGCCGCAGGCGCGCGCCATGGCGCTCGGAGAGCCCGGCGGGCCCAACGCCGGGAGGGTGATCTGTCGTCGCCCTGGTGCCGGCCTGGCGGCAGATCTCGACCGCTGAAAGCGAGGCCCGCATGCGATCCGCCACGCACCTGCCGTCCGGCCGGTGGCTCCTGCTCGGGGCCGCGGCCCTGGTCCTCTCCTGCCTCGGAGCTCGGGGCGCCGACGCCCAGACCTGTTTCTGGTACTCGGACAACGTCAACGCCAACACCCCGATCCGCTGCGTTCAGAAGCACGACTCGAGCGCCGACTGTGCCTGGGACCCGGACGGCCCGTTCGGGCCGCAGCCGCCGGGCCAGGACTGCACGACCGTCGAGGCGGCCTCGTCGCAGACCGTGCTCGAGATGCACAGCATCTGGCACGAATGTTTCGGGGGCACCGGTGGCACCACCCCTCCCGCCGGACGCGGGCAGCGCTGGTACGCCTTCCACCGACAGTTCGAGTACGACTTCAACATCTGGCGCGACGCCAACGGCTACGACCTGATCGAGCAGCACGACTGGTGCCCGGGCATGAACCTGCCGGTGGCGCACGACGGCGCCGGCCTGCCCGCGCCTCCCGCAGTGGGGTCCCACCCCGACGGCTGCGGCACGGGGCCCGGCCGCCCGGCCGACGTGCCGTGCGACGTCTGCGTCGCCTTCCCGCAGTGCATGTTCATCGGGGGTGGCGCGGGGCCGGCGAGCTGTCCGGCCGCCGCCAGCCCGAGCTGCTCGGTGACCGGGCTCAGCTTTCCGCACACCGCCCTCGAGCAGTTCCCCAACGTCGACGACGTCGCCAAGCTGCTCGACGCCCGGTTCCACGGCATCATGCACGGCGCGATCTGGATCGCCGACCTCGACCCGGAGTGCAACGGCAGCACCAGCGATCCCGACTGCATCTACAACGGCGACACCCTGACCAGCTCCTGCTCGCCGCGCGACCCGATGTTCTGGCGCCTGCACAAGGCGCTCGACGACGTGGTGCGCGCCTGGCAGGACTTCCAGGCGGTGGATCTGATGATCGTGATCGATCGTTCGGGCAGCATGAGCGATCCCGACCCGACCGGCGTTTCGAAGCTCGAGGCCGCGGTTCGCGCCTCGGAGTACTTCGCGGCGCTGATGGACAACGCCTTCGAGAGCGGTGACCACCGCATCGGGCTGGTGACCTACTCCGGCAGCGCCACTCAGAAGCTGCCGCTGACGCCGGTCGTGCCCGGCCTGACCGACGCCGGTGGCGCCTTCGCGAACGCGATCGCCGCGATCCGCTCCGACGGCACGGGCGGCTGCACCAGCATCGGCGCCGGGATCGAGAAGGCTCTCGAAGCCCTCTGCCCCAACGGCGGCGACTGCCGGCTCAACCCGCAGCCGGCGCCCGCCGGCACCAACGCCCGCAAGGCGATCCTGCTGCTGACCGACGGCATCGAGAACGTCCAGCCGTGCCTGGAGTCGGCCGGCGCCTCCGGCCCCACCTGCGGCAGCCAGTGCTTCGGCTCGTCGGTGGACTACGACGAGATCGATTTCACACAGTTCGTCGGCGTGGGGTTCGGCAGCGGGTCGTCCCTCAACGGCGACCTGCTGACCCTGCTGGCCGAGCGCCAGGGAGGCATCTACGTCCAGAACCCGGGCGCTCCCGGCGACGATCTCAAGTACTTCTTCACCATGGCCTTCGGGCAGCTGACGGACGAGTTCATCTTCGTGGATCCCCGCGGCACCCTGGCCGCCAACGACCTGGTCTCGCCCCCGATCGAGTACACCTCGTGCGCCGACGAGGCCAAGATCACCTTCACCTCCGGCTGGCACGACCGGATCGCGCCGGGCGACCTGCGCCTGGTCGTCAACCGACCCGACGGCGATCTCGTCCGTGCCGGCCAGCCGGAGGTGCAGGCCTCGACCGCGGCCCTGTGGGCGTACCAGCGCATCGAGGGGCCGGGTGCCGCGGGGCTGGGAACCTGGCGCGGGCATCTGATCCGCCCGCACCACCAGTACTACAACGGCTTCGCTCCCGACGCCTTCGCCAAGCCCGCCGAGGGCGAGGCGATCGTGCGGCGAGAGATCCAGCGCCTCTGCCCCGACGGCTGCAAGCGGGTGCTGCTCTACGAGCGCGGCGTCGACCCGGATCGCTCGGCCTACCGCGCGGCCGTCAAGCGCGAGCTGGAGACCGGCCTGCTCGGCGACGTCGTCGAGGCCGCAGACCCCGGCGAGCTCGAGGAGCTGCTCCGCTCCAGCGCCTGGGACCTGATCGTCTACGCCGCGACCGGCGGCGCTCCGGAGCCCTACGACCCGGTGCTGGCCGGTCTGCTGTGCGAGCGCCAGCGCGCGATCGTCACCGACCTGCGGCCCAATGCCGCGGGCAACGTGCTCGAGTGCGCGGGTGCCGGCCTCACCGGCCGGGACGATTGGCAGGTGATCGAGGGCGACGGGCGGCTGTTCGAGGGGCGCGTCAAGCTGGGCGCCGGGTTGGCCCCGGCGGCCAACCGGGGCTTCGCGCTCGGCCCGGCCGTCCAGGCGACGGCCCACGGCGGCCGCACCGGGGCGATCGTGGCGCGCGGCGAGGCGGGCATCGAGCACGAGTGGTTCGTGGACGTCCTGGGCCGCGGCCTGGGCCGGATCTCGCCCGTCCCGATGCGCTTCCACTGGGCCACCGGCGACGAGCTGAGGGTCGCGGCCCGCATCCTGCCCTCGTACCACCGCGCCGGCGGCTGGGACCACGTGGAGGCGCGGGTCGAGGTCACCTACCCGGTCGAGAGCCTCGGCACCCTCCTGGCGCGAAAGGGTCTCGACGTCGTCGATCCGCGTCGAGGCGAGGAGAGCGACGCGCGGGCCGCGGCGCTGGCCGGGGTCGTCGTTCCCACCAAGACCGCGGTCTTCCCGATGTACGACGACGGCACCCACGGCGACGTCAACCCGGGCAACGGCCACTGGACCGCCACCCTCACCGGCCTGGGGGCGGTCGACGGGACCTACAAGCTGCGCTACGTCTTCGACCTGACGGCGGCGGGCTGCACCACCCGGCGCGAAGCCAGCCAGGACATCTACGTCGACCTGCGCGTCGACCCGCAGGCGAGCAAGCCGCGCACCTCGCCCCGCGACGACGGCTCGCTCGTCGTCACCCTGCGGCCGCGCGATCTCTACGGCAACCTCTGGGGCCCCGGGCGGCCGGCGGCCGCGAGCTGTCTCCCGGAGGGCGCGTGCAAGGTGAGCGAGATCCTGGACCAGGGCGACGGGACCTACCAGGTGGTGGTGGGCGTCCGGGGCGCGGCGCCGGGGGTGCGCCTGGCGGCCTTCGGCACCGAGCTCGATCTGGACGTCGACTGCGACGGCTGCCCCAGGCTCGAGGCGCTGAAGCTCGCCGGCGCCGAGGTCGACGAGCACTCGACCCTGGACGGCAAGGTCGTCCTCACCGAGGGCAAGGCGCCGCGCGGCGGGACCGTGGTCTTCCTCGAGAGCTCCAACCCCCGGGTGGCCCAGGTGCCGGACAGCGTCACCGTCCCTGCCGGCGAGCGCAGCGCCGGCTTCGAGGTGACGGTCCTCCATGCCCACCAGGGCCCGGAGCAGGTGGAGATCTCGGCCCACCTGGGCACCCGGGTGGCGACCCGCCCCGTCTTCGTCCGGCCCATCGACAAGAAGGCCGTCGGCCCATTCGTGCTGCCGGACGACGCCTACATCCTGATGTCCCACGAAGCGCACAGCGAGTAGGCCGGCGCCATGGCCGGATCCGTAGCGTGCGAAGCGGACCGGCCGCCGCCCCGATGAAGTCCAGCCCGCCGCCGCTCGCGGTCCGGATTCGCGACGAGGAGGAGCGCGACTGGCCGGCGGTCCGCCGGGTCCACACCGCCGCCTTCGAGACGCCCGAAGAGGCCGACCTCGTGGACGCGCTCCGCCCGGTGGCCTCGCCCCTCGTCTCGCTGGTCGCCGAGCTGGTCGCCGAGCTGGATGGGGCCATCGCCGGGCACGTCCTGTTCTCGCCGGTGAGCCTCGAAGGCCACCCGAGCCTCCCGATGATGGGCCTCGGCCCGATGGCGGTCGCGCCGCGCCTCCAGCGCCGCGGGATCGGCTCGGCCCTGGTGCGCGAGGGACTGGCGCGCTGCCGCGCCCTCGGCGCCGCCGCCGTCGTCGTCGTCGGCCACCCCGGCTACTACCCGCGCTTCGGGTTCACCCCGGCCTCGGGCCTCGGCCTCGCCTGCGAGTTCGAGTTCCCGGACGAGGCCTGGATGGCCCTCGAGCTCGAACCGGGCGCCCTCGACGGCCTCGAAGGCACGGTGAAATACCACCCTGCCTTCGGCACCGGAGACGACCCGTGACCCAGCCCGACACCTCGCGGCTCAGCCGCCCGCTCCACAAGATGCCCGGGTTCGTCGAGGAAGCGCTCGCCGACACCGACCTGATGGAGGCCTACCGCCGGCGTCCGCCCTATCAGCAGAACGACTACCTGGGATGGATCAACCGCGCCAAGCGCGACGACACCAAGCGCCGCCGCCTCGCCCAGATGCTCGACGAGCTGGCCGCCGGCGACCGCTACATGAAGATGGACTGGAAGCCGCGCCAGGGCGGCAGCTGACCGGATGGCCACCGTCGTCTTCCTGGTGATCGCCGCGATCCTCGTCGCGGTGCTGGCCGCGCCCGAGTTCTGGCTGCTGCTCCGGAACATCCGCGCCCGCGGGATCCAGGGGACCCGGGTGCGGCTGCGCGACGGCCTGGTGGGCGAGACGGTTGCAGCGCGGGGCGACTTCGCCCGCCAGGGCCAGGCGACGATCGGCCAGGTGACCGTCGACGGCGAGATCTGGTCGGCCCGCTCGCCGCGCGGGGCAGAGATCGCGGCCGGCGACCGCCTGCGGGTGACGTCGCGCGACGGCCTGACGCTCCTGGTCGAGCCGGCGGGTCCTAGCCCCATCCCGCGACGAGACGGCCCGGCCCCCAGCGAGCTGGATGGCGGACCCATGCCGACTGATCCGTAGTCAGGTCAGCGGTTCGAGTCGGGGTTACTACACTTCCCCGGCGGGCGGCGGCCCCGCCAATTCCGGCGCGGTCACGACTGCCCGTGGAAGGAGCCGGTGTATGCTGCTGCTCGAACTCTTCCTTTCCCGACTGCTGGAGCGCCTCTTGTCGAGGTCGCTCCCCGCCCCGTCAAGCACAGGGGTCTACCCCACCAACGGGGTCAGCATGGAAGGCGCCGGCTAGTCGCTCGGCTCCCTCGGGGGGCGGGTGCCTGCCCGCACCTGCTCCCCGCTTTTCTTGCCCCGCAGCATCGTGATCGCCTGCTGGATCGACGCCACGGTCACCGTGTCGGCCTCGACCGCTTGCCGAAAAAAGGTCAGCGCCGCCAGGGCCTCCGGGGCCAAACCGATCGCGTCAAAGATCGGATGCATCTGGGCGACGAGCCCCTTGAGTTGATCGAGACGACCGTGGGTCGCGCAGAGCAAGGCCATTTCCAGCGAAACCATGGCCGCGTCGTAGGGCAGCCCCGCCCCGACCAGGCCGTCGCGCGCCTGTCTGAGCACCGCGAGGGCCGAGTCGGGGCGCC
>JBFGCA010000121.1:0-14441 GCA_041567315.1 Thermoanaerobaculia bacterium | reverse complement strand
GACTCCCATGGCGACGATCCCGAGGTCGTAGGCGCCGCGGTTGGCGATCGCCATAGCGCCGCTGACGCCGAAGAAGACCACCGCGGCGGGGATGGCGATGGTGCCGCCCAGCACCACCTCGGCGAACTCGTTGGTGGCGGCGGTGGAGAGCCCGGTCAGCGCGACGTCCTGCTTCTTCCGTAGGTAGGAGGCGTAGGTCTGGATGCTGCCCATCCCCACCGACAGGGTGAAGAACATCTGGCCGGCGGCGGCGACCCACACCCGGGCGTCGGCGAGGCTCGCCCAGTCCGGGCTCCAGATGAAGTTGAGGCCGTCGGCCGGGGTGGCCGCCAGCTTGGGGAGAGTGAGCACCCGGGCGAGCAGCATGAAGGCGAACAGGAACAGGATCGGCATGCCGATCAGCGCCAGCTTCTCGATGCCGCCGCTGATGCCGCGCGACAGCACCCAGCCCAGAAAGGCCACCGTGCCGATGAAGAACAGCAGCGCCACCCAGCCGCCGTGGGTCGAAGCGTCGAAAATGTTTTGATAAGAGTAGAGATAGCCCCGCATCTCCTCGACGTCGTCGAGCCCGAAGAAGTCGCCGGTCAGGCTGAAGAAGCTGAAGCCCAGCATCCAGGAGACGATGTAGGTGTAGTAGATGAACACCACCAGCGGCATGACTACGCCGAGGATCCCGAGGTACTTGGCCCACTTGCGCTTGCGGTCGGTCAGCACGTCGAACATGCCGGGCACCGAGCCGTGCCCGTGGCTGCCGCCGTAGCGGCCGACCCCCCACTCGATCCACATCATCGGGATGCCGAGCAGCAGGAAGGAGATGAAGTAGGGGATCATGAAGGTGCCGCCGCCGTTCTCGGCGGCCTGCACCGGGAAGCGCAGGAAGTTGCCGAGACCGACCGCGTTGCCGGCCATCGCCAGCACCAACCCGATCCGCGTGCCCCAGCTTTCCCGCGCGTGCGGCTCGACGCTCAAGATACAGTTTCTCCAGGTGGGAGCGAACTCGGCGCGGCAGGCTATCCCGCGCCGTTTGAAGCTGTCAAGCGAGAGTCGGGACCCTCGAGCTCGACCTTGAGGGCCAGGAAACGGAGCAGGTCCTTGAGGGCCAGAATGCCCACCAGCTGGTCCCCTTCGACCACCATCAGACGCGAGGCGCCGGTGCGGCTCATGCGCGCCAGCGCCTCGATGGCGTCGGTGTCCGGGGTCACCGTGTTCTCGGGTGAGCAGGCCACCGCGATCGAGCCGACGGTCTGACGGTCCCACTCCTCGCGGGGCAGCTCACGCACCTGACGGGTGGTGACGCAACCCAGGAGCTTGCCGCCGTCGACCACCGGGAACAGCTTGAAGTGGTGACGGTAGATGTAGTTCTCGACCAGCTCGGCGACCGAGATGGCGCGCGGCACCGCCACCGGGTCGGTCTTCATGAAGCGCCTCACCTTCTCGCCCTCCAGCGAGCGGCGCAACAGGAGCTGGCGGTAGGACATGCGGGCGGCGTTGCGCAGGAACAGACCGATCAGGAACAGCCACATGCCGCCGATGAAATCCTGCCTGCCCACCACCTCGAGCAGTCCGAAGGCGATCAGCACCACCCCGAAGCCGCTGCCGATCCTCGAGGTCACGGCGGTGGCCCAGCGCAGGTTGCGCTTCCACTGCCAGAGCGCCGAGCGCAGCACCCGGCCGCCGTCGAGGGGGAAGGCGGGGACCAGGTTGAAGGCCACCAGCATGAAGTTGATGAAGGTCAGGTAATAGAGCACCGCCAGCGCCGCCTCCGGCCAGCCGGCCGCCCAGCCCAGGGCGTGGAGACCGAGGAAGCCGGCGGCCAGCAGCACGCTGGCGGCGGGGCCGGCGATCGCCACCATGAACTCCGAGGCGGGGCTCGGCGGCTCGGAGTCCATCTCGGCCAGGCCGCCGAAGATGAACAGCGTGATGCCGCGGATCGACAGCCCCCACTGGCGCGCGGTCAGCGCGTGGGCCAGCTCGTGGAGCACCACCGAGACGAACAACCCCAGGGCGCCGGCGATCCCCATCGCCCAGTAGGTGCCCGGCTCGAGCCCCTCCAGATAGGACGGGAAGAAGCTGTCGGCGAGCGTCCAGGCGATCAGCACCGCGACCACGAACCAGCTCGTGTCGAGCTGGATCGGGATCCCGAACAGCTTGAAGAGCTGGATGCGCTGCCCGAACATGCCCCTCAATCACCTTCGGGCATGACCACCCACAGGATGACGTAGGCGAGGATGCCGGGGAAGGCGGCCGAGAAGATCGAGATCACCACGTAGAGCACCCGGACCAGCGTCACGTCCCACGACAGCCACTCCGCCAGGCCGCCGCATACGCCGGCGATGATGCGGTGCTTGCGGGACCGCCGCAGCGGGTTGCTGGGATCTGCCATTCGATTGCCTCCTTGGTTGACCTGGATGCCATCGTCGCCCCGCGGCCTGCCGCGAGCTTCGCAGTCCACTACGGGAACCGGGGCCCCGGGTTCCGCGCCGCCGGCCGGCCCTCACGCGGCGCCGCCGTAGAGCACCTCCTCGACGCCCTGCCGCCGCGCCCGCTCGATCCGCTCCAGCCGGTTGCGGAACTGGAGCTGGGCGAAGTCGGTGAAGTCGGCCAGCTCGAGCCCGAACGGCATCCGCTCGTACTGCGCGAAGACCTCGGCGATCAGCTCCAGGGTGGGGCCGAGCAGCTCCTCCATCCGCCGCTCGACGGCCCGCCACACCGGCTCGCCGTGCTCGGCAACCAGCCGCGAGAGCAGGAACACGCCGTAGGCCAGGTGGCGCGACTCGTCGCCGCGCAGCCGCTCCACCGCCTGCTGCATGGCGGGCATCAGGCCGTGGCGCTCGAGGATCGCCCCGTAGCCGCGGTAGCCGGTCTCGGCCATCACCCCCTCGACGATCAGGTTGTAGGTCACCGAGGCGCGGGCCTGCGCCTCGGGCGAGCGGTCGGTCTCCAGCCGGCGCATGGCCGCCGGCAGCTCGCGATAGAAGATCCGCCGGTAGGCCGGCGTGTGATAGCGCGCGAGGTCGCTGGCGTCGGCCGCCACCTCGTCGAGGAAGCGCCGGAACAGCTCGACGTGCTTGGCCTCCTCCCACAGAAAAGAGGTGAGGTAGATCTCCTCCTCGAGCCGCCCCTCGGCGGCGATGGCGGCGATCAGCGGCAGCAGCTCGACGGTCACCGACTCCTCGCCGGCCTGGAACAGCGAGGTCAGCCGCAGCAGCACGTCGCGCTCGGCGTCGTCGAGACCCTGCCAGTCGCGGCGGTCGGCCGCGAAGTCGAAGTCGCTGGGGTTCCAGATGCCCGCCCGCTTGGCCTTCTCCCACAGCCGCAGCGGCAAGCAGCGTCGGTCGAGTCCGCGCGAGCTGGTGCTCTGGTAGACCGGCTCCGGTGCGGCGCCCGGCGGCCCCGGGTGGCGCCCGCCGCCCTCGCCCTGGCGGCCGGCCCTGGCCTCGGCCGCGGGCTCAGCCGCCGGCCGCTCGGAGGGTCGGGCCTCGGCGGCGGTCTCGGCTCCGGTGGGCGCCGGGCCGTCCCCGGGGAAACGCCCTCCCAGCCGCCCCGCCGCCGCCACCAGCTCGCTCGCCGCCCGCGCGTGGGGCACCAGGCGGCTCATGCTGCCGCGCTCCAGCCGCAGCCTTCCCGAGAGCAGCCCCCAGATCGGGTCGAGCGAGCCGGCCAGCACCCGCCGCCAGACCTCCGGCTCGGCGCGCAGCAGGAAGTCGGCCCGCTCCAGGTCCCCGGCGTCGGCCGCCCGGGCGGCGCGGCAGGCGCCGTCGTGGAGATCGAGCAAGACCGCCCTCGCCGCGGCCCCGTTCTTGCCGGCGCCGGTCGCCACCACCAGCGACCCGCGCCAGCCGTCGCCGGAGCGCCGGAAGGCGTCGCTGGCGTTGAGCTGCTCCCGCCAGGCGGCGGCCCACTCGCTGCTGAAGACCTCCATGTCGCGCCCCCGGCGGCATCATACCGGCGGGGCCTGCGGCGGCCGCCGGCGGCCGCACAAAAAAAGGACGGGAGGCCAAGGAGGAAAGCCGCCCGTCGTTTCGGGGGAAAGAAGGAGGATGCTGAACCGAGGCGAGTCTAGAGCCAGGCGGCCAGCGGTGCAGTGGAAACGGTCACAGGGCCGGCGGCGCCGGCCGCGGATCAACCGGGCGGCGTCGCCGGCGGCGACTCGCCGGGCCGGCCCCCGAGTGGCTCCCGGGGCGGTTCCCGGAGCGGCGGCCCGAACGGCGACTCCTCGTCGGCGAAGACCAGCTCGACGCGGATCGTCTCGCCGTCGGTGAAGCTGCGCAGCAGCCAGTTCTCGACGAACTCGACCAGCTTGCGCCGGCCCAGCTCGCGGACCAGCGGCACCTGGCGGCGGGCGCGCATGGCGGCCATGGCGGTGAGGCCGCGCTGGAGCGCTTCCAGCACCGCGGCTTCGTCGCGCAGCAGGCTGCCGGCCTCGACCTGGTAGCGGATCGTGGAGGCGTCGATGGCCGGCTTGTTGAACCGGATCTCGGGGGCGCGCACCAGCAGTTGCCCGCCCTCGAGCCGGAACAGCCACTCTGCGTCGAGGTCGACGTAGGCGGTGTACTCGACCGGTGCGGTGGCCGAAACCACCACCTCGGGCAGCGGCAGCTGTCCCCAGAGGATCGAGGTCTGGTCGCGCCGGGTGAAGACCTCGGTCTGCCGCAGCGTGGCGAACTGCAGGAAGTTCGATCCGGTGACGGTGGTGGCGTAGCTCGCGAAGCTGGTCTCGAGGGTCCCCTGACGGAAGGCGGCCGCGACGGTCGCCAGATCGGCCAGCACCCGCCGCCCTCCCTCCACCGCTTCGCCCGGTAGCCGGCGCAGCGAGTTGAAGACGTAGAGGGCGCTCAACGCCAGGATCGCGGTCACCGCCACGGTGGCGAAGGCGACCGCCCAGGCGGTGCCGGGACCGGACCGGCGCGGCTCCGGGCTCAACCGCCCTCCGCCGCAGCGCGAGCCCCGGAGGCGAACCGTCGAGCGAGCCGACCCGACCGACTTCCACCACGGACTGCTAGACTCGTTGAGGGCCGCATGGGGACCAGAAACGACTCTAGCAAAGGGCCTGCCGGGCCGCCGCCGGCAACGCGCCGGCCGATCCCTTTGATCGTGCTGGCCGGCAGCGACCCCCACCCGGTGATCCTCCCCGAGAGCGGCGCCGGGCTCCATCCGCTCAAGGGACCCAAGGGGATCCAGCTCAAGATCGGCGGCCGGCCGCTGATCGACCTGCTCATCGAGCGGCTGGAGGTGAGCGGCCACTTCGCGCCGATCTTCATCGCCGGGCCGGCCTCGGTCTACGGCGAGTCGCGCGGCCGGGTGACGGTGATCGACACCCACGGCAGCTTCGGCCGCAACGTCGAGAACGCCGTCGAGGCGGTGGCACGGGTCTGCCCTTCGCGGCCGGTGGCGCTCACCACCTGCGACATCCTGCCCGAGGTGGAGGAGCTCCACAGCCTGATGGAGGACTACTACCAGCACGCGCCGCTCGACTTCTGGTTCCCGGCGATCCTGGCCCCGGAGCGCGAGCAGGAGCTGGGCGCCTCGGCCTGGAAGCCGCGCTACCGGGTGGCGCCGGCCCCGGGGCGCGAGCCCGAGACGCTGCTCCCCGGCCACCTGCTGGTGGCCGACCCGGCCTGCGTGCGGCGCTCGCTGATCTACCGCTGCTTCACCCTGGCCTACGCCACCCGCAACCGGTCGATCCTCTACCGTCTGGGGCTGCTCACCAGCCGCCTGATCCCCTGGCTGCTCTGGGAGGACGTCAAGCTGCTGGTCCGTGGCCGGCTGCCGGCGGTGACGGTCACCGTCCTTCTCAACGGCGTGCTGTTCGCGTTCCATCTGCGGGGCGGCACCGTGACGCCCGACGAGGTGGCCGAGCGGCTGCGGCGGATCTTCGTCAGCTTCCGGCACCGCCGTCGCTTCCCGGACCGCAGGGGCCGCATCCCGCTGCTCCACGGCCTGTCGCTGGCCAAGGACCTCGACACCGAGGAGGAGGTGCGGGAGATCGTGCGCGAGCTGCGGCGCGAGGGCGGCGGCGCCGGCTAGCCGGTCCAGGGGACCCTCGCCGCCGATGAGCCCGCCGGCCCCGACCTGCGCCGGGCAGTCGGAGGTGGGGCGGCTGCGGCGGGTGATCGTCAAGAGTCCGGCGGCCGCCTTCGCCGGTGAGACCGGGGTCGACGCCCGGTGGGCCGCCCTGGGCTGGACGGCGCCACCCGACCCCGGCCGGGCGGCGGCGGAGTTCGAGCGGTTGGCAGCCGTCCTGCGCGAAGACGGCGCGCAGCTCGACCTGCTCCCCGCCGACCCGCGCTGTGGGCTGGACTCGCTGTACCCACGGGACGCGGCGGTGGTATGCGACCGGGGGGTCCTGCTCGGCCGCCCCGGCAAGCCGGAGCGGCGCGGCGAGCCGGCGGCGCTGGGCGAGCTGCTGCGGAGCCGCGAGCTTCCCGTCCTCGGTGCCATCGAGGGGGAGGGCTGCCTCGAGGGCGGCGACGTGGTGTGGCTCGACCAGCGGACGGTCGCGGTGGGCCGCGGCTACCGGACCAACGACGAGGGGATCCGCCAGCTCCGCGAGCTGCTGGCGGACGGCTGCGAGGAGCTCCTCGTCGTCCCGCTGCCGCACTGGCGGGGACCCGGGGACGTCTTCCACTTGATGTCGATCTTGAGCCCGCTCGACCGCGACCTGCTGCTGGTCCACGAGCCGCTGCTGCCGGTGCCCTTCCGCGAGACCCTGCTCGGGCGGGGGTTCCGGCTGCTGGCGGTTCCCGAGGAGGAGTTCGAGACCCTGGGCTGCAACGTGCTGGCGCTCGCCCCGGGCAGGTGCCTGCTGGCCGAGGGCAACCCGCGCACCCTGGCCCGCCTCGAAGCCGCCGGCGTCGAGGTGGTCGAGTTCGCCGGCACCGAGATCTGCCGCAAGGGCCTCGGCGGCCCGACCTGTCTCACCCGCCCGCTGGTCCGGGAGCCGGTCTGAGGTCGTCCGGCGCGTTGCCGCTCCTCGCCGGGGTGTGGCTGACCGTCGGCCTGTCGACCGCCACTTCCACAACGGCCGCGGCGACGGCAAGCTCGGCCGAGCGGCTCGCGGGCCTGCAAGCGGTGGCGATCCGGGCGGTGATGCGGCGGGCCGCGGACCGGCAGCTCGGCGATCTGCGGCCCGAGTCGCGTCCCGGGCCGCAGCACCGGCCGGGGGAGTGGCCCAACGCGGTCTTCTATGCCGGCCTGATGGCGACCTACCACGCCACCGGGGACGAGGGCTACCGCCGCGCCCTGCTCGAGGTCGGCGAGCGCCTGCGGTGGCGGCCGGGGCGGCGCCTGCGCCACGCCGACGACCACGCCGTCGCCCAGACCTACCTGGATCTCGCCCGTCTCGAGGCCGAGCCGCGGATGTACGCGCCGTTCCGGACCGCCATCGACCGCATGATGGCCGCACCCGCGCGCTGGCCGAAGCGGCACCAGCCGATCGACTACTGGTGGAGCGACGCGCTGTTCATGTCGCCGCCGGCCCTCGCCAAGCTGACGCGGCTCACCGGCGACGACCGCTACCTGGACTTCGCCGACCGCCTGTGGCGCGAGGCCTACGAGCTGCTGTGGGACGCCGAGGCGCGCCTCTTCCACCGCGATCTGAGGTACCGGGAGGCGGCCGGCGCGCCGGTCTTCTGGTCGCGCGGCAACGGCTGGGTGTTGGCCGGCCTGGCCCGGCTGCTCGACGAGCTGCCGGCCGACCGCCCGAGCCGTCGCTTCTACGAGGATGTGTTCGGCGAGCTGGCCTCGCGCGCCGCCGCCCTGCAGGGGCCGGACGGGCTGTGGCGGGCGAGTCTCCTCGACGAGACCGGCGCTCCCGGCGAAACCAGTGGGACGGCCCTGTTCTGCCACGGCATGGCCTGGGGCGTCCGGCGTGGCCTGCTGGACCGGGGTCTCTTTCTGCCCCACGCCGAGCGTGCGTGGATCGCTCTCCACGAGAGAGTCGACGACAGCGGACGGCTGGGCTGGGTACAGGGAATCGGCAGCGAGCCGGCGCCGGTCACGGCAGATGACACCGGGGTCTACGGCACCGGCGCCTTCCTGCTGGCCGGCGCCGAGGTGCTGGGGCTCGTCGAGGCCGCGTCGGGCTCTGCCGTGCCGTCGAACTAGCGCGGTCCGGCCTCTTGTGGCCCGCACGCTCCCGTCGCAACGCCCGTTTCGAATTCCGCCGATGCCGAGCCGAGCAGTCCGCAATTCCGGGAGGCCGGATCGGTCGGTGAGGGCCGCGAGCTTCCGGCGGCACCCTTACCTGGAGCTACCGGGCATCGCCCTCCTGCTCGTTGGCCTCGCCGCACTTCTCACGGCAATCTGGTGGCTCCGCCACCTGCCGGACCCCCACGCCATCGAACGCATCGAGGTCCACGTCCTGACCCTGGTCCAGTGGTGGAGGACGGGTCACTTCCCCTGGACCCCCGCCGATTCGCTGCCGCTGCTCCAGAACCCGTACGGTCCGATCTACCAATGGCTGTGTGCCCGGCTGCCGATTCCAGCCGGCAGTCCATACCTCGGCGGGCGGGCGCTGTCGCTGGTCGCGGTCGCCGCCGCGCTGCTGCTGGTCGGCCACTGGGTGCGCCGGCGGGGCGCCAGCCGGCGGCTGGCGCTGCTCTGCGCCCTGCTGCCGCTGTCGGCCAAGCCGTTCTTGCTGTTCTCGGTGCTCTACCGGGTGGACGCCCTTGGAGTCGCCCTGTCGCTGGCCGGCTTCGCCTGTGTCACCCTGCTGCCGTCGTCGGCCGGCCCGCTGCTCGGCCTGGTCTGTTTCGTCGCGGCCTTCAACGTCAAGCTGACGCTGATCGCGGCGCCCGCGGCTGGGGTGCTCTGGCTCTGGCGCCGAGACCGCCGCCGCGCCGTTCTGCTGGCGGCCGGGCTGGCGGCGGGACTCGGGGCGTCGATCGCGTGGATGGAGCACCTTTCCGGCGGCTCCTACCTGGCCAATGCTCTGCTCGGCAACCTCCCGCAGCGTCCCGACAAGATGCTCGACATGGCGCTGCGGCCGGCGCTGTCGCTGTTCTGGCTGCTCGCCCTGTTGGTCTGCCTGCCGGCGGCGCGCCAGCGTGGCTGGCGACCCGGACGCAGCCCGGCGATCTTCTACGTGGCCGCGTGCTGGATCTCCGCGGCGCTGTTCGCCGCCAATCCGCTGTCCTCGTGGAACTACCTGCTGGAGCTCTACCTGGCACTGGGGCTGCTCACCGGCGAGTTGTGGGTGACCGGCCGAGCGGCACCGACCTCAGAAAGAGGCCCAGGTAGGGCTCTCAGTTCGGCCCACACCACGACACCACACCGTCACGACCCGCCTGGAGAGCTGGCGGGGGAGGGTCAGTCGATCCCAAGGCTCGACGTTCGGGCTGCGCGCTGGCTCGCCGTCCACTCCGCGGTGGCCCTGATTTGCATGGTGTTCTGGACGTGGCGGGAGAGCCGCGACCTCGCGGCCTATCACCTGGAATACGGGCGCGCCCGCCGCAGTCTGTCGGCCATTCTCGAGCCCGGCAATCGGGTGGCGATCGTCGGCTCGGTGAGCGGCCGAGACGCGCTGAACCGTCGCGCGGCGGCCGGTCCCATCCAGCCTCTGCGCGACCGAGCGGATCTCCGGAGAGGGCTTCGAACCACTCCCGGCTGGATCAGCCTGCCGAGCCCTCTGGAAGACGATCCGGAGATTCTGGAGATCCTGAGACAGGGTCTGGGCGCCGGCAACATCGACCGCGTCCTGGTGCCCGCCACGAGCGGTGACGGCTGGTCGTCGTGGAGCGGCAGGGAACTCTTGCCGATCGCGACGCCCCAGCCCCGGCGGAGAAGTCTGATCTGATAGGCGAACCGTGACGGCGGACCTGGGCAGCCATCTCTTCACCTTCGCGGTGGTCTCCGACTCGCACGTCAACGAGGGCGAGGACCGCTCGGTCTCGCCCTTCGCCTCCAACCGGCTGGCCAACGCGCGCTTCCGGTGGGTGGTGGCGGAGGTGGCGGGGCGGCGCCCGGCCTTCACGGTCCACCTGGGCGACATGGCCAACCCGCTGCCCGAGCTGGCGACCTACCGCCAGGCCGCCGCCAACTTCAAGGAGATCGCGGCGGCGCTGCCAGGTTCGCTCCATCTGGTGCCGGGCAACCACTGCCTGGGGGACAAGCCGACCGGGTGGGTGCCGGTGCCGCGGGTGTCGCCGGAGTCGCTGGAGCTCTACGCCGAGGTCTACGGCCGCGATTACTACTCCTTCGATCACGGACCCTGCCACTTCACGGCGCTCGACTCGCTGCTGATCAACTCCGGTCTCGAGCAGGAGGACGCCCAGCGCCGCTGGCTGGAGCGCGACCTCGAGGCCGCGCGCGCCGCCGGCCAGCGGCTCTTCCTGCTGATGCACTACCCGGCCTTCGTGGCGGCGCCCGAGGAGCCGGGCGGCTACGACAACCTGGATCAGCCGGGGCGCACCTGGCTGCTCGACCTGATCGAGCGGCACGGCGTCGAGGCGGCCTTCTCCGGCCACGTCCACAACTACTTCTACAACCGCTACGGCCCGACCCGGCTCTACACCCTGCCCGCCACCAGCTTCGTGCGCCAGGACTACGGCGAGCTGTTCACCGTCGAGCCGGCGGACGCGGAGGGCGGGCGCGACGACCGCAGCAAGCTGGGCTACTGCCTGGTCGAGGTCTACGAGCGCGGCCACCTCCACCGGGTGGTGCGCACCGAGGGCCGGACGCTGGCGCCGGGCGAGTCGCCATCGTCGGCCGGCGATGGCTCGTTGCGGCCGGCAGCCGGAGCCGCCGCTCCGGTCGGCGTAGAGATGCGCGAGAACTGGCTGGCGACCCTCGCCCTGCGCGCCAACAACTCGGTCAGCCCGTTCACCCGGCGCTGGGCGCGCAACGACTGGGCGCTGCTGGCGCTCGAGGAGATGGGGGTCGGGCGGGTGAGGATCGCGCTCCAGGAGCTGGTCCGCGACGACGTCGTCGAGCGGATGGCGACCCTGGTGGACGCCGGCTACGCCTTCACCGCCTACTCCTACGGTCTGCCGGGGGCCGCCGACTACCGCCTGATCCGCAGCCATCGCGGCCTGCTCGCCGGCTGGGAGCTGGTCCTGCGTCTCGACCAGGTGGAGGCGCTGGCGGCGGGTCTCGCCGGGGCCGGCCCCCGTCTCTCTGGCGGGGCCAAGCTGCCACTCTTTCTGAGCGAGGTGCGCGACCCGCTGTGCGGCGCGGTCGACGACGCCAACGTCAAACACGAAGCCAACTACGGCTTCCAGGCCGGCGAGCCGGAGCGGATCGAGCGGCTGCAGGCCGCGGCGCCGGTGCGCGAGATCTTCGCCGGCCTGGTCTTCCGCGTGCGCCGCCACGGCGGGGTCGGGCCGTGGGCGGCGGTCGGCCGCATCGGGGAGTGGGCGGCCGCCAGCGGCCTGCGCCACCAGGCCCAGGTGCTGTTCTCGGGCCGCCTGACCTCGGACCGGCTGGTCGACGACCTGGCCGCCGCCAACCGCGTCGCCGAGGCGGCGTTGGCCGCCGCCGCCTGGGGCGTCGACCTCTGGCTCGACACCTACGAGGACGTCGACCGCGGCTATTTCGTGCGCCACGGCCTGGTCGACCTCCGCTACGCGCCGCGGCTCGGGGCGCGGGTCCTGCGGCACCTCGGGCGGGCGCTCGAGCGCTGGAGCCCGGGTGCGCTCGAGAGCGGCCGGGTCGACGACCGTACCGACTGCCGGCTGATCCAGGCGCGCTTCGGCGCGCGGCTGCTGGTCCTGGTGCTGCCGGGTCCGCGTTGCACGGTCCGCGATCTGGACGCCCTCGGCGCCGACGTCCAGAGCCCGATGGCCCTCGTCGACCTGGCAAGCGGGGCGCACTCCCCGGTGGCCGTCGAGCCGCAGGGCGATCGCCTGCATCTGGCCACCCCTCTCGAGGCGGACGGCCCGCGGCTCCTGATCGGCGAGATCGTCGCCGGTCGAAGCGGAGGGACCGGATGAGCGAGGCGCCGGCGACGTGGCTGACCGGCCTGCTGACCCGGGCCGGCTACCTGCTGGCGGTGCTGCTGCTGGTCAGCTATCCGGCCGCCATCGTCTACTGGTTCCTGATCCACCCGCTGGCCTGCTTCTGGCGACGGGTGGGGCCGGTCTGGACCTACGTCGTGGTGGGTGCCGTCTCGCTGGGGCTGGCCGCCTGGATCTTCCAGTACCGCCAGCCGCTGCTGGCCACGCGCTGGCCGTTCCACTGGGGCTTGGCGGCGCCCGGCCTGTTGCTCTACGCGGCAGCCATCCGCCTCGAGATCCTGTGCCGGCGGCATCTCAAGTTCCGCATCCTGGCCGGGGTGCCCGAGGTCGGCCGCGACCCCGGCCGGCTGCTGACCGAGGGCATCTACGAGCGGCTGCGCCACCCCCGCTATCTCTCGTTCCTGCTCGGCACCGCCGGGCTGGCGCTGATCCTCAATTACCCGGCGCTTTACCTCCTGGCGGCGACCTGCCTGCCGGCCCTCTACCTGGTGATCCTGCTCGAGGAGCGCGAGCTCAGGGCCCGCTTCGGCGATGCCTACGCCGCGTACGCGGAGCGCGTGCCCGGCCGCTTGATCCCCCGCCGGCGCACCGGCTGAAGAGCCCGGCCTCGCGGCTGCGTCCGGGGACGACCAGCTGGTAGCCTGACGGTCGCGTGTCCGAACCGGAATCGCCCCTGGTCGGGTCGTCGGGACCTCATCCGCCCGAGCCGGATCTGCCCGCGACGATCGGGCAGGTCGTCGAGCGTCTCCGCGAGATCGTCGACGCCGCCCGCGAGGAGCAGTCGCCGCTGGGCTACTTCCCGGCGCTCTACCGCCAGGTGACCGTGCGGGTGGCGGAGGGGATCGAGCACGGGGAGTTCGACGACGGCAAGTGGCTCGAGCGGCTCGACGTGGTCTTCGCCAACCGCTACCTCGAGGCCTACGACCGCTTCCGGGCCGGTGGCGCGCCGGCCGGGTCCTGGGCCTGCGCCTTCCGGGTGGCCGGCGAGTGGTGGCCGATCGTCCTGCAGCACCTGCTGCTGGGGATCAACGCCCACATCAACCTCGACCTGGGGATCGCCACGGCCCAGACCGTCGAGTCGCCGGCGGAGCTGGGGAGGCGGCGGGCCGACTTCGATCGCATCAACCACCTCCTGGCCAGCCTCGTGGGTGGCGTCAAGCAGAGCCTGGCGACGATCTGGACCACCCTGCGTCTGTTCAGCGGACGCCTCGGAGGCGTCGACGACGCAATCATCAACTTCAGCCTGGGCGAGGCGCGGGCGGGGGCCTGGCGGTCGGCCCAGCGGTTCGCCGCGCTGGAGCGGGAACGGTGGCCGGCCGAGATCGCCCGGCGCGACCAGCGCGTCGTCCGGGTCGCCGGCCTGGTCCGCCACCCGGGCGTCGTCGGCACCGCCGTCAACCACGTCGTCCGGCTCGGCGAGCGCGGCGACCCGGCGGCGAAGATCCGGATCCTCGCCGGGACCGGGGCGCGGGTGGCGGCCAGGGTTCGCCTGCGCTGAGCCCGACCCGCCGCGCGGGTCGGGCGCTCAGGGACAGGTGGCGAAGGCCTGGGTGTCCTGGATCGGCGGTGCCGGACCACCCAGGGGGTTGTCGTAGACCCGGCTCTGGCCGCTCAAGGTGTCGGTGACGGTGACCGAATACTCGACGTTGGTGGTGGCGCCGAAGAAGACCCAGAAGTGGTCGTTGCGGGCGCAACCGTCGAGGACCTTGAGCAGCAGCTCGGTGTTGTCGGCGTCGAAGAAGAAGAACGTCCCCGAGTCGTCGGTGCGCGGGAAGGCGATCCCGGGGCCGGTCTGGCCGGCGAAGTCCCGCCAGTCGACCTCCACCCGGAAGCGGTCGTCGTCGAGACAGAGCGTGGTGGTGTCGAAGCAGGCGGACGGGGCGCCGGGGCCGACCAGCTCGACGGCGCTGCGCGCCGAGATCGAGGTGCCGGCCGGCAGCAGGAAGTTGCGCAGCAGCTTCCAGTCGACGAAGAACACCTCGCAGTCGAGGTTGGCGGGCACCCTCTTGCTGACCTCGAGCGTGCCGTTGCGGTCGAAGCGGCGGCTCATGCTGCCCAGGTTCTGCTGGCCCTGGGAGCCGAAGCAGCCCATCGTCGCCCGCGCCCGGCCCCTGGCCCGCGGGATGCCGAACAGAGTGGGGTCGACCGGGAAGAGCTGGATCGTGGAGCTGAGCTTGACGTCTTCGTCGGCGTCGGGCAGGAAGAGTTGGTGGAAGATCGGATCGAGCTTCCGCAGGCGGGTGTTCTGCTCGACCAGCACCGAGCTCAGCTCGGAGTCGACCGTGGTCCACTGGTCGGCGGCCACCGGCAGGCCACCGGCGGCCAGCACGGCGATCGCGACGAAACGCGCGGCAAGACGACGAGTGCGGCAGGTCATCTGGCACCTCCTCATGCGCCGGCGGCGGCCGGCTCGACCGGGTTGGTGCCGCAAGCCTAGCAGCCCGTGGTGGAAGTCCGCCCGGCCGTCTGGCGGCGGGGCGGGGCCGT
>JBFGCA010000120.1:0-14454 GCA_041567315.1 Thermoanaerobaculia bacterium | reverse complement strand
GTCGGGCGGCGGGGCCGACTCCCACCGCAGACTGCTAGGCTAGGCGGTCATGCCGCAGCGGGACTCCACCTTCCGCGAGTACCTCGAGGCGCTGCTCATCGCCGGCGTCTTCCTGGGATTCACCAACACCTTCGTGGTCAAGACCTTCTACATCCCCAGCGCCTCGATGGAGGAGACCCTGCTCGTCGGCGACCACCTGTTCGTCAACCGATTCGTCTACGGGGCGACGGCCGGCGGGCTCGAGGACCGGCTCTTTCCGCTGCGCGAGGTGGAGCGCGGCGACATCGTCATCTTCCGCTCGCCCGAGCGGCCTCGGGTCGACATGGTGAAGCGCTGCGTCGGGCTGCCCGGCGACGTCGTCGAGATCCGCGACAAGGACCTCTACGTCAACGGCGAGTGGGTCAACGACGGCACCTTCACGCAGCACGCCGACGCCCGCGTCTACCCCGACCGGCCCAGCGTTCCCCAGCAGCTCCGCAAGCGCGACAACTTCGGACCCTACGAGGTACCGGGGGACAGCTACTTCTGTCTCGGCGACAACCGCGACCACTCCTACGATTCGCGCTTCTGGGGACCGGTGCCCCGGCACTTCGTCAAGGGGCGGGCGCTGCTCATCTACTGGTCGTTCGGCGGCGAGACCTCGGACGGCGTCTGGCGGGGCTGGGGGCACAAGCTGCGGCAGCTCGGCAGGACCGCCGCCGGGCTCCTCACCCAGTCCCGCTGGGGACGCACCTTCCGGCTCATCCGGTGAGCGAGCGGCGCGCGACACCGGCGCCCTGGCGCCGCCGATCTCTCGCCCGCGAGTACGTCGAGGCGCTGCTGATCGCGGTGGTCTTCGCCACCTTCGCGCGCACCTGGACGGTCCAGGCGTTCAAGATCCCGACGGGATCGATGGAAGAGAACCTCAAGATCGGCGATCACATCCTGGTCAACAAGTTCGTGTACGGGCCGGTGGCGACCGGCCTGGAGCGCTGGCTGCTGCCGGTCCGCGAGCTGCGCCGGGGCGACATCGCGGTGTTCAAGTACCCGGAGGACCCGACTCGCGACTTCATCAAACGCTGCGTCGGCCTGCCCGGCGACGTCGTCGAGATCCGCGACAAGGTGGTCTTCGTCAACGGCCAGGCGGTGGACGACGCCGGCTACACCTATCGCACCGACGAGCGGGTCTACCCCCGGTCGCTGTTCCTGCCCGAGGGCTTCCGGCAGCGCGACAACTTCGGGCCCTACAGCGTTCCCGCGAAGCACTACTTCTTTCTCGGCGACAACCGCGACGAGTCCAACGACTCGCGCTTCTGGGGCCCGGTCCCGGCGACCCACGTCAAGGGCCGGGCGCTGATGGTCTACTGGTCGCTCGACGCCCGCCGCACCGAGGCGCCGGCGCGCAGCGGCTGGTGGGGGCGCGCCGCGCAGGCCGCCGGGGCGCTGCCGCAGCTCGTCGCCCGCACCCGCTGGGAGCGGAGCTTCCAGCTGGTGCGGTAGACTCGCCCACAGCTAATGGCTCGACAGGTCGTCAGGGGTCGGCGGTCGCGGTCGGGGAGCGCTGCGCCCGCCCGGGGCCAGGGCAAGCTCGGCTGCGTGCTGTGGCTCGCCGTCCTCGCGGTGTTCGTGCTGATCGCGGTCAAGGCGGTGCCGGTCAAGGTGGCGAGCGCCCAGCTCTACGACTACATGGAGGACCAGGCGCGCTACGCGGGCAACACCGGCACCGAGGTGCTGCGCCGCCGGATCGTCGAGCGGGCGGAGTCGCTCGACCTGCCGGTGCGCCCCCAGGACGTGACCCTCGAAAAACGCGGCGGCCGGGTGGTCATGCGCTGCCGCTACACCGTGGAGCTGGAGTTTCCCTTCTACACCTACCGCTGGACCTTCGACCATCGCATCGACCGGCCGGTGTTCATCATCTGAGCGGCCCGCTCAGTCCTCGCTGCCCGCGTCCCCCCAGACCTCGCGCCAGTAGTCGGCCAGCCGGCTCAGCTGGTCGATGGTGACCTCGAGCTCGAGCTCGCGGATGGCATCCGCGAGGCTGCCCTTGAGGCAGGTGTCTTCGACCCGGTCACGGACCCACTCCACCAAGTCACAACCCGCCGGCCGGCCGTCCACCAGCGGCGGCGGCGCCGGCGCCACCTCGGCCAGATCGTAGAGCAGGCGCTCCCGCACCGCCCGCAGCTCGGCCACCGCCACCCGAACCGCGCGCTGCAGGCGACGGCCGGCTTCGAGCGCGGCCGGGCTGGCTTCGACGGCCATTGGCGCGACGCCGACCCTACCATAGGTCTAGAATTGCGGAATACAGGCCTGAGTAAGCTGATCATGGTGGGCAAGGGCAAGCAGGAGCTTGGCCCTCGCGGCGGGCACACCACCCGCCAGCACGGCCAGGTCAAGAAAACCGTCTGGCTCAACGCCGACGAGGCGGTCGCTCTGCGCAAAGCCGCCTACGACGAGTACCGCAGCGAGGCCTCGATCGTCCGCGAGGCGCTGCGCAGGTTCCTCGCCATCGAGGACTGACCCGCCCGGTCCGCCGTCTGGGCCTCCGCTGGGGGCCGTCAGGCCGTGGCGGCCGAGAGTTCCTCGCGCAGTGCTTCGAGGGCGGCCTCGCGGTCGGCGGCCGCGGTCAGCGGCCGGCCGATGACCAGCAGGTCGGCGCCGGCGGCAAGCGCCGCCGCCGGGGTCGCCACCCGCCGTTGATCGTCGCCGGCGACCGCGCCCGCCGGACGCACCCCAGGGGTCACCAGCAGGAACGGCCGCTCGAGCCGCGCCCGCAGCGCCGCCACCTCCAGCGGCGAGCAGACGGCGCCGGCGCAGCCCGCGCGGCGCGCCAGCGCGGCCCAGTGCTCGACCCGGCGGTGCGGCGCTCCCGGCAGCTCCAGGGCCTCGAGGTCGGCAAGGTCCAGGTGGGTGAGCAGCGTGACCGCCAGCAGCTCGAGCCGCCCGCCCGCCGCCTCGCGGGCCGCCCGCAGCATCTGCGGGCCGCCACCGGCGTGGACGGTGAGCAGGTCGACGCCCAGCCGCGCCGCCGCCGCCGTTGCCCCGGCGACGGTGCGCGGGATGTCGTGCAGCTTGAGGTCCAGGAACACCCGCCGGGCGGCCGAGCGGGCCTCCTCGACCGCCGCCGGTCCCCAGCGGACGAAGGCCTCGAGCCCGACCTTGAGCACCCCGACGCGAGGCCCGAAGAACGCGCACCAGCGCCGGAACTGCCCGCGGTCGGCGGTGTCGAGCGCCACCGCCACGCGGTCGAGCGGACCGCGGGATCCGTCAACCACCATCGGCCCCCGCCCCGGCCGGCGCCGCCTGGCGCAGGTCGGCCCCCACCGCCTCGCCGATCCCGGCCAGTCGGTCGCGGTCGAGCAGGCCCACCAGCCCCTCGTTGATGCGGCGGACCAGACCCGGGCCCTCGAAGACCAGCGCGGTGTAGATCTGGACCAGCGAGGCGCCGGCCCGCAGCCGGCGGTAGGCCTCCGCCGCCGAGTCGACGCCGCCGACGCTGATCAGCAGGCAGCGGCCGAACAGCTCGCCCGCCACCGCCTGGAGCAACGCGAAGCTGCGCTCGCGGAGCACGGCGCCGCTCAGCCCTCCCACGGCGCGGGCCCCGGGGAGCAGCGAGTAGTCGGTGGTGGTGTTGGTCAGCACCACGCCGGCGGCGCCGGCGTCGACCGCGGCTTCGGCCAGCTCCACGGCGCGATCGGGCTCGAGGTCGGGCGACAGCTTGACGAGCAGGGGTCTGGCGGCGAGCCGGCGGCCGGTGCCGACCAGCCAGCCGAGCGACTGCCGGCTCTCGAGCTCGCGCAGCCGCGGGGTGTTGGGCGAGGAGACGTTGATCACCAGGTAGTCGCACCAGCACGCGAAGTGGGCGAGCAGCGCCGCGTAGTCGGCGTGCGCGCCGTCCTGCGGGGTGGCGCGGTTCTTCCCCAGGTTGACTCCCACCGGCACGGCGGCCGGCCAGCCGCGCGCCAGCCGGCGGCCGACGGCCTCCATGCCCTGGTTGTTGAAGCCCATCCGGTTCTCGAGCGACCGCGCGGCCGGATATCGGAACAGCCGCGGCCGCGGGTTGCCGGGCTGCGCCAGCGGCGTCACCGTGCCGACCTCGAGAAAGCCGAACCCGAGCGCCGGCAGAGCGCCGATCACCACGGCGTTCTTGTCGTAACCCGCCGCCAGACCCACCGGGCTGCCGAACTCGAGGCCCAGCAGCTGCTGGCCGAGGCGGGGCTCGTCCAGGCGATAACGGCGCTCGAGCGCGGTCCGCAGCGGCCGGAGGGCCTGGGTCAGCCGCAGGGCGGCGAGCGCCAGTGAGTGGGCCCGCTCGGGATCGAGGCGCTGGAGCAGCCGGTGGAAGACGGCGTCGATCAGTCGGGCCCCCCGCGGAGCACGCGGGCCCGCCTCGAGTTGCGTTACGCTCGATGAGGGTCGAGGCCGGCGCGGCCGCACTGTAGCAGAGCCCCGGCGGCCCGAACGCCCGAGTGGAGTTGCAGCCCCTGAGCCCGCTGCCGGCCGAAAGCGGCGCCGACCGTCACCGATCGCCCCCGGCGCTGCTGCTCAATTTCCTGCCCGGGCTGCTGGCCGGCCCGCTGCTGACCGGCTTTCTCTTCTTCCTCAACCCCGACCTGCCGTTCGGCCCGGGACCGTTGCTGCGAGGCGGACTGCTCTACGGCGGCCTGCTGGCCATGGCCTCGTTCCTGCTCCTGACCCCGTGGACCTGGCGGCGGCCGGAGCGCTGCCGCCGGGCGCTGCCCTGGGCGCTCACCGTGGTCCTGGCGCTCGCCGCCGGCGGCGGGTGGCTGGTGGCGTCGCGGTATTCCTACTACCTGCCGCCGGGGATCAACGTGCGGATCATCAAGGCCGCCTTCTGGCTCAGCCTGCTGACCCTCGCCGTCTTCTACACCGCGCTGCTCCACACCCTGCAGCGTCGCACCTACGGGGTGCGCAGCACCGTCGGCCTGGCGCTGATGGCGCTGGCCGCGGTGTGGGTGGTGGGCGAGCGGCGCGAGGCCTTCAAGCCGCGACCCGAGCCGGCGCCGCTCCCGTCGCTGGTCGAGCGCGGCCCCCGCCCCACGCTCTACGTGGTGGGCATCGACGGCGCCACCCTCGACGTCATCCTGCCGCTGGCCCGCACCGGCCGCCTGCCCTTCTTCGCACGGCTCGTCGAGACCGGCGCCTACGCGCGCCTGCGGAGCTTCTCGCCGCCCCGCGGCGCGGCGCTGTGGACGACGGTTGCCACCGGCAAGCTGCCCTACAAGCACGGCATCTTCGGCGAGCGGGTCTACCCGGGCGGTCCGCTGGCGGCGAACGCCGTCCTGCGGCTGGTGCCCGAGCGGCTGGGATTCGCCGCCTGGGGCACCTTCGGCGAGCGGTCGGAGCGGGTGAGCGCCGAGCTGCGCAGCTCGCTGGTGCTGTGGGAGATCCTCGGCCGCCTGGGCCTTTCCGCCGGGGCCGTCGGCTGGCCGGCGAGCCATCCGCCCCGCGCCGAGGGCGCCTTCACCTTCTCCGAGCGGTACTTCGAGGGCGAGTTCTCGGCCGCCAGCGCGCGACCTGCCGAGCTCACCGAGCGCGGCGTGCTGTTCAAGGTCGGGGCGTCCGAAGTGGATCCCTCGATCCTGGCCCCGGCGGGCGGCCCGCTGCCGCTGGCCGCCCTCGAGGCGCTGGTGGCCGATCTGTGGCGCGAGTCGCTGACCGGTTTCCTGCTCGACCAGCGCCGCGAGGTGCAGGCGGTCTTCCTGCGGCTGCCAGGGCTGGCCGAGGTCTCACGCCGCCAGTTCGGCGGCTACGCGGCGGTCCAGTTCGCCGGCACACCGCGCGAGCCCTATCAGAGCGCCGCCCGGCTGCTGGCCGCCTACTACCGCCACCTCGACGACTTCCTGGCCGAGCTGTGGGCGCGGCGGCCCGGGCCGCGGATCCTGGCCGTGGTGTCGGCCCACGGGTTCGAGGCCCCGGAGGGCTGGCGGCGGGTACTGGCCCACCTCTCCGGACGGTCGCTCGAAGGCTCGACGGCCGGGCCGCCCGACGGCGTCCTGCTGCTCGCCGGCGAAGGGATCGCGGCCGGCGTCTTCGTCGAGCGGGCCGAGCTGGTCGACGTGATGCCGACCCTGCTGTACGCCCTCGGCTTTCCGGTGGCCCGCGACCTCGACGGGCGGGTGCTGACCGGCGTCTTCGCGGCCCCCTTCATCGCCGGCCACAGCCTCGCCTTCGTGCCCTCGTACGAGACCCTGGTCCTGTCGGGCCCGCTGGTCGTTCCGGCGGAACCCGGTCCGGCGCCGGCCGAATCTCCGGACCGCACGGAACACTAGTGGACCGGCAGCCGGCGGACGACGGCGGGCGGCCGCTCGCCGGCCCGCGAGGTCATTGCGCTCTCGCCCTGGAACAGGGCGCCGTCCTCGACCACCAGCGAGGGCGTGTCCAGCCGGGCGTGCACCCGGCCGGCGGCGGTGATCTCGAGCCGGCGGGTGGCCTTGATCGAGCCCCGCACCGTCCCCGACACGAACACCCGCCCGACGCAGATCTCGCCGTCGACCTCGCCCCGCTCCCCCACCACCAGGTCGCCCTCGGAGACGATCTTGCCGGTCACCCGGCCGTCGATGCGGAAGGTGTCCTCGAAGCGCAGCTCGCCCTGGATGTGGCTCCCGGCGTCGAGGAAGCCGTTGAGGTCGCCGCCCTGTCCGCCTTTGGCTTTGAAGATCATCGTCTGCCTCCCGCACGAATCAACAGCTCGAAGAGCCGCATCAGCTCCTCCTCGGAATGAAACGAGACGTGGAGCGCGCCGCCCGCTCCGCGCCGCCGGATCCTCACCCGGGTCTGGAGCGCCCGGGTCAGGCGCTCCTCGGCCGCCGCGGTGTCCGGGTCGGCCGGCCGCGCCGGGGCCCGGCGGCGTCCGCCGCTCGACGAGAGGGCCTCGAGGCGCCGCGCACTCAGTCCCTCGCGAACCGCCCGCCGGGCCAGCTTGGTCTGCGCCTCCTCGCCCGCCAGCGCCAGCAGCGGCCGCGCCTGGCCGGCGGTGAGGTGCCCGTCGCGCAGCAGCTCCTGCACCTCGGCCGGTAGCCGCAGCAGCCGCAGTGCGTTGGCGACCGCGGCGCGGCTCTTGCCCACCTGCCGGGCGATGGCCTCCTGCGAGAGCCCGAACCGTTCGCCCAGCACCCGGTAGGCCTCGGCCTCCTCGATCGGGTTGAGGTCGGTGCGCTGCAGGTTCTCGACCAGCGCGGTCTCGAGCAGCTCCTGGTCGCCGGCCACCTCGCGGACGACCACCGGCACCTCGTCGAGCCCCGCCCGCCGGGCCGCCCGCCAGCGCCGCTCGCCGGCGACGATCAGATAGCTGCCGTCGGGCGCCGGGGTGACCACCACCGGCTGCACCACGCCCCTGACCCGGATCGACTCGACCAGCTCGGCCAGGCCCTCTTCTGCGAAGTCGGCCCGCGGCTGCAGCCGGTTGGGCTTGAGCCGGTCGAGCGGCAGCCGGGTGACGGCCGGCGCCTCGGGGGTCAGCAGGGCATCGAGACCGCGCCCCAGCCCCGGCCGGCGGGCGCTCACGCCGCCCGCTCCAGGAGCTCGCGGGCCAGCGCCATGTAGGCCTCGGCGCCCCGGCTCTTGATGTCGTACTGGAGGATCGGCTTGCCGTAGCTGGGGGCTTCGGCGAGCCGCACGTTGCGGGGCACTACGGTCTCGTAGACCTGGCCGGCGAAGTGGCGCCGCACCTCGGCGGCGACGTCCCGCGACAGGTTGGTCCGCTCGTCGAACATGGTCAGCAGGATGCCGGCGATCGCCAGGCGCGGGTTGAGACCGGCCTGGATCCTCCGCACCGTGGCCACCAGCGCGCTGATCCCCTCCAGGGCGAAGTACTCGCACTGCAGCGGGACCAGCACGCCGTCGGCGGCGGCCAGCGCGCTGACCGTCAGATGGCCGAGCGACGGCGGGCAGGCGAGGATCGTCGTCCGGTAGCGTCCGAGGACCGGCTCCAGGACCTGCCGCAGCCGCCGCTGCCAGCCCTCGACGCCCGGGAACTCGACCTCGATGCCCACCAGGTCGCGGCCCGCCGGCACCAGGTCGAGATACGGGAACTCGGTCGCCCGCAGCACCTCCTCGAGCCCCGCCTGGCCGGTGAGCACGTGGTAGAGGTGGGGCGCCTCGCCGGCTATCCCCAGGCCGCGGGTGGCGTTGGCCTGGGGATCGCAGTCGACCACCAGCGTGGGCTGCTCGAGCGCCGCCAGCGCCGCGCCGAGGTTGATGGCGGTCGTCGTCTTGCCGACGCCCCCCTTCTGATTGGCGATGGCGAGGACGCGGCTCACGGGCGGTACAGTTGGACGATTCTGCGGTGGCCCTGGAGGGGATGAGTGGCGGCGAGCCGCAGGGTCGGGGGCAGGTCGGGGTCGTTCCGGCCCAGCCAGAGGAGCATCCGGCTGCCTTCCGCCAGGCGGCCTGCCAGCAGATCCAGCTGACGGGGTGCCAGCTTCAGCGCGCGGGCGGTGACGACGTCCACTCTGTCCGGGAAGCCCTCCGGCAAGGAGGCAGCGACTCTAGCATTCAGGCAACGGACCGACAATTGCGCCCGCCGGCAGGCGGCCAGCAGGAAGGCCCATTTGCGCTCGCGGGCCTCGACCAGCGTCGCTTCGAGACCGGGCCGGGCGGCGGCCAGCACCAGACCCGGAAAGCCGGCCCCCGAGCCGACATCGACCAGCCGCCGGGCGGCCACCGGCAGCAACGGCAGGGCGGCGAGCGCCTCGCCGTAGTGGCGCTCCACCAGTTCGTCGGCGCTGCCCGGGCCGATCAGCGAGAGGCGGCGGTTCCAGCGACGCAGCTCCTGGTAGTGGGCCCAGAGACGCTCCAGGGTGTCGGCAGGCAGCGGCTCCGGCGCGCAGGCGGCAAGCCGGCGCTCGAAGGTGGTGCGCGGGAGTTCGGGGAGCTCGGCGCCCATCGGGGCATTCTCGCCGAATCCAGGCAGCAGCTTCGAAGGCTCGTGGCGGGAGCCGACCGGGGCGGGGGCACGCCTGGGCACGGGGCGAGCCTTGCAGAATGCGGCGGGGAGGCTCGCCCCTCCTATCCGCCGAGCGCTTGACGGCCGGAAGACTTCGGGGTTCTGAGCAAGCGCTCGGCTCCAGGTCCCTGTCGCACCCCCGCCCCGGCCGGCTCTACAACGGCCGGGGTTTCCACCAGAGAGACTTGGTCGTCCCCGCCGCGCAGGGTGTTTCACGTGATACCTTACGGTGAAACAACCCCGGCCGGGCAGGGGCGTTTCACGTGACACCTGACGGTGAAACAACGGTGCAGGAACCGTCCGAGTACGAGATCGGCGTCCTGGTGGGTCTGTTGGTGGGTGAGGGGCACTTCGGGGGCGACGGGCGACAGCCGCAGGTGACGCTGCGGATGCACACCGATCACGAGAGCCTCTTCCGCTGGCTCGAGGGCACCTTCGGGGGGAAGCTCTACGGTCCATATCACCACGGTGGGCGGCACTACTACCAGTGGATGGCCCGCGGGCGGTTTCTTCGCGAGCGGCTGGTGCCGCTGCTCGACCGCCACCTGAGCCCCGACCTCGACGGCAAGGCCTGGGGCCGCTACCAGGAGATGAAGCGCCGCTACCGGTTGTAGGGGTCGAAGCCCCGCGGTCGCTCGCGGGCGGGCCTGATCTTGACCCGCTTGAAGAAGCCGCGGCCCAGGCTCTCGGTGGCGACCGCGGGGTCCTCGGCGAGCGCCAGGTGGACGATCCGGCGCTCGTCGGGAGCCATCGGCTCCAGAGTGCGGGGGCGGCCCTGCCGCGCCACCTCGCCGGCCGTCCGCTCGGCGAGCTCCCGCAGTTCCTGCTTGCGCAGCTCCTGGAAGTTCTGCGAATCGACCCGGCAGTGCATCGAGCGCCCCATCACTCCGCGCAGACCTCGGGGCAGCAGGTGCTGGATCGACAGCAGCAGCCGTCCCCGGTCCTCCAACAGCCGCGCCTGATCGGGGCCGGTCAGCTCCACCTCGAGCCCCTCCTCGCCCTCCTCGATCCGCGCCTCGAGCTCCAGCCCGCCGACCTCGAGCACGACCGCGAGCGCTTCGTGGGCGGCCGCCGTCGCCTCACCCGCCGCCGGCCGGCGGGCCGGCCGCACCGGCTCAAGAGGTCCCAGGTCCTCGGTTGCAAAGGGCCCGGAGTCCTCGACCGCCGAGGGCGGCGGTGCCGAGTCCGCGGCCCGCGTGGACCGGGCGGGTTCGCTCCACGCGGGAGCCGGTGGGGGCACGGGAGCGGCCGCCGGCGCCTCCTCCGCGGGCGGCGCGAAGGGCGCCGGCGAAACGGGTGGCACCTCGTCCGGCGCTTCTCGGGGAGCCGGCTGCGAAACGGGTGGCACCTCGTCCAGCGCCTCTCGCGGCGCCTCTCGCGGGGCCTGCTGCGAAACGGGTGGCACCTCGTCCGGTGGTGAGACGGGTGGCACCTCGCCGGCGGGTTTGAGCGGCGCTTGGGGGTCGATCTCGATGACCACGCCGCGGCGCGCCTTGAGGAAGCCGTGCTTCTTCTCCACCTTGGTCCAGGCCAGGCGGTCGGGGTCGACCTCGTGGAAGCGGGCCGCCCGCATCAGCGCCATCTCGAGAGTGTCGCCGGAGAAGTACCGTCGCTCGCTGCCGCTCATTTCGCAGATCCTCGCGTCGCCGGGTCGGTGGAGGGCGCCTCGCCGGAGGTCTCGCGGGCCTCGCGGCTGCGCTTGTACGCGTACTGCTGGCCGATCCCCAGCAGGTTGTTGGTCAACCAGTAGAGGACCAGGCCGCTCGGGAAGCCGAGAAACAGAACCGTGAAGAAGATCGGCATCAGCGTGAAGAGCCGCCGCTGCATCGGGTCGCCGGCCGCCGGCGTCATCTTCTGCTGCAGGAACTGGCTGGCGCCCATGACGATCGGCAGCACGTACCAGGGGTCCTTGGCGGAGAGGTCCTGGATCCAGAACACCCACGGCGCGTGCCTGAGCTCGATGGCCGACGACAGCAGGTTGTAGAAGGCGAACAGCACCGGGATCTGGAGCACCATCGGCAGGCAGCCGCCGGCCGGGTTGACCCCCTCCTGCTTGTAGAGGGCCATCATCTCCTCGTTCATCTTGCGCTGCATGTCGACGTTGGGCCGCCCCTGCTTGTCCTTGAGCTTGGGGCGGTACTTCTGCCGAATCGCCTGGACCTTGGGGTTGAGCTCCTGCATCTTCTGCATCGAGACCGTGCTCTTGTGGGTGAGCGGGAAGAGCAGCAGCCGGATGAGCACCGTCATCAGGATGATCGCCCAGCCGTAGTTGGCCACCACGTTGTCGTGGATCCAGCGCAGACCCCAAAGCAGCGGCAGCGACAGCACCCGGAAGAAGCCCAGCTCGACCGTCGCCTCGAGCCCGTAGGGCAGCGCCGCCAGCCGGTCGTAGCGCTTGCCGCCCCAGTAGCTGGCCACCGCCAGGCTGTCGCCGGCGGGCTCGAGCAGGATCAGCAGCTCGCGGTCCAGCTCCTCCTGCTCGGCGCTCCGCTGGTCGGCCGGAGGCAGGGGCTCGAAACGCGGGGCACCTCCATCGAGCTGCAGGACGGGCACCACGTGCGCGGTCTCGAGACCCGCCTGCGGCACCACGGCGGCCAGGAAGTAGGTGTCCTGCAGACCCAGCCAGCGCAGCCCGGCGCCGGGCAGCGCGAGCGTCTCCTCGGCACCCTGCGAATCCACCCGCTCCTGCTCCTCGCCCTGCCGGTAGATCGCCCCCCGCCGGGCGAAGCGGTTCTCGAGCTCCTCGGCCGAGGGATTGCGCAGCCCGGGTCCCAGCGCCAGCGCCCAGCCGCCGCCGCGCGCCGAGACCTCGACCTCGAACAGCCCGTTGGGCATGAACGTGAAGCGCTTCTCGGCGACCCCGGCAGGACCGGCGTAGCGGTACTCGAGCACCTCCTCGCCGGCCTCGGCCTGCGAGCGCTCGACGGTGAAGAGCGCCTCGTTGAGGGCCAGGCTGGTCCCCCGCGGGTCGGTCAAGCCGAAGGGGTAGAGCGCACTCGCGCGGCCCCGCACCAGATCGACGCGACCGCCATCGGCGCTGCCGTGCTCGAGCAGCTCGAAGGAAAGCAGCTGGGCGCCGCGGTTGGTGAACCTGGCGCGGAAGCGCGAGGTCTCGATCACCGCCTCTTCCTCGGCCGCGCCGATCAGCTCCTCGACGACCGGCGGCGCCTCCGCCGGGGCGGCGTCGGCCGCAACCCCCGGCGCCACCGGGAGCGGCGTTCCCGGACCCGGCTGCCCGGGCGCGGGCTGACCGGCAGCTGGCCGGCCGGGCGCCGCCTGACCGGGTGGCGCTTCGCCCACGCCCTCCTCGGCGGCCGGCGGCGGGGCGGGCCGCTCCGGCGGTGGCGGCGGCGGGAACAGATAGCCCCAGATGAGCAGCACCGCCAGCGACAGCAGCGCGGCCAGCAGCAGGCGACGGGTCTCCACTCCTTCGGCTCCCTACGACCGTTGCCCGGAAGCGCGTCCGGGGCCAGCCCACCCGGCGGCCACCGGCCTCGACCGGCGGCGCGGGAGGCTCTCGCTCAGGGCAGGTCGATCCCCCCGGGGTGAAAGGGATGACAGCGCAGCAGCCGGCCCACCGCCTTGGCCCCGCCCCGCCATAGCCCGTACTTGAGCAGCGCCATACGGGCATACTCCGAGCAGGTCGGCGTGAAGCGGCAGGCCTTGGGCAGCAGCGGCGACAGCCACCGCTTGTAGGCCGCCAGCAGCGCCGCCAGGGCGGCGGTCAGCCGGCCCGGCGTCGGCGATCCAACTGCCCCTCCAGCAACCTCAGCAGGTCCGCCTCGAGCGCCGGGAAGCTCGCCTCCCGGGCCGCCGGCCGGACGTGGAACAGCAGGTCCACCGCCGGCAGCGACCGGCGGCGCGGCCAGCGGCGGTAGATCTCCCGGATGCGTCGCTTGAGGCGGTTGCGGACCACCGCGCCGCCCACCTTGCGGCTCACCGTGATCCCCAGCCGCGCGTGTTCCAGCCGCGGCTCCTGTGCCGCGGCGTAGAGGATCACGAAGGCGCCGTGGCGCCGCCGTCCTCGCTGATAGCACCTCAGAAATTCCGCCCGCCGTCGCAACCTTTCCGGGCTGGACAGGGCCTCCTCCCGCGGGGAGGCCCGTGGGCCGGGCATCGCTCAGGCGGTCAGGCGCCGGCGCCCTTTTCTGCGCCGCCGGCTGAGGATGGCGCGGCCCTGCCGGGTCCGCATCCGGAGGCGGAACCCGTGCCGGCGCTTCCTGCGGCGGTTGTTGGGTTGGAACGTCCTTTTCACGGTTCTCGATCCAGATTGGATTCGGTGGTTTTCGGGGTCGGCCCCGCCAGCGCCCCACTCGGCCGCCGCGGCGAACAGTGAAGGCTACCGGATCGGCCAAGCGGCGGTCAAGGGATGGCGGAGAGGGTGGGATTCGAACCCACGGACCGCTTGCGCGGTCAACGGTTTTCGAGACCGCCCCATTCGACCACTCTGGCACCTCTCCATTGATGTCGACCATCCGGGGGTCGACCGTGGTTGGCTGGCGGAGAGGGCGGGATTCGAACCCGCGGTAGAGTTTCCCCTACACACGCTTTCCAGGCGTGCACCTTCAGCCACTCGGTCACCTCTCCGCAAAACCCGGTCCTTCAAAGAACGGCGCCACGGCCGCGCAGCCCGGCGAAAAACTCCTGCAGCAGGCCGGTGGCCTCGGCCGAGAGGATACCCTCGGTGACCGCCAGCCGGTGATTGAGCCGCGGATCGCGCACCAGGTCGCCCAGGCTGCCGCAGAACCCCGCCTTGGGATCCCGGCAGCCGAAGACCAGCCGCTCGACCCGCGCGTTGACCAGCGCCCCGGCGCACATCGCGCAGGGCTCCAGGGTGACGTAGATCGTACACCCCGTCAGACGCCAGCCCCCGATCCGCTCAGCCGCCTGGCGCAGGGCCTCGATCTCGGCGTGGGCCAGCGGATCGCCGCTCGCCTCGCGCCGGTTGCGGCCCCGGCCCACCGCCCGGTCCCCGGCCACCACAACCGCCCCCACCGGCACCTCGCCCGCCGCGAACGCCAACCGCGCCTCCCGCAGCGCCTCGCCCATCCAGAAAACGTCGTCCATCACGGCCTCGCGCGGCGCCGCGCCCGCAGCGGCAAGCCCTCAATGATACCAGGCGCCGCAGTTTCGAGCCAGTGCGCTGCGCATCGTGGCTGTGAGCTCGGGGAGAGAATCTAGAGGTCGTCGTTGGCGGGTCTGCGCTGGACGGGTCGCACCGTGGTTTCCAACCGGCAAGTGATTTTCCAGGTAGAAAGGGGCTTGCGCTCCACCGGGCGGCACGCTTGAGAACGTTTGGCCAACGTCTGGTCCACCGCCAGGCGTGCCGTTGATGGTTGCTCGTCGAGCTCGGCCGCCACGGACGAAGCGAAGGCCGGGCGGGGCGGGGCTCGACAGGGGCCTCTCCGCAAGCGCTTGCGACAGCCTGCGAAGGCCACGGACCGGCCAGCGCGCAGCGGTGAGGAGGAGCGGGCCTCCCCTCTGAAGTCTGTCAGGCCCGCTCCGTCCCC
>JBFGCA010000119.1:0-14772 GCA_041567315.1 Thermoanaerobaculia bacterium | reverse complement strand
GCTGCATCCCGCTGGGCGGCGTTGCTCCTCGGTCACGTATAGCCCGATACGCTCGCTCGTCGCGCCTTGCCCAGCGGGCGCTTCGCCGCTCTCGGTGTGACAAGGAACTTACCGCACGGGACACTAGCGACGCCGGGCTTCGAGCTCGAGGTTCTTGTACTCGGTGCCGTCGGGGGTGATCAGGAAGGACTGGTAGAGGTAGACCTTGCCGATCAGCTCGGGATCGGGGGGCTCGGGGGCGGGCGCCGCCCGGGCGGCCGGCGAGGCGCCCTCGGCGGTCTCGGTTTCGGCCTCCGGGGTCGCCGGCGGGAAGCCCTTGCCGTGGGTGATCACCGCCCGGTTGCGCAGCGCCAGCCCGGAGCCCGGGTCGGTGAACTGGGCGACCAGCGTGCGCACGGTGCCTTCGGTGTTCGCCGTGCCCCGGTAGACCATGGTGTAGGTACCGAGAGTGTCCCGCCAGGTGCGGACGTACTGCTTGTCGTTGTTGTCGTAGCCCTCGATGATGCGGGCCTCGAAGCTCCGACCCAGGGCGTCGCCCAGCAGCCGGGTCTCGACGAAGCGCCCGTCGAGGATCCACCGTGTCTCGGCGGTGCCACGCGACTCGACCGGCTCGCCGGTGGGGTCGGTCCACAGCCGCAGCGTCAGGTCCCACTCGCCCACCTCGGGCTCGAGGGAGGCGTGGAAGGGCCCCGGTGCCGCCGGGTCGATCGGCGCCGCCGGCTCTTCGGCGGCGGCCTCTTCAGTGCCGGCCTCCGCGTCGCCGCCGGCCGGGGGCGGCTCCTCCTGCGCCGGCTGCTGGGCGGCGAGCAGACCCGCGACCAAGAGGGTGAGCGCCAGCGTGGGGCCGAGTCGGGTGGTGGTCATGGCGCCTGGACTCTATCTAATCGGGATCTGATCCGGCCCCGCCGCCGGATCCAAAACCGGCCGAACCCCGTACCGAGGGTCGCCGGCGGTCATCCCGCCGTCATGCGGGTCCTCTCAGGATCGCGCGTCGAACCCTGGCCCGCCCGCCGGGCCGGCCCTCGAGGTGAGCACAGGAGACAAGCGATGACAGCGACAGCGACCAAGGCGGCGAAGATCGCGCCGGCCGGTCCTCCCGACCCCGAGACCGCTCCGCGTCCGCGGATCAAGAAGCTCCAGGTGATGGTGGCGGAGGTCGTGCGTGAAACCCCCGAGGCCGCCACCCTCATCCTGTTCACCGGTAACGATCGCCTCCACTACCAGCCCGGACACTTCCTCACCATCCGGCCCCAGCAGTTCCCGGCGCTGGAGCGCTTCATCCAGTACTTCGAGGAGGCCAAGGGCCGCAAGGAGCCGGCCCGCGCCTACTCGATCGCGTCGGCGCCGGACGAGCAGCACCTGGCGATCACCGTCAAGGAGGAGTACTACGTCTCCGGGGTGACCCGCTTCCCGCCGCTGCTGTCGCCGCTGCTGGTGTGGCGGACGCCGCCCGGTACCCGCATGGAGGTCACCGGCTTCGGCGGCCCCTACGTGCTCCCGGAGGAGATCGAGTCGCGCACCGACCACCTGGTCCACGTCTGCGCCGGCTCGGGGATCGTGCCCAACTTCAGCATCCTCAAGCACGCCCTGGCCCGCGGCCTCAAGCTGCGCCACACGCTGATCTACGGCAACCGCACCCGCCGCGACGTCATCTTCCGGCAGCAGCTCGATGCGCTGGCCGAGCAGTACCCCGGCCGGCTCGAGGTCTTTCACGCCCTGAGCCGCGAGCCGCAGGCCGAGCGCTGGGGTCCCAGCTACCGCTCCGGAAGGGTCGGGGTGGAGCTGATCGGCGAGGTGATTCGCGACCCCAAGGCGGTCGAGGTCTTCACCTGCGGCCCGGCCGTCGGCCGCTGGGCCCGGCTCGAGGCCAAGAAGGCGGGCGAGGAGCCGGCGCCCCGCTTCATGGAGACGGTCCTCGGCGCGCTCGACGGGGTCGGCGTGCCGGCCACCGCCATCCACCGCGAGAGCTACGGCTAGCCTCCCCCACGGTCCCGCCCGTCCGGCCGCGGCGCGCCGCCTCGCCGCCGTCCCCACCGGCATCGTCACCGTCGAGCTGTCGACCGCCCTCAAGTCCTCGACCCGCACCCACGCCTGCGACGAATGCGGCGCCGAGGGCCACGCCATCGACGCCCGCTACTGCAAGTACTGCGGGGCGATGCTGCAGTAGGGGCGGCCAAGCGGGATAGAGTCGGGGTGGCGATGTTCTGTCCGGAGTGCAGGGGGGAGTACCGGGAGGGGATCACCCGGTGCCCGGACTGCGAGGTGGCGCTGGTCGCCGAGCCGCCGCCGGAGGCCCATCCGGAGCCCGACCTGGTGACGGTGCTCGAGACCGCCGACCCGGATCTGCTGCCGGTGGTCGAGTCGATCCTCACCGGCGCCGAGATCCCCTTCCAGGTCGAGGGCAAAGAGATCCTCGGCCTCTTCCCGGTCGGCGGCTTCGGCACCGGCCTGAGCCGCAGCCGCGGCGTGAGCGCCGCCATCAAGGTCGACCGCTCCCGCGCCGAAGAGGCCACCGCCCTCCTCGCCTCCCTCGAGCCCGACGAGCCCCCCGAGCCCCCCGAGCCCGCCGCCGACTGAGTCTTCGACTTGATCGCTGGCCGGGTCGCCCCCGGGGGCACGATTCGGCGCCGCTCCGCCAGCGGCGCGCTCAGTCGCCCTCGAACATCTCCGCCACCGGCACCACCGCCACCTCGGCCGGCTCCACCGCGATCCCCTGGATCGTCTTGTCGGCCTCCACCACCTCCGCCTCCGGCGTGGTGTTGTAGCTCATCGGACTGGGCTCGTCGGCCTCCAGATAGGCCTTCACCGCGGCGGCCTCGTCGGTCACGAAGACCGCCTCGAAGTCCGCGGTCTGCAGGTACTTGCGGGCCGCCGCGTTGACCTCGTCCACGGTCATCGCCGCCAGCCGCTCGTCGATCTTCTCGATGTAGGGGTCCATGCCGTAGTAGCGGCTGTCCATCAGGAACCCGAGCCGGTTGGCCAGCGTCTGCGCCCACAGCTTCGAATAGTTGACCAGGAAGTCGCGGGTCAGCTCGAACTCCTCCTGGGTGAGACCGCGCTCGATCAGCCGGTCGACCTCGAAGATGGCGTTGCGCAGCGCGAAGTGGGCGGTGTCGGGCACCACCGGCCGGATCCACACCGAGAAGTACTGCTGGCGGCGCGGCACGTTGGGCGAGGGCTTGGAGGTGAAGGGCGGGCTCTCCCAGTACTCGACGTAGGAGTAGTCGCCGTAGTTGAGCCCGCGCTTGCCGCGGAGCTGCTGCATCAGCCGGCCGTGGAAGGTGCGGTGCTCGCCCAGGAAGCTGTTGGCCACCATGAGCGGGTAGTAGTCGGGATCGGCGCGGTTGATCGGCAGCGGGTAGCCGAAGTGGATCCCCACCGAGTCGGTCTCCTTGTCGATCAGCGTGAAGCGGCGGCCCTCGACCGGCGGCGGGGAGGGCAGCTCGAGCGTCGCCGGCTCGCCCGCCGGCAGCGCCGCCAGCCGCTCCTGGAGCCCCTCGACGTAGCCCTCCGGGAAGCCGCCGGCCACCCCCAGCAGCAGATTCGCCTGGGTGTAGTGCCGGCGGTAGAACTCGCGGACGTCGTCCAGGGTGATGCTCTCGAGGCCCTTGACGGTGCCGGCCGGCGAGTGGCCGTAGGGGTGGCCGTGGAAGATCCGCTGCTGGATCGCCTCCAGGCCCAGCAGCTCGTCGTTGGTGGCCCGCAGGGTGGTGGTCAGATAGGAGTAGAGCTGCTCCTTGTTGCGGGCGAAGTCGCTGTCCCCGAAGCCCGGCTCGAGCACCACCTCGGTCAGCAGGTCGGTGAACTCGGCCAGCTTGTCGACGTGGATCTCGCCGCTCAGCACGGTGACCTCACGGTCGGTCGACACCTCGATGGCCGCGGCCATCGGATAAAGCAGGTCGATCAGCTCGCTGTAGGTGTGCCTGGCGGTGCCGGCCTCGCCGACCATCAGGCCGGTGAGCGCCGCCAGGCCCTCCTTGCCGGCCGGGTCGTGGATCGAGCCGCTCTTGAACATCAACCGCACGGCGATCAGCGGCGACCCCGGGCTGGCCAGGGTGACGGTGTCGACGGCGGTCGGGCGCGGGGCCGGGGCGCAGGCGGCGAGCAGGATGGGCATGGCGAAGGTCAGGGCGAAGGTTGCGAACCGGGACTGCGGGCTCATGAAGGACCTCCGGCGGCGGCCGCCGACTGCTGGGGGTGGGAAAGGGTCACCACGGTGTGCCCCTGTGGCTGGAAGACCTCCCGGGCGACCCGCTGGACGTCCTCGGGGGTCACCTTCTGGTACTGGTCGTAGACCCGGTTGACGGTCGCCGGATCGCCGGTCAGGTTGAGATAGCCGGCGATCGTGAACCCCACGGCGCCGGGGCTGTCGAGGCCGAGCGCGAAGCGGTAGCGCAGGTGCGACTTGATGCGCTCCAGCCGCTCGGCGTCGATCGGCTCCTCCTTGAGCTTGGCGATGTGCTCGTCGATCGCCGCCTGGACCTGGGGCACCAGGTCGTCGGACTTGACCCGGGTGAAGATCGAGAACAGGTAGGGATCGCGGTGGTCGCTGTAGCCGCCCTGCAGGAAGTCGACCCACTGCTCGTCGACCACCAGCTGCTGATAAAGCGGCGCCGACTCGCTGAACAGGAGCTGGGCGATGAGGTCGAGGGTGGCGGTCTCGACGGTGGTGGCCGAGAAGGCGGGGGCGCGGTAGCCGGCCATCAGGTGGGGGCGAATCGGGGCCGGCCAGTCGATGTGACCGCTCTGCGACCCCGAGGGCGGCGGCTCGGCCTCGATCTTGGGCGCCTTGTAGCCCGGCTTCCAGTCCCCGTAGTAGCGCTCGATGCCCTCGAACGCCGCCTCCGGCTCGACGTCGCCGACCACCAGGACGATGCAGTTCTCGGGCCGGTAGAAGCGGTCGAAGAAGGCCAGGCTGTAGTCGTAGTAGCCCGGCATCGCCTTGATGTCCTCGAGAAAGCCCATCGTCGTGTGGCTGTAGGTGTGGCGCTCGAAGGCCAGCGCCCGCAGGCGCTCGTACATCGGCAGGAAGGGGCTGGAGACGTTCTTGTTGTACTCGCCCAGCACCGCCAGCGCCTCGCGCCGGAAGTCGTCCTCGCCGTATCTGAGGTTCTTGAAGCGGTCCGACTCGATGTCCATCATGGTCTCGAGCTCGGCGGCCGGACCGATGATGTAGTAGTTGGTGTAGTCGTCGGAGGTGAAGGCGTTGGAGTCGGCGCCCATGCGCTTCAGGACGTCGTTGTACTCGTCGTTGGAATAGCGCTCGGTGCCGCGGAACATCATGTGCTCGAAGAAGTGGGCGAAGCCGCTGTGGCCGGGCTCCACCTCGTCGCGCGAGCCGGTGCGGACCACCGTCAGGTAGGCCACCGTCCCTGGGCTGTCGTAGGGGATCACCACGGCCCGCAGGCCGTTGTCGAGGGCCTGCTGATGGATTGCGTAGGGGAAGATCTCGTCGGCCGCCGCCGGGGCCGCCATCAATGCGGCCGCCGCCAGCACGGCCGGAGAGCGTGGGAGTCGCATGGGCACTTCGGAACCCTCCTCACAGTGGGTCTCATGGGTGGGCGTGGGAGCGGGAGGCGCCGGCCGGAGCCGACCGCCGCCATACGTACGAAGGGCCGGTCCGACGGGTTCTCGGGCCGGCGGCGTCATTCTACACTTCGCAGTCGGGGGCCGCCGCGGCCGGACGCCGCCGAAATCGCCGGCTCAGTCGAAATCGAACGGGCGCGGCGGCGGCTTGTCGTCGGGCTCTTCTTCGGCCCGCTTGATGGCCTGCCGGAACTTCTCCTCGAGCAACCGGTCGCGGTCCTTTTGCGCCGCCACCTCGCGCTCGAAGACCTCCTGGGCGTCGGCCTTGCCGCGGTCGAGGTCGGCGAGCAGCGCTTCGAAGTCCTTGCCGCCCGCCGGCGGCCGGCGCACCGCGCGGTGCTCGAGCACCTCGCCGGTGGCGGCGTCGAGCACCAGATGCGCCTCGCACTCGGGACAGGTGACGGTCAGCCGCCGCGTCTTAGCCACGGCGGAGATTCTACTCCGCCGGGCCGGTGGCGCCTTGACACCCGTAAGGGCGTGAGTTACAAAGGTTTCCGGTTTGGCAGGCAACGGAAAAGTGGGTGGCCCGATGACGATCCGACGCATGCTGCTCCTCGGTGCCCTGGTGGTGCCCCTCGCCGGCTGCCCGGAGGATCAGCCGGTCAAGTTCGGTGCCGTCCTGCCGCTGACCGGCAGCGCCGCGATCTACGGGCAGCCCATCGAAAAGGGGATCGAGCTGGCCCTCGAGCACATCAACGTCGACCCGGATCTGAAGGTCGAGGTGCAGCTCGAGATCCTGGACTCCAAGACCGACCCGCAGGTGGCCAGCCAGCGGCTTAGCGAGCTCTACGGCGGCGGCGCGCTGGCGGCGGTGGGCGGCGTGACCACCGACGAGGCGCTGGCCATGGTGCCGGTGGCCGACAAGTTCGACCGGGTGCTGGTCTCCCCTTCCGCCTCCACCCCCGAGCTGACCGGCATCTCCAAGAACTTCTACCGGGTCTTTCCCTCGGACACCCGCGAGGGTGCCACCATGGGGAACTTCGCCACCCAGAAGCTGCAGGCGTCGACGATCCTCATCCTGGCCAAGGAGGACGCCTACGCGAAGGGCATCCAGCAGGTCTTCAAGAACGAGTTCGAGCGCTACGGCGGCCAGGTCCTGGAGCTGATCGAGTTCCCGGCCGAGGGGTCCGACCTGACCGGCCTGATCGACCGGGTGATGACCCTGCGGCCCGACGCTGTCTACCTGGCGGCCTATGCCGCCGACCTCGCCCGCATGATCCGCTATCTGCGGGACGAGGGCTATCAGGGCACCATCTTCACCACCTCGGCGTTTGCCGCGCCCGAGATCATCGAGCAGGTGGGCAAGCCGGCCGAGGGGGTGTTTCTCACCCAGGCCGTCTTCGAGCTGGACAGCGAGGACGAGGTGGTCAGCAGGTTCGTGGCCGACTTCCGCGCCAAGTACAGCCTGTCGCCCGACCTCTACGCCGCCCACGGCTACGACTCGATGATGGTGCTGGCCGAGGCCCTCAAGCTCGGCGGCCGTACCTCCAACGACTTCTGGAAGGGGATCCGGTCGATCCGGGACTTCGCGGGGGCCACCGGCACCGTGCAGTTCGACGAGCGCGGCGACGCCCAGAAGTTCCCCCGCGTCTACGTGGTCAACGGCGGCGCCCTCGTCGACTACGAGAAAGAGGTCGAGCGCCGCCGGCGGGAGCTGCTGGAGCGCCTGCGTCAGCTGGAGAACGAGCAGCTTCGGACCTCGGGCAACTCGGGCTGAGCGGTCCCGGGCGCCCGCTGCCGGGCGCCGGCGCCAACGGGCGGCGCCACTAGCATGTACCGGTCCACCCGGCGGCTCCTGCGCTTTCGCAGCCTGTTGGCCACCCTGGTCAACCGCGAGCTCAAGGCCCGCTACCGCGGCTCGCTGCTGGGCTACTTCTGGTCGCTGGTCAACCCGCTGCTGTTGCTGGGGGTCTACACCTTCGTCTTCAGCTACGTCTTCCAGCCGCGGATCGAGGGCGCCGATCCCTACGTGCTGTTCCTGATGACCGGGCTGTTTCCGTGGACCTGGGTGGCCTCCTCGCTGCTCGAGGGCAGCCAGTCGCTGACCGCCAACGCCGGCCTCATCCGCAAGGCGGTGTTCCCGGCCGAGGTGCTGCCGGTGGTGTCGGTGGCGGCCAACCTGACCCACTTCCTGCTGGCACTGCCGATCCTCGGCGGCGGGCTGCTGGTCGGGAGGTGGATGGACGCCCCGGTGGGCGGCTGGAGCGCGCTGCTGCTGCCTGCCATCGTGCTGATCCAGCTGCCGGCGCTGGCCGGTTTCGCGCTCGGCCTGGCGGCGCTCAACGTCCACTTCAAGGACGTCAAGGACATCCTCACCAACCTGCTGGCGCTGGCCTTCTACATGACGCCGGTGATCTACCCGCTGGACTGGATCACCTTCGGTCCACTGCGCTGGGTGGTGAGCTGGCTCAACCCGTTCACCCCGTTCACCACCGCCTATCAGCAGGTGCTGTTCCACGGCGTCTGGCCCGGCCCCGGGCTGTGGCTGCACATGCTCGGCTGGGCGGCGGTCGCCTGGCTGGCCGGCAGCTGGCTCTTCGAGCGGTTGAGCGACAGCCTGGCGGAGGCGGTATGAGCACCGCCATCCGCGTCGACGGCCTCACCAAGCTCTACCGCCGGATGGCGCCCGGCTTCCGGCTGCGCACGCTCAAGAGCGCGCTGCTCGAAGGCAGCCTCACCGAGGGACTGGCACCCGAGGAGACCATCCGCGCCCTCGACGGCGTCACCTTCAGCGTCGAGGCCGGTCGCTCGTTCGGCGTCATCGGCAGCAACGGCTCGGGCAAGTCGACCCTGCTCAAGACCCTGGCCGGCCTCATCAAGCCGACCAGCGGCCGGGTCGAGGTCGCCGGCCGGGTGGCCGCCCTGATCGAGCTGGGGGCGGGCTTCCATCCCGAGATCTCGGGCCGCGAGAACATCTACATCAACGGCGCCGTGCTGGGACTGTCGCGGCGCGAGATCGACCGCCGCTACCGGCAGATCGTCGACTTCTCCGGCCTGGGCGACTTCATCGAGGAGCCGGTCAAGAACTACTCCTCGGGCATGTACGTGCGGCTTGGCTTCTCGGTGGCGATCCACACCGACCCCGACGTGCTGCTGGTGGACGAGGTGCTGGCGGTCGGCGACGAGGCCTTCCAGCACCGCTGCCTGCGGCGCATCGAGGAGTTCCTGGCGCGCGGCAAGACCCTGCTGCTGGTCAGCCACTCGCTGGAGCTGGTCGAAGAGTACGCCGACCAGGCGCTGTGGCTGGAGGCGGGGATCCAGCGCCTGCTGGGCTCGCCGCGGCGGGTGGCCGACGCCTACCGGCAGGCGGTGGCCGAGGCCGAGGGGCGCGAGCATCGCGAGGCCAAGGACCGCCGGCTGGCGGAGCTGGCGGCGGAGGACGAGGAACGGGTCGAGCGGCCGGTGGTCGACGCCGGGGGGACGGCCGAGCCGACGCCGGCGGAGGAGTCCGGCGCCGATGGGCCGACGCCGGCGAGCGGACCCGAGAAGCCGCCGGCGCCCGCCGCGGCGGCCCCCGCCCCGCCGGCCCCGACCCCAGCAGACGGGGAGGAGCCCCGGCGCTGGGGCTCGCGCGAAGCCGAGGTCACGGCGGTGCGGCTGCTGGACGCAGCCGGCGCCGAGCGCTACCACCTGGAGAGCGGCTCCGAGGTGTGCTTCGAGATCGAGGTCCGCGCCCACCGCCCGCTCACCGACTTCGTCTTCGGCGTCGGTCTGTTCACCCCGCGGAGGGTGGAGTGCTGGGGCACCAACACCCATCTAGCCGGCTTCGCTCCGGACCGGCTCGAGGGCGTCGCCACGGTCCGTCTGGTCTGCCCGGCGCTGCGGCTGGCGCCCGGCGAGTACCTCCTCGACGTGGCGGTCCACGCCCGCGACGGCTATCCCTACGACTATCATCGTCGCTATCTGAGCTTTACGGTCACCGCGGCCACGGCCGGCGTCGGGCTGTATTTCCCGGAGCACCGCTGGGAGTTCGCCGGAACGCTGCGCTGGCGGCGCCTGCCGCCACCCGCGGGCTAAGATCTCGGGAGGAGGCCGCCGATGCCGGAACGCGCCAGAGGGATCAACCTCAAGATCAGCGACGAGGAGCTCAAGGGGCGTTACTCCAACCTGCTGCGGGTGGTCCACACCCGCGAGGAGTTCATCCTCGATTTCGTCAACTTCGTGCCGCCGCAGGGGTCGGTGACCGCCCGCATCGTCACCAGCCCCGGGCACCTGAAGCGCATCCTGCGGGCCCTGGAGGAGAACCTCAAGCTCTACGAGGAGCGCTTCGGCAGCGTGCGGGCGGCGGCCGAGCCCTCGCGGAGCGAGCCGGTGAACTGATGTCCAGGAGAAAGGACCCCCGGTGACCTCCGGGTGTCCGCAGACCGGGCCGGGCCACCGCCGGCAGGCGCCGGCGGTGGCGCTGGTTCTGCTGCTGGCCGGCTGCGGCAGCTCCGGCCCGCCGCCGGCGGCCGGCAACGAGCTGCTGGCCTGGGCCGACGGACCGGTCCGCTGGCTGCTCCTTCCGGAGGAGTGGAAGGAGCTGCGTCAGATGCGCCACAAGGCGGCGGCCCTCAACTTCATCGAGAGTTTCTGGGCGCGACGCGACGGCGAGCCCGAGACCCCGGGCAACGCCTTCCGCGAGCGCTTCTCCGAGCGGGTGGAGGCCGCCGACCTGCTCTACAAGGAGGGCGCGCGGCGCGGCAGCCTCACCGATCGCGGCCGGGCGCTGATCCTGCTCGGACCGCCCAGTCACGTGCGGGTGGGCAGCGAGCCGGCGCTGAGCTGGAGTCCGGCCGGCAGCTCGCGGCCGCGGGTGACCACCCGCGAGCTGGCGGTCGAGGTGTGGGGCTACCGGCTCGAGGACCTGCCGCTGGGTCTGGTCGAGGCCTCGGTCGAGACCGAGCGCGAGGTCGAGCAGACCCTCACCCTGACCCTGACCTTCGTCGCCGACGACCGCGGCACCCGCCTGGCCGACGGCGAGAACCTGCTCGAGCTGGCGCGCCGGGCGGCGGTCAGGAGCGAATAGCCGGGGACGCGGCCCGCCAAGCAACGGCGCCGCGCTTGACCACCGCCGCCACCGGGTTGACCCCGTAGTGGTAGGCGAGGTGGAGGAGGTTGGGACCGTCGAGCAGGGTCAGGTCGGCCTGCTTGCCGACCTCGATCGAGCCGATCTCGTCGCCGAGGTCGAGGCAGCAGGCGGCGTTCAGGGTGGCGGCGGTCAGCGCCTCTTCGATCGTCAGCCCGAGCTCGAAGACCGCCAGCACGAGGATCATCGGCATCGACTCGGTGTAGGAGGAGCCCGGGTTGCAGTCGGTGGCGATGGCCACCGGGATCCCCGCCTCGATCAAGCGCCGGGCCGGGGCGTAGGCGTGCTTCATCAGGAAGAAGCTGGTGCCTGGCAGCAGGACGGCGGTGACGCCGGCCTTCGCCAGCGCCTCGATGCCGGCCGCCGAGGCGGCGGTCAGGTGGTCGGCCGACCGCGCTCCGAGCTCGGCCGCCAGCTCTGCGCCGCCCGAGTCGACGAACTCGTCGGCGTGGAGCCGCGGCGCCAGGCCGTGGTCACGCCCCGCCACCAGCACGCGGCGCGACTCGGCGGGGCTGAACACTCCCTGCTCGCAGAAGACGTCGCAGAAGCGCGCCAGCCCGGCTTCGGCCACCGCCGGCACGATTTCCTGGCAGATGGTCTCGAGCCACCGCTCGCGGTCGGCGCGGTGCTCGGGCGGCACCTCGTGGGCGGCGAGCAGGGTGGGGACCAGCTCCACCGGGTGGGCGGCCGCGGCGCGGGCGATCGCCCGCAGCTGCTTGAGCTCGTCGGACAGGGTCAGGCCGTAGCCGCTCTTGGCCTCGGCGGTGGTGGTGCCCGAGCGCAGCATGAGGTCGAGCCGCCGGCCGACGGCGGCGGCCAGCTCCTCCTCGCCGGCCCGGCGGGTGGCGGCGACGGGGGAGAGGATGCCGCCGCCCGCGGCGGCGATCTCGAGATAGGTCTTGCCCGCCAGCCGCTGGGCGAACTCGTTCTCGCGGCTGCCCGCCCAGGGCAGATGGGTGTGGGGGTCGACGAAGCCCGGCACCAGGGTGCCGCCGCGGCCGTCGAGGCGCTCGGCGCCGGGGAGCGGGCCGAGCCGCCGCCGCCGCTCTGCCAACGGGCCGACGAAGGCGATCCGGCCGTCGCGGCACACCACCTCCGCTGCCGGCCAGCGCTCGACGCGGCCCTGGCCGTCGCCAGCGCGGGAGGTGGCGCCCGTCGGGGTCGCCACCTCGCCGAGGTTCTCGATCAGCAGCTCGGGCATCGGCGTCCGGTCGACGGGTTCGCGGTCATGCCGGCCCGTCGCCCGTCGGGTTCTCAACGGGGGGGCGCGGGCCGAACAGCGCGGTGCCGACCCGCACGTGGGTGGCGCCCTCCTCGATCGCCAGCTCGAAGTCGTCGCTCATCCCCATCGACAGCAAGCCCGGCCGGCCGCTCCACTCGGGTCGCGAGAACAGCTCGTCGCGCAGCTCGCGGAGGCGGCGCAGCCAGCGACGGGCCGCCTCCGGCTGCTCCTCCCAGGGCGGGATGGCCATCAGCCCGACCAGCCGCAGCGCCTCGAGCTCGGCCAGCGGCCGCGCCGCGGTCGCCAGCCGCTCGGGCGGGAAGCCGTGCTTGGTGGGCTCGGCCCCCAGGTTGACCTCGAGCAGTCCGAGCAGGGCCCGCCCCTGGCGCTCGGCCTCGCGGTCGAGGGCGCGGGCGATCTTGGGTCGGTCCACCGACTGGACTGCCTGAAAGGCGGCCACGGCCTTCCGGACCTTGTTGGACTGGAGCGCCCCGATCAGGTGCCACTCGGCGGCCGCCGGCAGCGCCGGGATCTTGGCCAGCGCCTCCTGCACGCGGTTCTCGCCGAACACCCGGACGCCCGCCTGCCAGGCCGCCTCGAGCCGCTCCGGCGGCTGGCTCTTGCTGGCACCGACCAGGGTGACCTCGCCGGGGTCGCGCCCGCAGCGCTCACAGGCCTCGCCGATCCGGCGCCGGATCGCGGCCACCCGGGCCGCCACGTCGCTCACGCTCCCGGCAGCTCGAGCTCCACCCACGGCGGCACCGGCAGCCGGCGGTCGATGGCCGCGTTGGCCAGCTTGTCGGCCGCGCGGTTCTCGCCGCGCGGCACGTGCTGGATGCGGAACCGCGGGATGGCCTGCCGCAGCTTGAGCACCTTGAGGAAGATCGGCACCAGGTGCGCCGCCCGCACCCGGTAGGCGCCCTCCAGCTGGCGCACCACCAGCTGGCTGTCGCTGAACAGGGTCAGCTGCCGCACCCGCTGGCGGCCAGCGAAGGTCAGCGCCGCCACCAGCGCCGCGTACTCGGCCACGTTGTTGGTCGTCCGGCCCAGGAAACCGGCGATCTCGTGGGTCTGGCCGCCGGTCTCGAAGACCACGCCGAAGCCGGCCTCGCCGGGATTGCCGCGGGCGGCGCCGTCGATCCAGGCGCGGGCGCCGGCGGCCGCGGTCAATCCGCCGCCTCGTCCAGATGGAGGATCCGCTTGCAGCTGTCGCACAGCTCCAGCCGGCCCTCGGTCTGGATGCCGACCACCGCCTGCAGCCGTACCCGGTAGTTGCAGGCGCTGCAGTGCCAGATCGGCGGCCCCTTGCCCACCCGGGCTACCCGGCGCACCTCCGCCAGGGCGGCGCCCCTATAGCGCTCGAGGATGCGCTCGAACAGCGAAAGGGTCTGGGGCGGCAGCCGCTCCTTGAGCACCTCGATGCGGGCGCGCAGCTTGTCGGCGTTGTCGGCGACCCCCGGTTTCTGCTCCTCCCACTTGGCCAGCTCGGCGGCGTAGCGCGAGTCCAGCTCCTGGAAGCCGTCGCGCTCCTCCTCGAGCTGCCGGCGGGTCTCGTCGCCACGCTCCATGGCGGCCAGCGCCTGCTCCTCGAGGTCCTGGATCTGCCGTTTGGCGGAGTCGATCTCCTGGAGCAGCGCGCCGTACTCGCGCTGATTGCGCACCTGCCCGATCTGGGCCTGGAAGTGCTTGACCCGCTCGCGGATGTCGACGATCGCGATCTCGGCCTGCCGGCGCTCCTGCTCGGCCTCCTCCACCACCGCCGCCAGAGCGTCGATCTCGGCCTTGCGGCCGCTGTACTCCTCGTGCAGCTCGCGCATCCAGTCCGGGATCCCGGCCAGTAGCTCCTCGGCGGCGCGCAGCTCGTCCAGGGTCTGCTGCAGCTCGACCACGGTTTGCAGTTGCTGTTCGCTCATCTGGTAGGTGCCATCACCGGCCCGGGGCCGCCCGCGGCGGCCGCTGGCAGCCGCCCGCAAAGGGCGGGGGGGTGCCCATTCAAGGACACCCCCCCGCGAGGTTTCTTCGGCCGTCCGGGCTCCCGGCGCCCGGCCGGCCGTTTGCTGTCCTCTGTCGTGACGATCGCTCCCCTCACTCGACCTCGCCTGGTGGGTCCACCTGGATTTGAACCAGGGACCTGCCGGTTATGAGCCGGATGCTCTAACCGCTGAGCTATGGACCCACCGTCCCCCCGGCGGGGGGTCGGCAGTATACCACCCGGAACGGCCCCGACAGCCAATGCCGTTGTGCTGCCGCATCTTGAACCGACAGCCCGACGCCCGCTGCACGCCGGCCTCCACCAGCGTCTCAGGAGCCGGCCGGGGTGGGGCTCGACAGGGGCCTTGAGCCGAGCGCTTGCGTCAGGCCCCGAAGATCACGGGCCGCGCGGCGCGAAGGCGAAAGGAGCGACGGGCCTCCCCCGTGAAGTCCTTCAGGCCCGTTCCGTACCCAGGCGCGCCCCACCCCGGCCGGCTCTCGCCACCAGCCGCTAGGCGCCTAGAGCGCCTTCGTCGCCGTCGGCGAGGATCCGCACCAGCTCTTCGCGGAAATAGTCGGTGCCGGCCCGCACCGACTCCTCCACCCGCTCCTCGTAGATCTGCCGCGAGCGGTCGATGTCCTCCCGCAGCGCCTTGTAGACGTTGCGGTTGCGGCGCCCTTCCTCGACCCGCTCCTCGTTGTAGAGCTTGATCTCGGTGACCAGCAGGCGGGCCAGCCGCCGGGCGTCCTCGCGGCGGCTCTCGTCGGCGTCCGCGCGACCACGGTCCGGGGCGCCGGTGAAGGCCCACCCGGGTCCCTGGACGTCGGCCGGCGGGACCACCTCGGCGGTGTCGCGAGCCGGCGCCGGCTCGGCCACACCGGGACGGGTGTCCTCCGCCGCGTAGGCCGGGGCCTCGGCCGGTGG
>JBFGCA010000118.1:0-14803 GCA_041567315.1 Thermoanaerobaculia bacterium | reverse complement strand
GAACGGCGGGAACTCCTCCTCGTACCAGAACCCGATCAGCAGGTACGAGCACAGGCCCACCCCCTCCCAGCCCACGAACAGCACCAGGAAGTTGTTGCCCAGCACCAGCAGCAGCATCGCCCCCAGGAACAGATTCAGATAAACGAAGTACCGCTGGTAGCCCCGGTCCTCCCCCATGTAGCCCACCGAGTAGACGTGGATCCAGAACCCCACGAAGGTCACCACGAACAGCATCACCGCCGACAACGGATCCAGCAGGAAGCCGACGTCGATGATCAGCGGGCCGGCGGTCCACACGTAGAGCGTCTGCTCGAACGACTCCGGCGCGAGGGCGCCGACGTAGCGGGCGAGACAGCCCAGAGCGATCAGCAGGGCGAGCCCGGGGGCGCCCAGCCCGACCGCGGTCGACAGGCTGCGCGGCACCCGGGGCCCGAGGGCGGCGTTGACGGCCGCGCCGGCCAGCGGCAGCACCGGGATCAGCCACAGCAGGTCGATCATCGCGGGCTCACCAGCGCATCAGGTTGAGACGGTCCACGTCGATGGTCCGCCGGTTGCGGTAGACGGCGATGAACAGGGCCAGCCCCACCGCGGCCTCGGCCGCCGCCACCGCCAGCACGAAGAACACCACCAGCTGACCGCTCAGTCCGGCGGCCAGGTCCCCGGTCCGGGCGCCGACCTCGCGGGCCCAGGCCACCAGCGCCAGGTTGACGGCGCTCAGCATCAGCTCGATCGCCAGGAAGATGGTGATGCCGTTGCGGCGCGACAGGGCGCCGGCGGTGCCGATCGCGAACAGCGCCGCCGCCAGCAGCAGGTACCAGGCGATGGGGACGCTCACCGCCCCTCCTCCCCGGGTTTGCGCGCCAGCACGGTGGCGGCGATCACCGCCGCCAGCAGCAGCAGCCCGACGATCTCGAAGGGCAGGAGGTAGGTCGTGAACAGCTCGCGGGCCAGCGCCACCAGCCCGACGTCGCCGGGGCCCGGCGCCGGCAGCGCCCGCGCCACCTGCCCGCCCCAGGCCAGCACCGCCAGCAGCCCCCCGAACAGCAGGGCGCCGGCCAGCGCGCCCACCCGCTGGCCCCAGCGGCCGCCGGCCGCCCCCTCGTCGCGCTCGACGTTGAGCAGCATCAGCACGAACAGGAACAGCACCAGGATGGCGCCGGCGTAGACCAGCACCTGGAGCGCCGCCAGGAAGGGGGCCCCCAGCAGCACGAAGAGCACTGCCAGCGACACCAGGGTGACCACCAGGCTCATCACCGAGTAGACCGGGTTGCGGTGCAGGACCACCACCAGCGCCGAGACCAGCGCCAGGGCGGCGAACAGCGCGAAGACCGCGGTCTCCATCACAGCCACCCGCCGACGGTGAGCGCCGCCACCAGAACGAGATTGAGCAGCGCCAGCGGCAGCAGCACCTTCCAGCCGAGCCGCATCAGCTGGTCGAAGCGGAAGCGCGGGAAGCTCCAGCGCACCCAGACGAAAAACAGCATGAAGGCGGCGACCTTGGCCATCAGGATGCCGAAGCCCGTCAGCGCCGCCCCCAGCCAGTGGTCGGGGAAGGGGATTCCCGGCAGGTGCCAGCCGCCAAGGTAGAGGGTCGCTCCCAGCGCCGACAGCGTGGTCATCGACATGTACTCGCCCATGAAGAAAAGGGCGAACTTCATCGAGCTGTACTCGGTGTGGTAGCCGCCCACCAGCTCCGACTCGGCCTCCGGCAGGTCGAAGGGCAACCGGTTGGTCTCGGCGAAGGCGGCGACCACGAAGACCAGGAAGCCGATCGCCTGCGGGAAGACGTGCCAGTCGAGAAGCCCCCCCTGCTGTGCCCGCACCACATCGTCGAGCCGCAGCGACCCCACCGGCACCAGCACCGCCACCACCGACAGGGTCAGCGCCAGCTCGTAGCTGATCATCTGCGCCGAGGCCCGGACCGAGCCCAGCAGCGAGTACTTGTTGTTCGAGCTGTAGCCCGCCATCACCAGCGAGTAGACCCCGAGGCTGGCCAGGGCGAGCAGCAGCAGCACCCCGGTGTCGGCGTTGGCGACGATCAGCCGCACCGTGCGACCACCGACCTCGACGTCGGGCCCGAAGGGGATGACCACGAAGGTGGTCAGCGCCGGCACCAGCGCCAGCACCGGCGCCAGCAGATAGAGCGGCCGGTCGGCCGCCGCCGGCACGATGTCCTCCTTGAACAGGAACTTGGCGGCGTCGGCGAGCGCCTGGAAGAGCCCCAGTGGCCCCACCCGGTTGGGGCCCCGGCGGTCCTGGATCAGCGCGCTGCCGCGCCGCTCGACCCAGACCATGATCGGCACCACGCTGAGCAGGGCGACCAGCCAGAGGCCCATCTTGGCGGCGGTGCCCAGCAGCTCGGCGGTCATCGATCGGCTTTCCGTCGCAGTTTTTTCCGGAACAGTCCGGCTCAGGCGCCGCCGGCGGGCGGCCCCGTCTCGGCAGACCCGGCAGCCGCCGGGACCGGCACGCCCTGGGCTGGGAGCCGCGCCAACTTCTCGGCCGGCAGCCTCCCCGCCGCCGCCAGCCGTGCGAAGACCTCCTCGGCCCCCAGGTCGCGCCACTCCTCGCCGTCGAGCCGCGCCAGCAGCTCGGCCAGCGCGGCGAGCGCCGGCCGCGCCTCGCCGGGCGGCGGGAAGGCGCGCTCGAACCGCTGCAGCCGCCCGTCGACGTTGACGAAGGTGCCCTCGCGCTCGGCGTGGGTGGCGGTGGGCAGCGCCAGAGCGGCCACCGCCGCCAGCGGGCTGGCGTACCAGCCGAGGACGACCAGGAAGCCGGCCCGCCGCAGGCGCTCGACCGCTTCGGGCCGGTGGGCCACGCTCCCCGGGTCGCCGTCGGCCACCACCAGCACCCGGCAGCGGGCGGCGGCGTCGCCCTCGAGCAGCTCGGCGGCGCCGGCGTCCCCCCCTCCCGAGCCGGCACCGCCCGGCACCAGGCCGGCCAGCTCGGCGCCCCGCCGGTTGGGCGCCGCCTCGCGGCCGGTGACCCCGCCCGCCGGGTTGGGGATGGTCCGCTCGGGCCCCGGCTCCGTCCACACCCCGCGGTGGACGGCGCCCAGCTTGTCGGCCAGCCGCGCCATCAGGAAGGCCTCCTCGGTGGTCTGGTGACCCGAGGCCAAGAAGCCGATCTCGCCGGTCGGCGCCGCCTCGCGCAGCCGCCGGGCCAGCTCGTCGAGCGCCTCCTGCCAGGTGGGGTAGGCGGCGCTCCCGGACCAGCGCCCCACCGGCGCCGCCAGGCGCTCGTGCTTCTCGTAGCGCTCGAAGCTCTGGCGCCCGTGGTCGCACATCCAGTAGTCGTTGACCGCCGGGTTGACCCGCGGCTTGTAGCGCCGCACCCGGCCGCGGCGGTGCTCGAGGGTGATGTTGCAGCCGGCGTCGCAGCCGGTGCACAGCGAGGGCGTCTTGTCCAGGTACCAGACCCGCTCGGCGAACCGGAAGCGGGTCGAGGTCAGCGCCCCCACCGGGCAGACGTCGACCACGCAGCCGGAGAGCGGGTTGTCCAGCTCGCGGCCCGGGAAGACCCCGATCTCGGTGCGGGCGCCGCGCTCGAAGAAGCCCAGCTCGCCGGTGCCGGTGATCTCCTCGGTGAACCGCACGCAGCGAGTGCACTGGATGCAGCGGTTCATGTTGAGGACCACCTGCGAGCCCAGCGGGATCCGCTCGCGGCCCGGGTAGGTGCGCTTCTCCTCGAACTTGAAGCGCGAGAAGGCCTGCCCGTGCTTGAACGAATAGTCCTGGAGCCCACACTCGCCGGCCTGGTCGCAGATCGGGCAGTCCAGCGGGTGGTTGATGAGCAGGAACTCCATCACCCCGGCCTGGGCCTCGCGCACCTCGGGGTCGTCGACGGCGACCACCATGCCGTCCTTCATCACCTGGGTGGAGCAGGCGGCCTGCAGCTTGGGGAGGCCTTCCACCTTGACCAGGCACATCCGGCACTGGCCGACCACCGACAGGCGCGGGTGGTAACAGTAGTGGGGGATCTGGACCCCGACCCGCTGCCCGGCCTCGATCAGGTTGGTGCCGGGCTCGACCTCGACCGTGCGGCCGTCGATGGTGACGGTCGGCATCAGCTGACCGCCGCCTCCTCGAAGACCGGCCGGTAGGGCAGTGGACAGCCGCCGTCGAGATGCGCCTCGACCTCCTCGCGAAAGGTGGTGACCAGCGACTCTAGCGGCCCCACCGCGGCGTCGGCCAGCGGGCAGAGCGTGGTGCCGCCCATGTTGCGGCAGATGCGGAGCACCAGGTCGGGGTCGCCCGGCTCGGCGCGGCCCTCCTCGAGCCGCTCGAGCACCATCTCCGACCAGTTGGTGCCCTCGCGGCAGGGGGTGCACTGGCCGCAGGACTCGTGGTTGAAGAACCTGGCGAGCCGGAGGGTGGCGCGGACCAGACAGGTGGTCTCGTCCATCACGATCACCGCCGCCGAGCCCAGCATGCTGCCGGCCTTGGCCAGGTTGTCGAAGTCCATCGGCACGGAGCGCTGGTCGGCCGCCAGGATGGGCGCCGAGGCGCCGCCCGGCTGGAACGCCTTGAGGGCGCGCCCGCGAAGCATGCCGCCCGCCGCCTCCAGCAGCTGGTCCAGGGTGGCGCCGATCGGGAACTCGTAGGTGCCCGGCCGCTCGACGTGGCCCGACATGCAGTAGAGCTTGGGCCCGGTGTTCCGCTCGTCGGTGCCGATGGCCCGGAACCAGTCGGCCCCGCGGCCGATGATGTGGGGCACGTTGCACAGGGTCTCGACGTTGTTGATCACCGTCGGGCAGCCGAAGGCCCCCACCACCGCCGGGAACGGCGGCTTGATCCGCGGCTGGCCGCGCCGGCCCTCGAGCGACTCGAGCATCCCGGTCTCCTCGCCGCAGATGTAGGCGCCGGCCCCGCGGTGGACGAACATGTCCAGCTTGAAGCCCGAGCCCAGGACGCTGTCGCCGAGGACGCCGGCGCCGTAGGCCTCGGCGATCGCCGCCTCCAGGATGTCGGCCTGGCGGACGTACTCGCCGCGGATGTAGATGTAGCAGGTGTTGGCGCCCACCGCCCAGCAGCACAACGCGCAGCCCTCGATCAACTGGTGGGGGTCGTGCTCCATCAGCACCCGGTCCTTGAAGGTCCCGGGCTCCGACTCGTCGGCGTTGCAGACCAGGTACTTGGGCTTGTCGGTCCCCTTGGGGATGAAGCCCCACTTGACCCCGGCCGGGAAGCCGGCGCCGCCGCGGCCGCGCAGCCCCGAGCGCTTGACCTCCTCGATCACCGCGTCGGGCTCCATGGCCAGGCCCTCGGCCAGCGCCTGGTAGCCGCCGCCGGCCCGGTAGCCGGCGACGGTCAGTGCCTCGGGCTTGCCCACGTTGCGGGTCAGGACCGGCTCGAAGCCGCTCATTCGAGCCCCCGCACCAGCCGGCGCACCGACTCCGGGGTGAGGTTGCCGTGATAGGCGTCGTCGACCATCAGCATCGGGGCCATGTCGCAGGCCCCCAGGCACTCGAAGTGGACGTAGGAGCAGCGCCCGTCGGCGGTGACCTCGCTCTCGCCCACCCCCAGCTCGTCGCCGATCGCCGCCAGCACCTCGCGGGCGCCGCGCAGCGCGCACGACAGGTTGGTGCACACCCGCAGCCGGTGACGGCCCACCGGCCGCTGGTGGAACAGGTCGTAGAAGGTGACCACGCCGTAGACCTTGGCCGGGGCGAGGTCCAGCTCGCGGGCCACCGCCTCGATGGCCTCGTCGGGCAGCCACCCGCCCCAGGCGCGCTGGGCCAGGTGGAGGGCCGGCAGCAGCAGCGCCTCGCTGGTGGGGTAGCGCGGTCTGAGGGCGTCGATGGCCGCCCGCGCCTCGGCCGGAAGCCCGCTGGCGGTCGCTTCAGCCACGCCTTCGCTCCACGGCCCCCGGTGCCTGAAAGGAGGCGCGCTTGAACTCGAGGTCCAGGCCGCCCTTGCGCCAGATGTAGACCAGCCCCACCAGGATCAGCACCACGAAGACCATCACCGCCCAGAACAGCGGCCAGCCGCCCTCGCGGAGCACCAGCACCCAGGGGTAGAGGAAGGCCGCCTCGACGTCGAAGATCACGAAGTCGATGGCGATCAGGAAGAACAGGATCGAGATCCGCTTGTGCGAGCGGTCGAGCAGCGGCTCGCCCGACTCGTAGGTCGAGAGCTTCACCCGCCCGCCGCTGCGGCTGCCGATCAGCGCCGACAGACCCAGGATGACGCCGCCGAGCGCCAGGGCGACGCCGAGGGCGAGGAGCACGGGGTAATGGTCCGCGGGCATCGCTTGCCTCCCGCAGGGCCCGTGCTCGGCGGGCCCCAGAAGCTCGTGAAATATCTCACAAGCTCGCCCACCGCGACAAGCGCCGGTCGTCAACGGTGGCTGGCACGAGCCGGCCGGGGCGGGGCACGCCCGGGGACGCAGCGGGCTCGTCAGAGCTTCGCGGAGGCGGCCCGCTGCTCCGGGCGGCCCCTGGACGGCCAACGACTGCTGACGGCCCGGCGGCGGGCCGTTGCGGTACTCTGCGACGGGAGATCAAGCGATGGGGAGGAAGAATGGTGCGAAAGGGGGGACTCGAACCCCCACGGTCTTGCGACCACAAGATCCTGAATCTTGCGCGTCTACCAATTCCGCCACTTTCGCCCGCCCCGCAACGGGGCCAGTCAGATACTAGAAGGCAGCCATGGGGGTGTCAAACCGGTCGGCCGGGTTCGAGGGGGTCTTGCGCCAGTGGGTGCTGGAGCGGCTGGAGCGGGCCGGCCGCCGCGGGCTGGAGCCTGAGAAGCTGACCGAGGCGCTGGCGGCGGAGGCCGAGCCCGAGGCGGTCCGCAAGGCGTTGGCCGAGCTGGCGGCGGACGGCCGGGCGGTCGACTGGTCGCGGCGCTGGTACGCGGTCGAGGCCACCGACTGGGTGTCGGGCAGGATCCAGCTCCTGGAGCGCGGCGACGCCCTGATCGTCGGTGACAGCGCCGGCGAGCCCGGCCTCTACGTCCGCGCCCGCGACCTCAAGGGCGCCGGCGAGGGCGACGTGGTGCTGGGCCGGCGGCTCAAGCCCCGCGGGCGCCGCCGCGGGCGGCTGCCCGAAGCCGCCGTGGTGCGGGTGCTGGGCCGCCGCCGGCGCACCCTGGTGGGGACCCTCGAGCTGGGCCGGGCCCGCCGCTGGCTGGTCCCCTTCGACCCCAAGGAGAGCGCCGAGGTCGAGGTCGAGGGCGGCGACGAGCTGCTCGAGACCGACTACGTGGTCGTCGAAGTGGCCGGCGAGCGCCGCCACGGGCCGCTCCGCGCCCGGGTGGTCGAGATGCTGGGTGACCCCGAGCAGCCGGGCGTCGACGCCGAGGTGGTGCTCCGCCACTTCGAGATCCCGACCGAGTTCCCGCCGCCGGCGCTGGCCGAGGCCGCGGCGCTGCCGGAGGATCCCGGCGGCGCCGATTTCGACGGCCGCGAGGACCTGCGCGCGGCCACCGTCGTCACCATCGACGGTGAGGACGCCCGCGACTTCGACGACGCCATCTCGGTCGAGCCCGGGGAGCGCGGCGGCTGGCGGCTCGGGGTCCACATCGCCGACGTCGCCCACTACGTCCCCGAGACCGGGCCCCTGGACCTCGAGGCCTACCGGCGCGGCACCAGCGTGTACTACCCCGACCGGGTGGTGCCGATGTTCCCCGAGCGGCTTTCGGCCGGCCTCTGCTCGCTCCGGCCGGAGCGGCCGCGGCTGACGGTCTCGGTCTTCCTGGACCTCGACGGCGACGGAGAGGTCCGCGGCCACCGTTTCGCCGAGACCCTGATCGCCAGCGCTCGACGGCTGACCTACGGCGAGGTCCGGCGGCTGCTCGAGGAGCCGCGGCCCGCCGACCGCGAGGCCTACGGCGAGGTGCTTCCCATGCTGGGCCGCGCCCGGCGGCTCATGGAGCGGCTGCGAAAGCGCCGCACCTCGCGCGGCTCGCTCGACTTCGACCTCCCCGTGGGCCACCTGGTCCTCGATCCCCAGGGCCTGACCGTCGACGTGCGCGCCGCCGAGCGCAACCTCGCCCACCGGCTCATCGAGGAGTTCATGATCGCCGCCAACGAAGCGGTGGCTGCCGAGCTGGCGGGCCATGACCTGCCCGCCCTCTACCGGGTTCACGACCCGCCCGACCCCGACGACCTCGAGGAGCTGCGCCAGTTTCTGCGCCCGCTGGGCATCGACCTCGCGGGCGACCTCGAGAGCCTCCATCCCTCGGCCCTCCAGAAGGTCCTGCGGCGGGTCGAAGACCACCCGGAGGAGGCCCTCGTTTCCACCCTGGTGCTCCGCGCCCTGCGCCAGGCGCTCTACTCCCCCGAGTGCCGCGGCCACTACGCCCTGGCCTCGCGCCGCTATACCCACTTCACCTCGCCGATCCGCCGCTACCCGGACCTGCTGGTCCACCGCCGGCTCAAGGCCCTGCTGGCCGGCCGCGCCGCGGCGGGGCGCGAGTCGGGCCCCGGCGCCGAGCTGCTCGCCGACCGCCTGCCCTGGATCGCCGAGCGCTGCAGCTTCACCGAGCGCCGCGCCGAAAGCTCCGAGCGCGAGCTGCGTCGCTGGAAGCTGGTCCGATTCCTGGCCGCCCGGGTGGGGGAGACCTTCCCCGGCCGCATCACCGGCGTCCAGCCCTTCGGCCTCTTCGTCGAGCTCGACGAATACTTCGTCGACGGCCTGGTCCCGATCCGCACGATGGCCGACGACTACTACGTCTACGACCCCGAGCGCCACGAGCTGGTCGGCCAGGAGACCGAGCGCCGCTTCCGCCTCGCCAGCCCGGTCGAGGTGGTCCTGACCGGCGTCGACGACCGCCGCCGCAGCCTCGAGCTCGCCGTCGCCGGCATGCCGCCCCCGCCCGAGCGGCGGCGCGGTCGGCCTCGGGGGCTTCCGGGCCCAGAGCGACCGGAGCGGGAGGGGTCGAGCCGGAGCCAGGTAAGAGGGGGCGGGACGGGTGGCCACGGTCCGCGGCGGGAGCGCACCGAGCGCGGGGAGGCCGAACGCGGTCGTTCGAGCCGCCGCCGGCGCGGTCGGGACGACCGGCCGGGTCGGGGCCGGGGCGGCCCCCGAAGGCCGCATGGCCGCCGCCATTAGTGGTGCAGGGCCGAGAACGGCTGTCAAGGGCGCCCAGGCACTGGCACACGGGTGTCACGGGCCACTGGCAGCCGCCCGCTTCTTGGGGCCCTTCGTCCTCGCCACGGACTGCTAGACTTTTCTCGTGAGGTATTGGCTCTTCGCCTTAGTTCTCGCGATTGCCGTTACCGGTTGCGGGACCGGCCCCGAGCCCGAGACCGACCGTCGCGAGATCGCCGATTTCCTGGAGTCCTACCTGCCGGTCCTGGCCGAGGCCTACGCCACCGGCAACCTCGAGCCGCTCCGCCAATTCGTGGCCGAGAAGGAGATCGCCCGGGTCGAGAAGCGGGTCCACGACCTGGCGGTCGAGGGCCGGGTCTTCAAGCCGACCTTCCGCAGTCTCACCATCGAGGACGTCCAGCGCTGGAACTACGCCAACGCCTTCGTCACCACCCACGAGGTCTGGGACGTCCGGAGCGTGGTGGCCGGGACCGACACCGTGCTCGCCGAGGTGCTGGAGCAGCCCAACCGGGTCAAGTACCAGCTCAAGCTGGACGGCGGCCGCTGGCGGGTGCTCTTCCGCACCATTCAGGAGTAGCCCCGGCCATGGAGCCGGCTCCCGGGCTCGCCGCCCCCACCCCGACGGCGGCCATCGTCGGCCGGCCCAACGTCGGCAAGTCGACGCTTTTCAACCGCCTGATCGGCCAGCGGAAGGCGATCGTCCACGACCGGCCGGGGGTGACCCGCGACCGGCTCACCGGCACCGCCGAGCTGGCCCCGGGCCGCGCCCTGCTGCTGGTCGACACCGGCGGCCTCGTCCCCGGCGACGACCCGCTGGGCCTCAACCGGCAGGTGCTGATGGCGGTGGAGGAGAGCGACCTGCTGATCCTGATGGTCGACGGCGCGGCCGGGCTGCTGCCGGCCGACGAGCGGGTGTGGGAGGAGCTGCGCCGCTACGGCAAGCCGGCCCTGCTGGTGGTCAACAAGGGCGACACCCGCGCCGCCCAGGAGAGCCACCTCGAGTTCTCGCGTCTGGGGATCGAGCCGCTGCTGCTGGTCTCGGCCGAGCACGGCCGCGGGCTCGAACCGCTCCGCGAGGCGCTTCTCGAGCGGCTGCCGGCGCCGGCCCCGCCGGCCGAGGACCCCGCCCCGCGGCTCGCCATCGTCGGCCGGCCCAACGTCGGCAAGTCCTCGCTCCTCAATCGCCTGCTCGGGGAGCAGCGGGCGCTGGTCTCGCCCGAGGCCGGCACCACCCGCGATCCCATCGACTCGGTCCTGACGGCCGGAGAACGCCGCTACCTGCTGATCGACACCGCCGGCATTCGCCGTCGCAGCCGGGTCTCGGGCACCCCCGAGGAGCTGGCCGTGATGATGGCCCGCCGCCAGATCGAGCGCGCCCAGCTCGCCCTGCTGGTCATCGATGCCGCCGACGGCGTGACCGCCGGCGACCTGGCGATCGCCGGTGCCGCCTGGGAGCTGGGCCGCGCGGTGGTGGCGGTGGTCAACAAGTGGGACCTCCTCGACCCGGCCGGCCGGAAGCGGCTCGAAGAGGTCGGCTGGCCGCGGCTCGCCGGGCTGGCCGGAGGTCCGCCGCGGGTCAACGTCTCGGCCCTCACGGGACGCGGCGTCGGCCGCCTGCTGCCGGCCGTCGACGCGGCGCTCGAGCGCTACCGGCTCCGCCTGTCCACCACCGAGGTCAACCGACTTCTTGCCGCGGCCACGGGCCGCCACCGGCCGCCGAGCGCCGCCGGCCGACCCTGGAAGCTCTACTACGCCACCCAGGTGGGGGTCGCGCCCCCCAGCTTCATGCTCTTCGCCAACCGCACGCTGCCGCGCCGCGCCTCCTACCGGCGCTACCTCGAAAACGCCCTCCGCGAGCAGCTCGATCTGGCCGGAATCCCCATCCGCATCGTGGTCCGCAAGCGATAGCTTTCCGGCTATGAATCCCCTTGCCCGTCGCCGGTTGAGCCTCTATACTTCATGTAGATTCTCTGAGGTGTCACTTTAAGGCTCGAACGCGCTTCCCTCCGATGAGCCGCAACGGCGGACAGCCCCGACGAGGACTCAACAAGGCGGACCTGGCGAACGTGGTGTACGAACTCCACGGGGGTCTGACCCGTCACGAAGCAGCCGAAGTGGTCGACACCATCCTCAAGACCGTCAAGAGCCGGCTGCGCGAGGGCCAACCGGTCCGAATCCAGAATTTCGGCGTATTCGAAGTGACCCAGCGCCCCGGCCGGCCCGGCGTCGATCCCTCGAACGGACGCCCCATCTACATTCCGCCGCAACGCGGTCTGAGCTTCCGCCCCGCCGACCGCCTCAAGCGCCTCGTCGCCGGACCGGCCGAGAGGAGCTGAGCACCCCCGTGGCCAAGAAGCTCTACTACAAGATCGGCGAGGCCTGTAAGCGCCTGTCGATCCAGCCCTACGTCCTGCGCTACTGGGAGACCGAGTTCCCGGCCCTGAAGCCCGACAAGAGCCGCTCCGGCCAGCGGGTCTACACCGAGGCCGACCTCACCGTCATCGGCCGCATCAAGGAGCTCCTCTACGACGAGGGCTACACCATCGCCGGCGCCAAGAAAAAGCTCGAAGCCGAGCTGGCCGAGCAGGGCAGCCCCAAGTCGGCCCCGGCGGAGGCGGCCCCGGAGCCCGAAAAGCCGCCCGCCGCCGAGGCCGCAGCGGCTCCCGCCAAGGCCCCCAAGCGCCGCGCCCCCGCCGCCAAGCCCGCCGCCGGCCGCAAGGCCAAGAAGCCCCGCAAGACGGGCAAGCCGGCCGCCGCCGCCGGGGTTGACACGGCCGCGGCCAAGCAGGTAGAGATGCTCCGCAAGGGCGTCCGGAGCGCCCTGGAGCAGGCGCGGGAGATCCTCGCCCTCCTCGACGCTTCGTCCTAGCCCACACCCCTCGGTCGGGACGTGGCGCAGCCTGGTAGCGCACCTGAATGGGGTTCAGGGGGTCGCGAGTTCAAATCTCGCCGTCCCGACCAACTAGAGCCAATAAAATCAGCAAGCTAGGTGGCTGACCGTTTCGGGCGGTTTGGCGTCTGGGTGCAAGAGTCACCCAGGCCGCCCAGTCTCCCGATCACAAAGACCCTCGAGCAGATCGACTGGCAGGCTTGCCGAGCTGGCAAGCTGCGACTACCTCGACCGGGCCGAGGACGTCGTCTTCGCCGGCCCGACCGGCACCGGCAAGGCCCATCTCGCCATCGCTCTGGGTAGCGAGGCCACCCAGCGGCGCTGCCGGGTGCTCTTTCGCCGTGCCGCCGATCCGGTGCGCGACCTCGTCGAGGCCCGCGACGAACGCGAGCTCGGGCGCTTCCAGCGCTAGCTGCAGCGGGTGGACCTGCTCATCTGCGACGAGCTGGGCTTCGTCCCCTTCGACCGCACCGGCGGCGAGATCCTCTTCCACATCCTGGCCGACCGCTACGAGCGGCGCTCGACGATGGTGAGCGACGTCGTCGTCATCCCGATCTCGGACATGGGTCGCCACCGGCTTCGACAACTGGGGGATGCACCGGGTGTTAAAGAACCTCTACGGCCGCACCCTCCGGCGGGCTCGTGCTATTCGGTCGGGCTGAGGGGACACATCACCGGCGGTGGCTAGGGGCTCCTGTCGCGCTTGCACGGCCTGACGGTCGACCACCTGACCGGCGTCGACAAAGTGGTCTGTCGCGACCGGCGGGCGGAAGTCCTGCAGGGCGTGTCGGCGGCCCACTACCCGGATCTGTTCTGGGCGGTTCGCGGCGGCGGCCAAGGGAGCTTCGGCATCATCAGAATCAGTGACCGGATTCCGTCAGTGCAGGCAACCATACAGAAATGTTATTACAAATCCTCTACCAAGGCCGGCGTAGAAACAAAGCTACTCGCGCCGTCATTAGAAAGCCTGTTTCAGAACTCCGGCCAGCGTCGCCATCGAGTAGGATTGGACACCACTGTCCGTTAGCCGAGGAGAGCGTTGATCGCCAACCGCCTGCCAGCCAGCGAAGAAGCCGTAGCCGAACTGGGAGCCGACGGCTGGCTCTTTGCCTGTTTCCAGCAGAACAATCCGATCGCCCTCGATCTTCTTCAGCCTGAGCGGCGACCACCTGGTCAGCCGCCGCTGTTACTACCTGATTCCGGCCTCGGGCGAGCCCCGGCAGCTGGTCCACGCGTTAGAGGCGGCCATGCTCGACCACCTGCCCGCGAGCAAAGCCGTGTACTCGACCTGCCGCGAGCACCGTGACGGGCTCTGCCGCTTCCTCGCCGGCGTCGACACCCGGCCGCCCAGTACTCAGTGGCGAACCAACTGCCAGCCATCTCGCGCCTCGATACCGGCACCGCCGGTCTCATCCGTGCCCTGTGAATCAGGCTGGAATTGGCCGCCGAGCTGGTCCAAGGCCTCGCGGCCGTGTCCAACATCGGCACAGCTCGAAAGCCACCGCCGAGCCGTGGGGCATCTCCAGCAGATCCTGCTCCTCGCCTTCGCCGAGGTCACCCGCGCCCTTGCAGGCGGCGCCGAGCGCCTACCTGCCTGTGCTTGCTGCGCTACAGTCCAAACGCTCCAACTTCACCAAATGAATCGTTAAGAACCAGAGGTGTTCTATGAAAAACAATATCTCTTATCCAATTCTGTATAAAGGTTCAAAAAAAACGGCTGACTTATTACACTACTTTACGAGAGAGTACTTTCCCCTTCATGACATACCATTTGAAAGAGTCTTTAGATACGCGCCGCTACTCTACTTTGTCCACTCAATTATTTATAGTTTGGATGTCGTCCTTGAAAAAGAACTAAATGCGCTAACAAAAGACTCAAGGTCGTACCTGGTGAACGCATATGACCGCGTGAAAGTGTTGGTCACAGACTTACTGAAGCAAGAAGATTGCCATAACGATGTTCTGCAAGAAGATCTTGAAAAGATACGCAAGTATGGTAAACTTGAGTATGGACTTATGACTGACGACGTCGCTATTACCGATGAGATCATAGCAGAGACAGCGGAGCTTAGATATCACAATATTCGTTTGTTGCACCACCTCTTGATTAGTATGCTAAACAAGCCTTACAACAAGCCAATGCTCGATGCCCTGTGGCCAGCAGAGGTCCTGATCGACCTGTATACGGACCTAAGACAGTACCACAGCGACCACATAAATAATAGCTACAACACTTACCAAATGCTAGTCAAGCTTCACCGAGAAGAGGCGCCAGAGAGGATGCGCCAGCTAATTGCCCACTATAAACGCCTTTACCGCGAAAAGTTTACAAAAGTACCCATCGCTCTACAAGATCGACTAAATCGCTTCTATATCACTCAAGACTCGTTTTTGGTCGTAGACATTCCAGCACCAATTCTAGAGGCATGAGTTCATAAAGATGACTTATGTCTTAGGTATCAACTGTGTTTACCATGAAACATCAGCCTGTTTAGTGCATGATGGTCGTATCCTCGCAGCTATCGAAGAGGAGCGCTTGTCACGGTGTAAACATGGAAAAGTTGCAGCGATCGACAATGCGCATGAGTTACCCATGAAGTCCATCGAGTATTGCTTGAACAAAGCGCATATTTCTCTTGCAGATGTCTCCTTTATTGGAATCTCCTTTCTTCCTGAAGAGCGCCTGAAGAACAGAGACTTTGCAGAGCCAACCATTGAGGGCAGCTGGGGAACTCCGGATGGAGAGCAGCGCTTCTATGAGAGCCTATTGTCGATTCCACGGCAATTTGAAGCTTTGGGCTTCGAGGGGCGACTGCAGTGGCTCCCTCATCATGTTTGCCATCTAGCATCGAGCTACT
>JBFGCA010000117.1:0-14877 GCA_041567315.1 Thermoanaerobaculia bacterium | reverse complement strand
GGCTACGACCGCACCGTCATCCCGGGCATCGTCAACGCCCTGCTGGCGCGCCACGACTTCATCCTGCTGGGGCTGCGGGGCCAGGCCAAGACCCGCATCCTGCGCGCCCTCGTCGACCTGCTGGACGACGCGATTCCGGTGCTCGGCGGCAGCGAGATCAACGACGACCCGCTGGCGCCGATCTCGACCACCGGCCAGCGGCTGGTCGCCGACCAGGGCGACGCCGCCGCCATCGAGTGGCTGCCACGCGAGGCGCGCTACAACGAGAAGCTCGCCACCCCCGACGTCTCGATCGCCGACCTGCTGGGCGACATCGACCCCATCAAGGCCGCCACCCGGCGGCTGACCTACGCCGACCCCGAGGTCATCCACTTCGGGATCGTGCCGCGCACCAACCGCGGCATCTTCGCCATCAACGAATTGCCCGACCTGGCGCCGCGCATCCAGGTGGGGCTGCTCAACATCCTCGAGGAGCGCGACCTCCAGATCCGCGGGTTCCCGGTGCGCATCCCGCTCGACATCCTGATGGTCTTCTCGGCCAACCCCGAGGACTACACCAACCGCGGCACCATCATCACCCCGCTCAAGGACCGGATCTCGTCGCAGATCCTCACCCACTACCCGCAGGAGCTGGAGGTGGCCGCCGCCATCACCCGTCAGGAGGCCTGGACCGAGCGCGCCGAGGACTCGATCGAGCTGCCCGGCGAGTTCCGCGAGCTGATCGAGGAGATCACCTTCGCCGCCCGCGACAGCGACCTGGTGGATCAGAGCTCGGGGGTCAGCGCCAGGCTGTCGATCTCGGCGCTCGAGCTGCTGGTCTCCAACCTCGAGCGCCGCGCCCTGGCTACCGGCGACCGCCCCACCTACCCGCGGCTGTGCGACCTGCAGATGCTGCTGCCGGCGCTCACCGGCAAGGTCGAGATGGTCTACGAGGGCGAGCAGAAGGGGGTCGAGGTGGTGGGCCGCCAGATCCTCGGCGACGCGGTCAAGAAGGTGTTCGACCGGCGCTTCCCCAAGGTCGACAAGGCGGTGGGCAGCGGCGGCGAGGAGGACGACGGCCCCTATTCGGGCATCGTGAGCTGGTTCGCCGACGGCAACGAAGTGGTGCTGTCCGACGAGCAGCCGTTCGCCGACTACGAGGCCGAGCTCAAGAAGGTCCCCGGGCTGATGGAGCTGGCCGCCGCCGCCGGCAAGGGCCGCCAGCAGCGGGCGCTGGCCGCCGAGATGGTGCTCGAGGGCCTCCACCAGCACCTCAAGCTGGCCCGCGACGACATGGACACCCGGGTGAGCTACAAGGAGATGGTCAAGTTCCAGCTCCTGCGGCCGCGCGCCCGCCCGGACCATCCGAGCGGGGTCAACTGAGCGCCGGCCCGGGCGGCGACGCCGCGGCGTGCGACACCGCTACCTCTACCTGGACCCGGCGCTGCTGCAGGCGCTCCTCGCCGGCCTCGACCTGCTGCGGCTGTTCAACCAGCTACTGCTGGCGGCCGGCGGCGACCCCGAGGAGGCGATGCGCTGGATGCGCTACCTGCAGGAGCAGGGCTACATCGACGAGGGCGTCGACCTGGAGGCCTTTTTCGCCCAGCTCGAAGAGCGGCGGCTGGTCGAGCGCGACGCCGCCGGCGGGCTGCGGCTCACCGGCAGCGGCGAGCGGCAGGTGCGGCGCGGCGCCTTCGAGGAGATCTTCAGCGGGCTCAAGCGCGGCGGCCCCGGCTACCACCCGGTGCGCGCCACCGGCGAGGGCGTCGAGCGGCTGCCCGAGACCCGCCCCTACAGCTTCGGCGACGACGTCCACCGGATCGACGCCATGCGCTCGGTCCACAACGCACTCAAGCGCACCCGCGGCGACCTCGAGCTGACCGAGGACGACCTCGAGGTCCACGAGACCGAGCACCTGACCGCCTGCGCCACGGTGCTGGCCATCGACGTCAGCCACTCGATGGTGCTCTACGGCGAGGACCGCATCACCCCCGCCAAGACCGTCGCCCTGGCGCTGACCGAGCTGATCACCACCCGCTACCCCAAGGACTTCCTGGCGGTCGTCCTGTTCGGCGACCGCGCCAACCGGGTCGAGCTCGACGAGCTGCCCTACGTCCAGGCCGGCCCCTACCACACCAACACCCGCGAGGCCCTGCAGATGGCCCGCGGCCTGCTCGCCCGCCGCAAACAGCCCAACCGCCAGATCTTACTGATCACCGACGGCAAGCCCTCGGCCATCACCGAGGGCGGGCGGATCTACAAGAACCCCTTCGGGCTCGACCTCAAGATCGTCAACCGCACCCTCGAAGAGGTCGAGCAGTGCCGCCGCCAGCGGATCGTCATCACCACCTTCATGCTGGCCACCGACCCCACCCTCACCGACTTCGTCGACAAACTCACCCGCATCAACCGCGGCCGCGCCTACTTCGCCTCCCCCTACGACTTAGGCGAGTTCATCCTCACCGACTACATCCGCAACCGCCGCCGGCGGGTGCATTAGCGAACCGCCCAAGGGCCTTGGGTTCTGGTTCCGGCAGCGCGGTTATGCCTGCTTCTTTCAGGTAGGAAGCACCGCCGGACGCGACAGCCTGCCGGTTAGCGAGGTGCCAGCCGTTCCGTCGGGCCGGCCGCCGCGCGTGGGTAGGTGCCCCGCCCAGCAGGTGCCAGCCGCTTGGTCGAGCCGGCCCAGCAGGTGCCAGCCGCTTGGTCGAGCCGGTCAGCGGTTCGAGTCCTTCGACTGGAGCGGCCCTTCTTTCCGCTGGAATGACGTTGACTCGCCTGAGCCAAATAGCTACCCTCTTCATGCAAGGAGCTACTATGGCGACGATCACGATGACGGCCAAGGAGCTGAAGAACCGAACGGGGGACGCGTTTCGGGCCGTGGGGCGGGGGGATCGGGTGGTGCTGACGCGGCGGGGGAAGCCGGCGGCGGTGATGGTGCCGGTGGAGTCCGCGGCCGGCGGGGGCGAGCTGCCGTCCTACGAGGAGGGGTGGGCGGAGATCGAGGCGGCGCTGGCGGCTTCGGAGCCCCGCTTCGGGTCGGTCGAGGAGGCGATGGCGGCTTCGCGCCGGCGGCCGTGATCTTCGTCGACACCAACGTCTTCGTCATCGCGCTGCGCTATCCGAGAGACGCCGGTGCCGCCGACAACCGGCGCTTCCTGGAGCGTCTCCGCGAGCGCGGCGACGGCGTCACCAGCGTGATCAACGTGCTCGAGACCTGCGGGATCCTTTCCTTCAACCTCAACCGCCGGCAACTCCGCACGCTCTACGCCTACTTCGGCCGCCGATTCGCGGTCGAGACCCTACCCAGCCCTTCTCCGCCGAGCCTGATCACGGCAGGGGCCGACGAGTTGCTTGCCCACGTCGCCCGCCGGCTGAGCTTCGGCGACGCGCTGGTGGCATATGCCGTCGACGCCTGGGCACCCGACGCCGAGGCCTTCGTGAGCTGGGACGCGACGCATTTCAGGGGCAAGATCGCGCCCCCGGCCGTGACTCCTACCCAGTTTCTCGGTAGCGAATGAGCCGCGACGGCCGCTGACGGCGGACCTGCGTCCTGGCCCGTTACCTGGCTTGCCTTTCGAGCTGCTCCCGGATTGCCGCGACGACGGCCGCGAGGGTCTCGGGGTCCACCTCGCGGCCGTGGGCCTGGATCACCAGGGCGCCGTCGGCTGCGAAGACCAGGAGGTTGCAGGCGTCGGGCTCGAAGGCGTAGGTCACCGGGAAAAGGCCTTTCCAGTCCAGGAGGACCCGGTTATCGGGGGCTCTGGGGAACCTCTTGCGGACCGAGCCACGGACGAAGAAAGGCACGCCGCGCAGATCGGCGAGCGAGAGGACGGACAGCTTGTCGAATCGGGGCTCGCCACCGACGGCTTGCGTGATCGCCCGGCGCCAGCCGGCGCTGAACCGGCTACCGCCGCGGTCGCTGCCGAGCACCAGGACGACCCGGTCCAGGTAGTCGGCCTGGCGATGAAGCCGCCGGTGCTGATCCTCAATCTCGAAAGGGATCAGCAACCGTGGCGACTGGCCTCCCGCGACGGCCGGGACGGTCGACAGGCAGGCCAAGAGGCCGCCCATCAGGATTTTTCGGACACGGCTCCTGCTCACTGCTCCGCTTCTGCTGCAGCACCTGATGCCTGGGGGCCGGGTCGCTGCTGGCGCCCGGCTACGATCAGCACCGGAAGGGCCGCGAGACAGAGCCAGGCGAAAGCGTCGCCGATCGCGCCGTAGACGGTGAAGACCGGCCGCACGGGCAGATAGGCGACGATGGCGTCGGTCGGGAAGTCGACCGCCGCGGCCGGTCGGCCGAGGGGGTCGACGGCGATGGCTCGGCCGCCGCTGGTCGGCCTGAGGAGCGAGAAGCCCCACTCCACGGCGCGCACCCGCGCCATGTCGGCGTGCATCGAGGCGATCGCAGGCCAATCGGCGGAGGGGCCGATCACCAGGCCGATGCGCGCGGGGGACGCCTGTCGGAGGAGCCAGGGGAAGTCCAGGTCGTGGCAGATGACCGCGCCGACCCGGCCCTGCGGGGTGTCCAGGTAGCGAACGACGCCGTCGCCGGCCGGGGTCATGAACGACTCGCCGCCGACGATCGGGTGGGCCTTGCGGTAGTGCCAGCGTGGCTCGCCGGCGGCGTCGATGGCCACCACTTTGTTGTCGAAGGGCTTGGGCGCGTCCAGATTCCAGACGCCGTAGGCGAGCAGCAGGGTGACGCCTTCGCCCGCGGCCAGTCGGCCGGCCCGGCGCAACAGATCGGCCTCGTCCTCGGCAAGCACCCGGCCGGCGGTCTCGGACCAGGCGATCACCTGGGCCCCGGCTCGCGCCTCGCGCCGGCTGCGCTCGAGCAGATCCTCGTTGAGTCGGTCGACGAGGGGCCGGATCGACGCGATCAGCTCGTCGTCGAGCGGGACGCCGCGGCGGATGGGCGCCAGCGCCCGCTCGAGGTCGCGGGCGAGATTCGCGGAGGGCACCAGGCCGGCCACCCGGACGCGCTCGGCCGCATCCGAGGCACTCCCCAGGCGCCAGGTGCCGAAGCTCCAGACCGCCAGCGCGACGAGCGCGAACGCCGCGAACGCCCGCCGCACGGACACGCTCGCTCCCGGCGTCGCGACCTTCGCGTCGGCCGTCCGAGCCCCCGGCGGTCCCCGGTGGACGCCTGGACGCCCCTCTACCCGGCTCTCCCGACGACCCGCCACGCCGAGCGCCGCGATCGCCGCGAACCAGGTGACGAGAAAGGAGACTCCCCACGTTCCCGTTACGGAAACCAGCTGCAGCAGCGCCCGGCTCCAGGTCTGCGTGTAGGCCAGGGAGAACCAGCTCCCGTAGGGCGTCACCCAGCGCTGGAAGACGAACTCGATAGCCACCCAGGCGACCGGCAGGACCAGGGTGGCGGCGATGCCCCGCAGCCTGCCGGCGAGCAGGCGATGCGCCGCGAACGGGACGAAATAGACCACGCCGTAGACGCCGGCGATCAGGAAGTAGAGGACGCCCGGCGCCGGGATCAGACCCCACCACGAGACGAACTGGACGAGCACGAAGGCGGTCAGGCCGATCGCGAGACCCGGCCACCTTCGGCTGCGGTCGAGGAAGACCAGCCAGCCGATCGGGGCCAGCCAGGTCGCCGCCGGCACGATCCAGCGGCCGTTGGCCACCAGCAGCAGCGCCGCGCCCAGCGTCAGCCAGGCGCCTGGCGAGACCCTCGGCCGGCCGCGCTGGCGACCCTCAGTCACGCGGCGCCAGACCTTCGAGAACCAGGTCGCGGGTCTGTCGAAACAGGCTCGCCGGCGTCAGCTCACCGGCCAGGTCGATGTCCCCCTCGAAATCGCAGGCCATCAGCAGCATCACCAGGCCGTGGACCCGCGACCAGAGAAAGAGCGAGATCAGGTCGGCGTCGCCGTCCCGCACCGTGCCTTCCCGGATCGCCTCGACCGCGCATTGCCGCAGGATCGGATAGCCGCCGTCGGCCGGCAGGTCGCGCAGCCGCTTGCGCTTGCCGGGCAGCGGCGTGAACAGGATCTTGAACTCCTCCGGGTTCTCGGTGGCAAAGGCCAGGTAGGCCTCGCCGAGCGCCGCCAGGCGCTCGAAGGAGCCCACGGGCAGCGGCGCGATGGCCCTGAGCAGCGCCAGCTCGAAGTTCTCGTAGGCCCGCGCCACCAGATGGTCGATCAGTGCCTGTTTGTCCCGGAAGTGCCGGTAGATCGCCGCCGCGGTCACCCCCGCTCGCTCGCCGACCGCCCGCATCGAGCAGGCTTCGGCCCCGCCCGAGGCCAGCAGGGAGCGGGCGGCTTCGACGATGCGGAGCTCGGTTCGGGTCCGGCTGGTCTCGGCACCGGATGTCAACGTCACTTACACATAGTAAACGTCGTTCACCATCTTGTCAAGACAACCGAGAGCGGCCACCGAACGGTCTAACGCGCCCCGCGAGGGCTCCGGTGCGCCGGGCCGGCCCGAGCGGCCGGGCCGGGCGCACCCCATCGGCCCGGCCGCGAGCAGCACGGCTCAGAAGCGGTAGCCGATGCCGAACTGGAGGACCAGGGAGTCCATGTCGAGCGTCTGGGAATCCGGCTCGTTGGGCTTGGCCTCGCTGACCATGTAGCGGGCGGCGCCGCTGAACGCCAGCTTCTGGCTGAAGGGGATGTCGACCCCGACCGTGGCGCCGTAGGCGAAGTCCTCGTCGATGCCGAGCCGCTCGCCCTGGAACTCGACGTCGTCGTAGACCACGAAGCCCACGAAGGGGCCGGCGTAGAGGTCGAGCTTGGCGCTGGGTCCGAAGTGGAAGTTGGGGCCCACCAGGAACGGCGTCACGTCGCCCCGCTCGGACTTCATCGACACGTTCTCGGTGTCTTCGAACAAGACGCTGCCGGTGGCGTCGTCGGTGATACGCGTCGTCTCTCTGCCGGACAGCTCGATCTGATGACGCGAGCGCATCACCGAGACGTTGATTCCGAGCCGCTGGCTGAGCCGGTGCTCGAAGTCGAGGCACAGGCCGAACGCGCTGTCGGCCTCGATCTTGCCGCTGCCCTCGGCAGTCAGTGTCGTCCCGTCACCAAGGCTAAACCGCTCGGTGCCGCCGATGTCCAGGTCCTGGGTCGGGTTGACCGAGGAGCCGAGGACGCGGACGATGGCTCCCTGCCCCGCCCAGGCGGCGCCGGCTCCTACCAGTAGCAGGGCGACGACGATGAAGGTGAATCGCTTGGGTCTCATGGCTGAGTCCTTTCTGGCGAAGTGCTCTTGTCGTGGTGCTGCCGGGCCGAGGTTCGCCGGACTCGGCCTCACTAAGCCAAGCGACGTCCGCCGGCCGGGTCTGCAACCGCAGCCTCCCCCGCCACCCTGCTGCGGCCGCGATCTCGCAGCCCCGGTCGCCTCGGTCCGACGCTAATGGTGCAGGGCCGGAGCGGACTCCAGCACCGCCTGCGCCGCGCGGAGATCGATGGTGTCGCGGCCTTCGGGCAACTTGCTCAGAAGCTCGGCCAGGGCGGGAAAGGCATCTCCCCGGCACCCCGCTGCGCCCGCCCAGGAGGTGAGCGCTCGAAGCTCCTGGGAGCGGGCGCCCTGCTGGACGGCCACCTCGACGGCGCGGCGGAAAGAGGCCTCGGCCTCCTCCGCCCGGTCCAGAACGGTCAGCAGTTCACCCCGCATGCGGTAGAGCTCCGCATTCCACATCCGGTTTCCGGTCTGCTCGGCGGTCGTCAGGCCGTCCTCGACCGCCACCAGTGCCGCGCCATCGTCACCCAGCTGTCGCCGACCTTCAGCCACCAGCGAGAGGAACCAGGGCCGAGCCAGCCGCGGCAGCCTTTCCATGGCGCGATCCATCTCCTCCACCCCCCTCTCGGCCAGGCCCCGCTTGCTCCGAGCCCAGCCCCGCATCAAGGCGCCCATCGCCAGCAGGGTCTCGAACTCCTCCTCGCGGGCGACCTCCAGACAGGATTCGGCCCACGACTCGGCCGCCTCCGGCTCGCGGCGGGCATGGTGACAGATGCACATGAAGTAGCGGGCCAGCCCGAGGCTGAAGGGGTGCGCCAGCTCTTCCGCCAGGTGAGCCCCCCGGCGTGCCTCCTCCAGGGCCTGCTCGGGGAAGCCCAGACACCAGAGGCTCCAAGCCCAGAACCCCAAGGTGGTGACGCCCGGGTCCAGGCCGTAAGCGAAGCCCAGGTGGCCGTCGCGCTCGGGTTCGTAGAGCTGGAACGCCCGCTGGCTGTGGTGCCGCGCGGTCGCCAGGTCGCCGCTCCAGAAGGCGGTCTCCCCGATCGCCTGATGGGCGGTCATCAGAAGACCCGGGTCCTCGGCGCTCCGAGACAGCTCCAGGAGCTGGTCGGCCAGCTCGCCGGCCGTGGCCAGCTCGGCATTGGTCTTGGTGAACTGCCACATCCCCCACAGGGCCGGAACCAGCTTGCGAGTCTGCCCGAGCTGCCGAGCGAGCAGCCGCGCCCGTTTGTAGGTTTGGCCCGTGGACGGCGCCGTCCATCCCTTGACGGCCATCTGGACCGGCCCCAGGCCGACCAGCAGATCGAGCTCCAGCCGGTCACGCTCAGCGGCACCTGGCACCCCCTCGAGCAGCTCCAGACCCTTCGCGAAGTGACCGATGGCCTCCTGGCAGGCGGACGCCCGCACCGCCTTCTCGCCCGCCCGCCGCAGATAGGCCGCCGCCCGGGTCCGCAGCCCTGCCTCGACGAAGTGGTGAGCGAGGTGGACGCTGATCTCCGGCGCTCGCTCGCCATAGAGCGCCTCGAGCACGCGACCGACGCGCTCGTGCAGGTAGGCGCGCTCGGCTGGCGTGAGAATGCCGTAGAGATACTTCTGAAAGAGATTGTGCCGGAAGCGGTAGAGCGAGAGGCGCTGGCCGTCCAGGCGCCGGACGCCCAGCGAACGCACCAGGCGATGGCGATGGTCCAGCTCGGCGCTCAACCGCCGAACCGTCTCCAGGTCGCTCTGACCCGCGGCCCGGGCCAGCGCCTCGGCGGTGAACTCCTCGCCTTCAACGGCGGCCAGAAAGAGCATCTCCCGTAGCTCGCCGGGGACGCGCTCGACCCGCTCGGCGACCACCGCCTCGACCCGAGCTGGCACCGCCGCCCAGTCCAGTCGCGGCCCGGCCGTCCAGCACCCGGCGTCGTCTTTCACCAGCGCCTGGCGCTCCTTCATCTCCCGCACCAGCTCCACCGTGTGCAGGGCGTGCCCACGGGTCTGCTGGTAGAGGGTCTCGCGGAACCCGGCGTCCAGCCGGTTGGGGCGGGTGTCGAGCAGGGCATCGACGAAGCGCCGCCCCTCGCTCCGGTCCAGGTCGAGCTCGACGTCACCGAAGCTGCGCTTGAACTCGCTGAGGACAGGTTCGAGCGGGTGGCGCTCGCCCTCGCGACCCAGCGCCACCTCGCTCGGTCGGTAGGCCCCGACGAGCAGGATGCGGCCCCGGCGCAGTCTGCGGCCGAGGTGGAACAGCAGCCCCAGCGAGCCGGCGTCGGCCCACTGCAGATCGTCCAACAGCAGGAGGATCGGGTGGTGTTGGGCAACGCCGAGGAGGACGCGAGCATACTGCTCGAAGAGATCGGTCTGGGTCGGTGGCTGGGATCCGGTGGCCCCCGAAGTCCCCTCGATCACGCGTTTCAACTCGGCGAGCCACCTCGGTCTGCCCGCGGTCCTCGCCTCGGCACGGGCGAGCAGAGCGGCGGCCGGCAAGAAGGTGTCGATCAAGCCGCGCCCGCCGCTGAGCAGCTCCTCCAGACAGTTCGGCAACAGCTCCCACAGACGCTCCGTCTGGTCCCGGATCAGAGCCTGGGCGGCCCAACCGCACTCGACGTCCCCGGTCAGCAGGCCCAGTGCCTGGCAGAACGGCAGATACGGATCGCCAGGCCCGGTGTAGGCGTTACAGACACCCCCCGCCACGATCAGATCCGGCCGAGCCCGCTGGCTGCGCCGGGCAAACTCGATGAGCAGGGTCGTCTTGCCGCTGCCCGCCTCCCCGGTCACGAAGGCCACCTGGCCCCGGGCCCCGAGGACCCGTTCCAGAAAACCGTCCAGCTTCTCGAGCTCCGCCTCCCGGGCTACGAAGGTCGACGACCCGTCCTCCGACGATCGGCTGCCGGGGACGGATGGAGGCGGCGGCGGCAAGGTCGCAGTGAAGGTCTCGCTCCCCAGCGATCGCAGAGCCTGGAGCAGGTCGGCGGTCCGCGGGTAACGGTCTCGGGGAGACTTCGCCAGCGCTCGCATCACCACCCTCTCCAGCGCCTCATCGACGCCCAGGCGCAGGGGCGCGAGCGGCTTGGGGTCGTCCTGCAGCAGCGCTCGGATCACTCCCTGGGGGTGCTCGGCCCGGAAGGGTAGCTGGCCGACGAGCATCTCGTAGAGCACCACGCCCAGCGACCAGATGTCGGAGCGATGGTCCACGGTCTCGCCCCGGGCCTGCTCCGGAGACATGTAGGCGACCGTTCCCATGGCCATGCCGGTCTTGCTCAGGTCCCTGCGCCCAGCCAGCTTGGCGAGCCCGAAATCGAGGATCTTCACCGACGCGTCCATGGTGATGAACAGGTTGGCCGGCTTGACGTCGCGGTGGACCACCCCCACCTGGTGGGCTTTGTTTAGCCCGCGCGCGGTCTGCAGAGCGACCGACAAGGCCTCCCCGACTCCCAGCCGGCCCCGCGTCAGGCGCTGCTTCAGCGTCTCGCCCCGGTACAGGGCCATGGCGATGAACAGGCGCCCGTCTTCGCTCTCGTCGATTTCGTAGATGGTGCAGATGTTCGTATGATCGAGAGCCGAAGCGGCGCGGGCCTCGCGCTCGAAGCGGGCGCGCAGGGCCGCCTCACCCGCCACCGAGGGATGCAGGAACTTGAGAGCCACCCGGCGGGCGAGACGCAGATCCTCGGCCTCGAAGACCTGGCCCATGCCGCCGGTCCCCAGCAGGCGCACCAGCCTGTAGTGGGTGATGGTCTCGCCGACGATGGTGTCCGGCACCCGGGTCAACAGCGCCTGGGGCCCGTCATCGAGGACCGGATCAGGGGCGGGATCGTAGTGACCGAGCAGCGACTCGACCTCAAGGCGCAGCGCCTCATCCTCCTCGCACGCTCGCGCCACAAAGACCGGGCGCTCTTCCGGCGGGTGCTCCCGCACGGCGAGGAAGATCTCCTTCGCCCGGTCGTAAAGTCGCGAGGTCATCACCCGGCCCCGGCGAGCTCGCGCTTCAGCCACGCCCGCGCGTGAGCCCAGTCTCCGGCCACCGTCCGCTCGGACACGCCCAGATACCGGGCGATCTCCCGCACCGCGAGGCCGGCGTAGAACCGCAGCTCCACGATCCGAGCCTCGCGCTGGTCGAGCTCGGCGAGTCGGTCGAGCGCCGCGTCGACCGCCAGCAGCTCCGCCGGGTCGAGCCCCTCCTCCGCAGAGACCACTCGCCAGTCGCTGAAGGTGACCCGCCGACGGTCGCCGCCCCGCTTGAGTCGGCCGCGTCCGCGGGCATGGTCGATCAACAGCCGGCGCATGGCCCGGGCAGCGAGGGCCAGAAAGTGACTCCGGCCCCGCCAGTCGACTCGCGAGCTATCTACCAGGTTGAGGAAGGCCTCATGGACGAGGGCGGTCGGCTGGAGGGTGTGGTCCGGCCGCTCGTGCGCCATGTAACCGCGGGCCAGTCGCCGCAGCTCGTCGTAGACCAGTGGGGTCAGTTCTCGGGCGGAGGCATCCGCCGCCACCGCACTGCAGCCCACGGCAGCGACGATCTCGGTCGCCCGGACTCGCGCATCGGACTCCACGACACCTCCCAGGAGGGTCAAACGAGTGACTCATTGTCACACGCAGGCGCCACCACGCCTCCACCCCACAAGGTGGGGGCCGCCCACCCACCGGTGCGGCGCCGCTCGTCGAGGCGCAGCGCTCAGCCGCCGCGCTGGTCGATGCCGCCGACCACGCGTTTGACCTGGTCGCCGCGGGCGAAGCGGTGGCCGGGCTCGACGTGGTTGATGAGGGCGATGGTCTCGAGGTCGACGGTCGACGGGTAGCGGCGATCGAACTCTTCGAGGGTCATGGCGCCTCCCAGGCGTACCAGCTCGACGCGGGCCGGCCGGACCGAGAGCTTGCGGCTGTCGGTGAGCCGGGCGAAGCTGCGTTGGGCCGCGGCGACGGCGCCGGAGCGGGCGTTCCACTTGCTCTCCGGAGCGTAGCCCAGCAGCCGGTAGACGTTGCCGCCGTAGGCGATGAAGACGGCGTTGCCGGCCAGGCGGCCCTGCTGGGTGTCGGCGGTGAAACCCCCGGCCACCGCGCTCAGACCGTTGACGTCGCCGCGCTCGCGGCGGCCGGCGTTGAGCCCCTGCTGGCCGAAGAAAGCCTCTGCCGCGGCGCCCGGGTCGTCCTCCTTGGCCAGCGTCAGCTCGAAGGCGGCGTCTTTTTCGGGGCTGATCGCGGTGACCGCGTGGCGCTGGTTGGTGGTCGTCCAGCCCTCGGGGAAGACCATCTGGAACTCGAGCTCGGGGTGGTAGAAGGCGGTGCCCTCGAAGAAGCCCTGGCGCGGGTCGTCGCCGAAGACCATCCCTTCGAGCCGTCCCAGATAGCCCGGCCGATCGATCTTGGCGCCGGTGTAGTCGATCTCCGGCGCGGCGGCCATCTCGGCCACCCGCTCGGCGCGGTTCTCGGGGTCCGGGTGGGTCGCGAGCCAGTTGGGGAGGCCGCGGGCGCGGGCGGCCTCGCCGACCCGCTGGAGCGTCCGGAACACCTCCGGCATCTCGCGGGCGTCGTAGCCGCCGCTCACCGCGTAGCGCACCCCCAGCTCGTCGGCCTGGCGCTCGTCGTCGCGCGAGAACTTGAGGAACAACAGCCCCAGACCCATCTGCGCGACGTCGCCGAAGGACGCCAGCTCGGGCGACAGGATCATCCCCACGCCGAGTCCGATGGTGGCGACCTGTGCCTTGCTCAGCCGGCTCACCGAATGGCGGGCGGTGACGTGACCGATCTCGTGTCCCAGCACCCCGACCAGCTCGGCCTCGGAGTTGAGGTGGGTCATGATCCCGCGGGTGACGTAGATGTAGCCCCCGGGCAGCGCGAAGGCGTTGACGATCGGGTCGTCGATCACCTTGAAGCTCCAGTCCAGCTCGGGCCGCTCCGAGTTGGCGGCCAGCTCGGCGCCCAGGCGCTGGACGTAGGCCTGCATCTCGGGGTCGTCGTAAAGGCCCATCGAGGCGGTGATCTCCTCGTCGGCCTGCCGTCCCATGGCGATCTCCTGCTGCTCGGTGATCAGCACGAACTGCGACTTGCCGGTGGCCGGGTTGGTGGCGCAGCCGGGACCGAGCAGCGAGAGCGCGGCGGCGAGCCCGGCGACGCCGAGCACCCGGCGGTGGAGCTGGATCATGGACATCGGTCTTCCCTCCTCGCGAAACAGGTTGTCGGGATCGGGCGCCGGCCCGCGGGCGGCCGCCTGAGGCAGCCTGGAGGGAGAAGCACGGCCCGGGGGCGCGAGACGGAGCGAGTCTACCGCGGCCGCCGCCGCGCGCCGAGGGCCCGGACCACCGGCAGCGCCACGGCCAGGGCGGCGCCCAACGAGAGCATGGCCAGGATCCCGGCGCCCGGCGCCGGCCGGCCGAGCGCGGCGGCGGCGGCGCGCGCCAGCCCGGCGGCCCCGAGGACCAGGGTCACCAGGGTGACGGCGCCGGTCAGCAGGTTGGAGAAGGCGCCGTTGACCGCCTCGCCCATCACCCGCCGGTCGTTGACCGCCAGCAGCAGGAAGACCGCCACCACCGGCAGCAGGACGCCGTTGAGCGCCTGCGCCACCAGGATCACCGGCACCGGCGGCGCCTCGGCCAGTCCGAACCCGAGACCGGTGGCCACCACACCCAGCCAGACCGCGCGATAGCGCCAGGAGCGCTCGCTCCAGCGCTCATCTTCCCCGCCCTCCCCGAACAGGCTGCGCGCCGTCACCGCCGCAGCCAGCGGGGCGGTGATCGCCGAGCTGAGTCCGGCGCAGAACAGGCCCAGCGCAAAAAGGCGCCCACCCCAGACCCCCAACCGCTCGGCCAGGACCGCGGCCATCCCGGCGTAGCTGAAGGGGCCCTCCAGGGCCGTCCCCGCCACCACCACCGCCATCGAGATCAGGCCGCCCGCGCCGATCGCCACCGTCAGCCCGAAGCGCAGCTCCCCCAGCCGCTGACCGGCGGCGAGGCCCGAGCCCAGGAACAGGTTGTAGGGGACCACCGTGGTCCCGACCAGACCCAACGCCAGCAGCGCCGAGCCGGCCGGCAGCGCCGGCACCAGCGCGCCGCGCAGCAGCGGCAGGGCCGGCGGCGCCAGCTGCACCGCGGTCCACACGAAGGCCGCGCCCATCGCCGCCACCAGCACCGCCAGCAGCCGCGCCACCCGGGGCGGGGCGTTGAACCACAGCAGCAGGCCGGCGACCAGGCCACAGAGAGCCGCCAACGCAGCCGGTGAGGCATCGATCGCCAGCACCGCGCCGGCCACCGCTCCCAGCACGTTGCCCGCCTGGTAGGCCGCGCACCCGACGACGATCGCGCCCACCACCAGCAGCAGCACCAGACTGCCGGCCACCCCGCCCGGATACTGCTGCCGCAGCGCCTGGCCGAGGTTGGCGCCGGTGACCACGGTGAGCCGCGCGCTGGCCTCCTGGAGCACCAGACAGGCCACGGTCGAAAAGACCAGCGCCCAGAGCAGCGTGTAGCCAAAGCCGGCGCCCGCCGAGGCGGCGGTGGTCACTGTCCCGGGGCCGATGAAGGCCGCCGCCAGGATCGACCACAGCAGCACCGCGGCCAGCCGTCTCATGACTCCAGGGGCTCCCCCCACCCCCCACCGCCGGGGGTCTCGACCACCAGCCGGTCGCCGGGCGCGGCCTCGCAGCCGTCCACCGATCCCAGCTCCAGCCGGCCGCCGGCGGCGCGCTCCAGCCGCCAGCTCCCGGGGCTGCCCGGCGCGCCGCCGGCG
>JBFGCA010000116.1:0-14906 GCA_041567315.1 Thermoanaerobaculia bacterium | reverse complement strand
TTCAGCTACACCGTCCACCGCGTCTGCCAGCGCTCGTCGGGGGCGCGCGACTACTGCGGGCCGCTGGCCTACGAGCCCGAGCCCGACCGGCTGTTCCGCAACCGCGGCGACGGCACCTTCGAGGAGGTCTCGGCGGCGGCCGGCGTCGCTGCCGCCCACGGCGCCGCCCTCGGGGTGGTGGCCGCCGACTTCGACGGCGACGGCTGGACCGACCTCTACGTGGCCAACGACGGCACCGCCAACCAGCTGTGGATCAACCAGCGCGACGGCACCTTCCGCGACGAGGCCCTGCTGGCCGGCTGCGCGCTGAGCTGGGAGGGCCAGGCGCAGGCCTCGATGGGGGTCGACGCCGCCGACTTCGACGGCGACGGCGACGAAGACCTGTTCATGACCCACCTCACCGGCGAGACCAACACCCTCTACCTCAACGACGGCCGGGGGAGCTTTCGCGACCGCACCCTGGCGATCGGGCTGGCCAGCCCCTCCTGGAATTACACCTCGTTCGGCACCGCCTGGATCGACTACGACAACGACGGGCTGCTCGACCTGCTGGTGGCGAGCGGCGCGGTCAAGACCATCGAGGCGCTCGCCCAGCAGGGCGACCCCTACCCCCTGCACCAGCTCAACCAGCTGTTCCGCAACCTGGGGGGCGCCGCTTTCGAGGAGGTGACCGCCGAGGCGGGCGACGCCTTCACCCGCTCCGAGGTCAGCCGCGGGGTGGCGGTGGGCGACGTCGACAACGACGGCGACGCCGACGCCCTGCTGGCCAACAACGCCGGTCCGGCGCGGTTGCTCCTGAACCGGGTCGGCCAGCGCGCCGCCTGGGCCGGGGTGCGAGCGGTGGATAGGGTCTCGGGGCGCGACCTGCTGGGGACCCGGGTCCGGATCCAGCCGGCCGGCGGCGCGGCCCTGTGGCGGCGCTGCCACACCGACGGCAGCTACGCCTCGGCGCTCGATCCCCGGGCATTGGCCGGGCTGGGTGCGGCCAACGGCGTGGTGGCGGCGCCCGTCGAGGTGGAGGGCCAGTGGCCGGGCGGCTCCCGTTCGCGCTGGAGGACCCTGCCGGCAAGGCGCTACCTGATCCTGCCCGGGCCCCGGGAAGGGAAGCGGTGAGCCGGCCGGGCCGTCTGCGAGGGATCTTGCTCGCAGTCCTTCTCGCCGGCGCTGCCGGGCCGGCCGGCGCCCAGCCCGCCGAGAGCGCGCCCGAGCTCGTACCCATCCCCCGCCCCGCCCTCGAGCAGGTCGACGAGGCGGTCCGCCGACAGCTCGAGGAAGTGCGCCGCGAAGCCGACCAGCTCCTCGCCGGTGGCGCCGCGGCGGCGCCCGAGGCCCGGGCACAGGCCGCCGAGACCGTGGGCACTCTGGGCCGCCTCTACTTCCTCTACGACCTGCCGGACGCGGCCGAGGCGGCGCTGGCCAACGCCCACCGGCTGGCCCCGGAGGAGTTCCGCTGGGCCTACTACCTGGGCGCCGTGCGCCAACAGGCGCACCGCGCGGCCGCCGCGGTCGAGGCGTTCGAGACGGCGCTGGCGCTGCGTCCCGGCGAGCTGCCGGTGCTGCTGCGGCTGGGCGAAGTCGAGCTGTCGCGCGGCGACGCCGCCGCCGCCCGGGGCTGGTTCGAGCGCGCCCGGGCCGTCGACCCGGACTCGGCGGCGGCGCTCCACGGTCTCGCCCGGCTGGCGGCGCTCGAAGGCGACTGGCCGACCGCCGCCTCGCTGCTGGCGGCGGTCCTCGAGCGCCAGCCCGAGGCCACCCGGGTCCACTACGAGCTGGGCATGGCCTATCGCGAGCTGGGCGATCTCGACCGGGCACGCGAGCAACTCGCCCGCCAGGGCCAGGGCGAGGTGCGGTTCGCCGACCCGCTGGTCGAGGAGCTGGCGGCGCTGGTCTCGGGCTCCGGCGTCTACATGGTCAGCGGCAACTCGGCCTTCGCCCGCGGTGACTGGGCGCTCGCCGCCGAGGCCTACCGGCGGGCGGTCGCGGCCGCGCCCGACGACCTCACGGCCCGGCAGAGTCTGGCCTCGGCGCTGGCCCGTGCCGGCCGGCCCGAGGCGGCGCTCGAGGAGCTGGCCGAGGTGCTGCGCCGCGACCCCGACAACGCCTTCGCCCACTACAACGTGGCGACGCTCGAGGTGGCCCGCGGGCGGACCGCCGAGGCGCTCCCCCACTTCGAGGCCGCGCTCGCCGCCGCTCCGGATTTCGCCGACGCCCACTTCAACCTCGCCACCGCCCTCGAGCAGCTCGGCCACTTCGCCGAGGCCGAGGAGCACTACGCCGCCAGCCTGGAGCTCGAGCCCGAGGACCGCCAGGCGCGCCTCCACCACGCGCGGGTGCTGCTGCGGCTCGACCGGGCGGCGGCCGCCGCCGCCGAGGCCCGCACCCTGCTGGCCACCGATCCCGGCGACGCCCGCGCCCACTTCACCCTCGGCGAGGCGCTGGAGCGGAGCGGTCAGACGGCGGCGGCGGCCGACAGCTACCGGGCGGTCGTCGACAGCGCCGGCGGCGACGACGAGCGCGGCATGGGCCACCTGGCGCTGGGCCGCCTGCTAGCCGCGGCGGGCGACGGCGCCGCGGCGGCCGACCACCTGCGGAGCGCCAGCGAGCTGCTGCCGGACCTCGACCAGCCGCCGCTGCTGCTGGCCCAGGTACTGGGCCGCGAGCGGCGCTTCGCCGAGGCGGCGGAGGCCTTCGCCACCGCCCTCGCCCGGCAGCCGGCCAACGAGGGGGCGCGCTTCGGGCGCGCCCTGGCGCTGTTGCTGGCCGGCCGCGACGGCGAGGCTCGCCGCCACCTCGAAGACAGCCTGGCGGTGCTGCCCGGCAGCCTGGCGCTCAAGCACGTCCTGGCGCGGCTGCTGGCCGCCAGTCCCGAGCCGGCGGCGCGCGACGGCCGGCGGGCGCTCGAGCTGGCCCGCGAGGTGTTCGCTGCCCAGCAGACCCTGGACCACGCCGAGACCGTCGCCATGGCCCACGCCGAGGCCGGCGACTTCGACCAGGCGGTGGCCTGGCAGCGCCAGATCCTGGACCGCGCCCGCCAGACCGGCGACGCCGCCACGCTCGAGCGGCTCGCCGCCCGGCTGGCGCTCTACGAGCGGGGCGAGCCGTGCCGCGCCCCGTGGCTCGACGGGGTTTGAGCCGCAGCCGGGCGGTCGGCGGCCGAATCGGCGAGACCTGACCATGCCGCGCCAAGGCAACGTGCACCGGTGCGCGGCCGTAGTCGTGTTCGGCGGCACTAAGATACTCGCACGACCCTTCCGCAGAGAGGAGTCATCGTGATGGACCGAGAAACCCCGTCATCCCGCGCCCCAGCCGGCGGCCTCCTCGCCGCCGCCCTGGCGCTGGCCGCCGGCGGCGCCGCCCCCGGCCAGCGGCAGCCGGTCGAGTTCCCGCTGCCGGTCGACCTCAACGTCCAGATGATGGAGGTGCGCGAGGCGGCGCAGCGCCAGTCCCTCTGGCGCTTCCAGGTCGAGCACGACTTCGAGTTCACCAACCAGCGGCAGCAGAGCGGCATCACCTTCGAGAACCGGGTGGTCGAAGACGCCGGCAAGGAGTACAAGGCGGTCCACTACGACCACGGCAACGGGGTGGCGGTGGCCGACGTCGACGGCGACGGCCGCTACGACCTCTACTTCACCACCCAGCTGGGCCGCAACGAGCTGTGGATCAACCAGGGCGGCGGCCGCTTCCGCAACGCCACCGACGGCTCGCCGCTGGGGCTCGAGGAGAAGATCTCGGTCACCGCCTCGTTCGGCGACGTCGACGGCGACGGCGACCCCGACCTCTACGTCACCACCGTCCGCGAGGGCAACCACCTGTTCCAGAACGACGGCCGCGGCAACTTCACCGACGTCACCGCCGCGGCCGGGCTGGAGCACGCCGCCCACTCCTCGGGGGCGGTGTTCTTCGACTACGACCTGGACGGCGACCTCGATCTCTTCCTGGTCAACGTCGGGCGCTACACCACCGACCGCACGGGCCCGGGCGACTACTGGATCGGCTACCCCGACGCCTTCAGCGGCCACCTCTACCCCGACCGCACCGAGCGCAGCGTCCTCTACCGCAACCTGGGCGACGGGCGGTTCGAGGACGTCTCCGAGGCGACCGGCCTCGTGGACGGCAGCTGGAGCGGCGACGCCACGTTCACCGACTTCAACGGCGACGGCTACCCCGACCTCTACGTGCTCAACATGCAGGGCGACGACCACTACTGGGAGAACCAGGGGGGCAGCCGCTTCGTCGAGCGCTGCGCCGACCTCTTCCCCAAGACCCCGTGGGGCACCATGGGGGTCAAGTTCTTCGACTGGGACAACGACGGGCTCTTCGACCTGCTGCTCACCGACATGCACTCCGACATGAGCCGCGAGGTGACGCCGGGCTTCGAGAAGTTCAAGTCGGTGATCACGTGGGGCGAGGACTACCTCGACGGCGGCGACAACAACATCTACGGCAACGCCTTCTTCCACAACCGCGGCGACGGCCGCTTCGTGGAGATGTCCGACCGCGTCGGGGCCGAGAACTACTGGCCCTGGGGCCTGAGCGTGGGCGACCTCAACGCCGACGGTTGGGAGGACGTGTTCATCACCTCGAGCATGAACTTCCCCTACCGCTACGGGGTCAACACCCTGCTGCTCAACAACCGCGGCCAGACCTTCCTCGACGCCGAGTTCATCCTCGGAGTCGAGCCGCGGCCCGACGGCCGGTACAAGCGGCCCTGGTTCGACCTCGACTGCGACGCCGCCGACCGCGCCCACCGGCTGTGCGCCGGCCGCACCGGCCAATACACCATCCTGGGCAGCGTCGGCACCCGCGCCTCGGCGATCTTCGACCTCGACGACGACGGCGACCTCGACATCGTCACCAACGAGTTCAACGACCCGCCGATGGTGCTGATCAGCGACCTCGCCCAGCGGCGCAAGATCGCCTACCTCAAGGTGCGGCTGATCGGCGGCGCCTCCAACCGCGACGGGCTGGGGGCGCTGGTCAAGGTGCGGGCCGGCGGCCGCGAGTACGTCAAGTACCAGGACGGCACCTCGGGCTACCTCTCGCACTCCCTCCTGCCGCTCTATTTCGGGCTCGGCGACGCCCGGCAGGTCGACTCGGTCGAGGTGCGCTGGCCCTCCGGCCGGGCGCAGACCGTCAGCGAGGGGATCCGCCTCGACTCGCTGCTGGAGATCGAAGAGCCCTGAGGGCGCGGGCCGCCACCCGCAGCGGACGGCGGCCCGGCACCGTCATGAGACGCGGACCCAGAGCGGCGGCCGCCGGCCGCGCGGCGGCAGCGACGCCGGGATGGGCGGCGGCCGGCCTGGTGGCGGTGCTGCTCGGCGGCGCTGCGAGCGCCGCCGGCGAGGAGCCCTGGTTCACCGACGAGGCGGCGGCCTGGGGGCTCGACTTCGTGCACCTCAACGGCATGACCGGCGAGCTGTACTTCTGCGAGATGATGGGTGCCGGGGCGGCGCTCGTCGACTACGACAACGACGGCGACCTCGACGCCTACCTGGTGCAGGGCGGACCGCTAGAGGCGCCCACCCAGGCAGCGTCCGGGCAAGCGCCAGCCGGACAGGAGACTGCGGGGCAGGCGCCCTCCGACCGGCTCTACCGGAACGACGGCGGCGGCCCGGGCGAGCCGCCGCTGCGCTTCACCGACGTCACCGCGGCGGCGGGAATCGAGGCCCCGGGCTACGGCATGGGGGTCGCCGCCGGCGACGTCGACAACGACGGCTGGGTCGACCTCTACGTCACCAACTTCGGCCCCAACCAGATGCTGCGCAGCAACGGCGACGGCACCTTCGCCGACGTCACCGAAGAGACCCGGACCGGCGACGCCCGCTGGAGCGTCTCCGCCGCCTTTCTCGACTACGACCGCGACGGCTGGCTCGACCTCTACGTCGGCAACTACGTCGACTTCCGGCTGGCCACCCACCGCCAGTGCACCAGTCCGACCGGGCGGCGCCAGTACTGCGGGCCGCTGGCCTACCTGCCGGAGGGCGACCGGCTGCTCCGCAACCGCGGCGACGGCACCTTCGAGGACGCCACCGCGCGGGCCGGGATCGCCGGCGGCGAGGGCGGCGCCCTCGGGGTGGTGGCCGCCGACTTCGACGGCGACGGCTGGACCGACGTCTACGTCGCCAACGACCAGACCGCCAACCAGCTGTGGATCAACCAGCGCGACGGCACCTTCCGCGACGAGGCCCTGCTGGCCGGCTGCGCGCTGAGCTGGGAGGGCCAGGCGCAGGCCTCGATGGGGGTCCACGCCGCCGACTTCGACGGCGACGGCGACGAAGACCTGTTCATGACCCACCTCACCGGCGAGACCAATACCCTCTACCTCAACGACGGCCGGGGCCTGTTCCGCGACGCCACGGTCGCCTCCGGTCTGGGTCCGCCGAGCTGGGAGTTCACCGCCTTCGGCACCGCCGGCTTCGACTACGACAACGACGGCCGGCTCGACCTGCTGGCGGCCAACGGGGCGGTGCGGATCATCGAGGCGCTGGCCGAGCGCGGCGACCCGCATCCCCTCCACCAGCCCAACCAGCTCTTCCGCGGTCTGGGCGGCGGGCGCTTCACCGAGGTCACCGCGCAGGCGGGGCCGGTCTTCGAGCTCTCCGAGGTGAGCCGCGGCGCCGCCTTCGGCGACGTCGACAACGACGGCGACGTCGACGTGCTGCTGACCAACAACGACGGACCGGCGCGGCTGCTGGTCAACCGCCTGGGTCAGGACCAGAACTGGGTCGGCCTGCGCTTCACCGGCGCTCATCCCCCCGGCGAGCGCGAGGGGGCGCGCCTCGAGCTGCGGGCCTCCGGCAACGCCCCCGTCTGGCGGCGCAGCCACCGCGACGGCAGCTACGCCTCGGCCAGCGACCCCAGGGTGCTCTTCGGCCTGGCCGAGCACAACGAATCGGTAACCATAAAGTTACACCCGGCGGCCGCTCGAAGGAGCGAATGGCGGCAGATCAGGGTCGAGCGGTACTCCGTGATCCCCGTCGCCATTCCCGACCCCGGTGAGACGGATCAGTGACCGGCCAACACCAGGTGGCGCGCAAAGGATCAAGCCCGTTCCTTCGCGCTGGCCCTCTCTCGAACGGGTCCCCCTCCGCCACCGGTGCGGGCTGCGCGTTCTTCCAGGTAGCACCGGGTCCGGCCGCGCTTCGTGCCGGCGCCCCGCCGGCCAGCCGGCGCGGGGCGCCGACCGGGGTGCCACCCGACTCGACCGGGGGACGCGACAGGCCGGCGGGAGCCGGGTCTGCGGCCGGGCTCGAGCCAGCCACCCGGCGAATCCTGACTGTCTTACTCACCTGGACTCTGGCCGCGACCCCCGCCCGGCCGGCAGACGGCGTGGTGCAGGGCGAACCACCCTCGGATGTCCCGCAGTCGCGAGGCATCACGCTGGCGGAGCCCGACCTCGACTCGATGGAGCCGGCGGTCCGGCGACAGCTCGCCGAGGCGCGGGCGGCGGTGGCCGCGCTCGAGCAGCGACCCGGGACTCCGGACGCGGAGCTCGCCGAGGCGGCCGGCGGGCTGGGCCGGCTGTACTTTCTCTATGGGCTGGAGGGGGTGGCCGAGCAGGCCTTCGAGGCCGCCCGGCGGTTGGCGCCCGGCGACGCCCGCTGGCCCTACTACCTGGGGGTGATCGCCCAGGATCTGGGGCGGCTGGAGACCGCCGTCGAGCGCTTCCGGGAGGTGCTCGAGCTGCGGCCCGGCGATCCGCCGAGCCTGGTGCGCCTGGGCCGTCTCGAGCTGGCCCGCCACCGGCCTGCGGAGGCCGCGGACTACTTCCGGCGCGCGCTGGAGCGCGCTCCCCGCCTGGCGGCGGCGCGGGCCGGGATGGGACAGGCGGCGGTGCTGGCCGGCGATCCGGCGACCGCCGTCGAGCAGTTCGAGGCGGCGCTGGCCCTGGATCCCGGGCTGGCCGGGGTCCGCTATCCACTGGGTCTGGCCTACCGCGAGCTGGGCGAGCTGGAGCGGGCCCGCCACCACCTCGCCGCGCGGCGCGGCGGCCGGCCGGCTTTCCCGGATCCCCTGATCGACCAGCTACCGGCACTGGCCCGCGGCGCCTCCTTCCACATCTTCTACGGTGCCCAGGCCTCGCTGGCCGGGGACCTCGAAGGGGCGGTCGAGCGCTACCGGCAGGCGCTCGCCGCCGACCCGGAGAGCGTGATGGCCCGCCGCGCCCTGGCCTCGGCGCTGGCGCGCCGGGACGACCCGGCGGCGGCCGCCGAGGAATACCGGCGGGTGCTCGCCGCCGAGCCCGGCAACGCCGCGGTGCGGGTCGAGCTGGCCACCCTGCTGGCCGGGGGCGGCGCCTACGAAGAGGCCGCCGCCGAGCTGCGCCGCGCCCTCGAGGACGACCCCGCCAGTTTCAAGGCCCACCTCGGTCTGGCGGTGGCCGCCCAGCGGCTCGATCGCCCCGACGAGGCCGAGGAGCATCTGGCCGCGGCGCTCGCCATCGACCCCCACCACGAGCTGGCGCGGCTCGAGCAGGCCCGCCTGCTGACCCGCCGCGAGCGCTACGCCGAGGCGGCGGCGACCCTGCGGGCGGTGCTGGCCGCGAACCCCGAGAACAGCGAGGCGCGGCTCGGTCTGGCGGCGCTGCGTCGGCGGCTCGAGGGCCCGGAGGCGGCGCTCGAGGAGTACGAGGCGCTGCTCGCCGGCCGGCCGGACCCCGAGACCGCGGGCCTGGCCCACCTGGAGAGCGGGAGGCTGCTGCTCGAGCGCGGCGATCCGGCGCCGGCGCTGGACCACCTGGAGAAGGCGGCGGCCGCCCTGCCGCCGACCGCGCAGCTGCTCTCGACCCTGGCCGGGCTGCAGGCCCGCGCCGGCCGCTTCGGGGAGGCGGTGGCGAGCTTCGACCGACTGCTGGCCCTCGAGCCCGCGGCCGAGCCGGCCCACTTCGGGCGCGCTTTGGCGCTGCTGCTGGACGAGCGCTGCGTCGAGGCCCGGGAGCGGCTCGAGGAGAGCACCGAGCGCCTGCCCGGGAGCCTCGAGCTGCGGCACGCCCTGGCCCGGCTGCTCGCCACCTGCCCCGACGCCGCGGCGCGCGACGGTGCCCGCGCCCTGGCCCTGGCCGAAGAGGTGTTCCGCCAGCAGCAGACGCTGGAGCACGCCGAGACCCTGGCCATGGCCTACGCCGAGCTGGGCCGCTTCGCCGAGGCGGTCGAGTGGCAACGCCGCATCCTCGCCGAGAGCGGGCGGCGCGGCGCCACCGCCCGGCTCGGGGTTCTCGAGGCGCGGCTGGCCGCCTACGAGCGTGGCGAGCCCTGCCGCGCGCCGTGGCTGGAGGGCGGGTAGCGGCCGTGCGACGCCCTCTCCTACTGGCGACGCTGGCCCTGGCAGCGGCGATCGCCGCACCCGCAGGCGGTGCGGAGCCACGGCTCGCCGAGGTCCCCGAGCCGCCCCTCGACGGCCTCGAAGAGGGGGTCCGACGGCGGCTGACCGAGGCGCGGGCGGCCGCCGCCGCGGCCGGCCCCGCCGAGCGCCCGCGGGCCTGGGGCGAGCTGGGGCGGCTCTATCTGGCCCACGACCTGCGCGAGCCCGCCCGCGCCGCCCTCGCCGGGGCCGCCGCGCTGGCCCCGGAGAACGCCGAATGGCCCTACCTGCTGGCGGTCGTCGCCCAGCGCGACGGCGAGCCGGAGACCGCCGAGCGCCACCTGCTGCGGACCCTGGAGCTCGAGCCCGGCGACCTGCCGGCGCTGCTGCGTCTGGGCCAGGTGCGTCTCCAGAGAGGCGACCAGAGCGGCGCCGAGCAGGCCTTCGGCCAGGCGCTCGCCCGCGGCGAGCCGGCGGCGGCGGCGCTCTACGGCCTGGGCCAGATCCGACGCTCCCAGGACCGGCTCGAAGAGGCCGGCGAGCTGCTCGCCAGGGCGCTCGCCCTCCAGCCCCGGGCGGCCGGCATCCACTACCAGCTCGGACTGGTCTTCAGGCAGCTCGGCGACGAGAGCCGGGCCCGGCGCCACTTCGCCGAGAGCCGGCGGCTGGAGGCCTTCGCCCGGCGCCCGGTCGAGCTCCCCGACCCGCGGATGCTCGCCGTCCAGGCGCTGGCCGGCGGCGCCCGCGTCAGGCTGGCGCGCTGCTCGGCGGCGCTGGGGCGCGAGCAGCCGGGGGCAGCGGTCGCCGACTGCCGCGCCGCCCTCGCCGAGGACCCCGACAGCCTCGAAGCACGGCACCTGCTGGCCACCGCCCTGGCCGCCGCCGGCGAGCTGGAGGAGGCGGTGGTCGAGTACCGCCGGGTGCTGGCGGCCGAGCCCGACAACGCCGTCGCCCGTTACAACCTGGGCTCGGCCCTGCTCGAAGCCGGACGCCGCCAGGAGGCGGCCATCGAGCTGCAAGCCGCCGTCGACGCCGACCAGGGCGACCCCGACGCCGCCCTGGCGCTGGCCCGCGTTCTCGCCGGTCTCGGGCGCTGCGCCGAGGCCGTGGGGGTCTTCGACCGCGTCCTGGAGCTCGATCCCCGCGACTCGGTGGCGCGCCGCCAGCGCGCCGGCTGCCTCGCCCGTCTGGAGCGCTTCGCCGAGGCCGAGAGCGAGCTGCGGCGGGTGCTCTTGGACGACCCCGCTCAGGTGGCGGCCGGACTCGATCTGGCGGCGCTGCTGGCTCGCGGCGGCCAGGCGGCGGCGGCCGCGGCGCTGCTCGAGCCGCTGCTGCCGGCGGCGGCGGGGACCCCCGAGGAGGCGCTGGTCGAGTTCCAGCTCGGCAGCATCGCCCAGCAGCTCGGGCACGCCGAGGACGCCGTGCGCCACCTGGCCCGCGCCACCGAGCTGGCCCCCGACCTCCGCGACGCCCACTTCAACCTGGCCGCCGCCCGGCTAGCGGCCGGCGCCCACCGCGAGGCCGCGGCCTCGTTCGCGACCGCGGCAGCCCTCGATCCCGAGGACGCCGACGCCCGCCGCGGGGAGGCGCTGGCGCTGCTCGCGGCCGGCGACGTGGCGACCGCCCGCGAGCGCCTCGAGACCGCGCGCCAGGCGCTGCCCGCCGCCACCGCCCTCACCCACCTGCTGGTCCGCGTCCTGGCCACCGCGCCCGACCCGGCCTTGCGCGACGGCGCGCGCGCCCTCGCCCTGGCCCGCGAGACCCTCGGTGCCGACCCCAGCCCCGCCAACGCGCGCTCGGTGGGTCTGGCCCTGGCCGCCGCCGGCCGCTTCGACGAAGCCGCCGCCTGGCACCGCCAGCTCCTCGAAGCCTCGCGCCGCGGCGGCCTCGCCGCCGAGCGGCTGGCCGAGCTGGAGAACGACCTCGCGCACTTCGAGCGCCGCGAGGTCGCGCCGCCGGCCTGGTAGGCCAGGGAAGTGAAACTCCCACCCGGCTTTCCCGTCTCACCCAGAAAACGCCTTCAACCGCCACCGACCGTGGAGAGATCGCCATGCGCCTACAAACCACCCCAAACGCCCTTCTTCTCGGCTGCTTTCTGCTGCTGCTGCCGGTGGCCGCCATGGCCGACTTCCGTCTCGAGCGCGAGCTGGCGCTGGCGCCGGGAGGGACGCTCGTGCTCGACACCGAGGCCGGCAGCGTCACCGTGCGCGGGACGGCCAGGAGCGGCGTCCGGGTGCTCGTGACCTCGCCCCGCGAAGACATCGAACAGCGATTCGTCTTTGGCTTCGAAGAAGGGGCCGACCGGGTGACGGTCAAGGCCGAGCGGCGCGCCCGCGGCGTCGGCAGGCTGTTTGCCCAGGGGCGCGAGGTGCTCCAGTTCGCGGTCGAGGTGCCGGCCGACGCCGCCGTCGACGTCGAGACCTCCGGCGGCCGCGTCGAGGTGGCGTCGGTCGCGGGCGAGGTGCGCCTCCACACCTCCGGCGGCCCGGTGGCGCTCGATGACCTGGCCGGGCCGACCGAGGCGCGGACCAGCGGCGGACCGATCGAGGCCCGCGACCTCGGCGCCACCGCCCGGCTTCACACCTCGGGCGGCCCGGTGGCGGTCGAGCGGGTGGCCGGCGATCTCGAGGTCCACACCAGCGGCGGTCCGATCCGCATCGAGGAGGCCGGCGGCCGGGTCGAGGCACACACCTCGGGCGGCCCGGTGACGGTGCGCTTCGCCCCCGGCAACTCCTCCGGCGGGCTGTTGTCGACCTCGGGTGGCCGCGTCGTCGCCCACGTCGATCCCGCGGCCGCCCTCGACATCGACGCCTCCACCTCCGGAGGCTCGGTCATCCTCGACCTGCCGGTCACCGTCCAGGGCCGGGTGACCAGCAGCGCGGTCCGCGGCCGGCTCAACGGCGGCGGCGCCGAGCTCAAGATGCGCTCGAGCGGCGGCAGCATCCAGCTCGCCAGCCTCTGAGCCGGAGGCCGCACCCAGAACAGTCCGGACGAACCGCTCACCGGGGGCCGGCTCGCGGCCTTTTGCTCCGGGCTGCTAGAGTCCGCGCTCTGCCGGCACCGCTTGGCAGGCTACGGCGGCGCCACCAACGCGGCGCGGCGGAAGTCGGACCGAGCGGGCGGTCTGGTCTCACCCCGACCCACGACACGACCTCCTACTTGAATCCGAGCGCAGGATCGGTGCTGCCTGTGCATCTGAGACTCTGGAAGCCTCCCGTGATGGAACGTGAAACGACTAGGTCCGCGCGGGGCAAAGACGGTCTCCGGTCCAAGGTCCAGGCAGCCCTGCCGGCTGTCTTCCTGATCGAGCTTCTCCTTGTTCTAGCGGCTCCCGCGCTCGCCGAGTGGCCGCAGTGGCGGGGCCCCGAGGGGCGGGGGGTCGCGGCCGAGCCGCAAGCGCTGCCGACCAGCTGGGAGCCGGACGGCCCCAACGTGCGCTGGCGGACGCCGATCCCGGGCGAGGGCACCTCGTCGCCGATCGCCAGCAACGGGCGGGTGTTCGTGACCACCGCCTACGAGGGGCGCCAGGGCGCGCTGCTCGACCGCCTGCTGGTCGGCGGGGTGCTGGGGCTGGCCCTGGTCTTCCTGTGGCTGGCCGTCCGCGCCCTGCGCCGCGCGCCGCACGATGCCGCCGCGCCCCGGCGCGCCTTGGAGCGGCGCGACTCGCGGCTGGTCGCCGGCGTCTCGCTGGCGTTCGTGGTCGTGGCCGTGGCGCTGGCCCTGGCCCCCGACGCCTTCTACGAGCTCGGCAACCCGGGCCGCGCCTGGCGGGTCACCGGCGGCATGGCGCTGCTCGGTCTCAGCGCCGCGGTCGGCTGGTTCCGGCCCGGCTCGAGATGGCGCCCGCTCGGGGCGGCCCTGGTGCTGGTGGGCGCTACCCTGCTGGCCTGGGCGACGCCGTCGACGCCGCTGGGCCCCGCGCCGCTCGAGCGGCGGATCGTGCTGCTGGTGCCTGGTCTCGCCCTGGCGGGCTGGCATCTCTACGCCTTCCGGCGGTTGCCGGCGGGCGCGGGCGGCCCCCAGCGCCACCGGCCCTGGCTCGCCGTCCCGCTCGTGCTGCTGGCGGCGCTGGTCTTCTTCCCGGCCAACTACCTCAACGCCCTGCTACGGGTCGTCGTCTGCCTGGACCTCGAGAGCGGCGAGGTGCTGTGGGAGCGGGCGCCCTTCGCCGCCGCCCCCGAGCAGAAGTGGGAGCGCGGCACCTACGCCATGCCGACCCCCGCCACCGACGGCGAGACGGTCTTCGCCTACTTCGGCTCGGGGCTCGCCGCCCTGGACTACGACGGCAAGTTGCTGTGGTCCGAGCGCTTCCCCGGCTACGCCCGGTACACCCGCTACGGCGCGGCGACCAGCCCGGTGCTCACCGCCGACGCGGTGATCGTCGTCCAGGAGAGCGAGGCCTTCCAGGGCGGACCGCCGAGCTGGATCGCCGCCTTCGACAAGCGGTCGGGGCGGCGGCTGTGGGAGATCGAGCCGCCGGGGGCGCGCGACTCCTACGGGACCCCGCTGCTGTGGCCCACCGCCAACGGCACCCAGCTGGTCACCGCCTCGTGGAAGGCGCTGGTCGGCTACGACGCCGGCAGCGGCGAGCGGCTGTGGTCGCTCGACTACCCGATGGAGCAGATGGTGGCGAGTCTCGCGCACGACGGCGACGTGATCGCGGTGACCGGCGGCGTCTACGGCGACAAGGCGATGATGGTGCTGCGCCCCGCCGTCGACGGCTCGGGCGTCGAGCTGCTGTGGGAATCGCGGCGCGGCGTGGCCTCGATCTCGACCCCGGTCTTCTACGACGGCAAGCTGTTCACGGTCACCGACGGGGGCATCATGACCTGCTACGACGCCGCCACCGGCGACCAGCTGTGGAAGCAGCGGCTCGGCGGCGATCACTTCGCGTCGCTGGTGGCCGGCGACGGCAAGATCTACGCGGTGAGCATCGAAGGCGAGATCTCGGTGATCGCCGCCGGGCCGGAGTTCCAGCGGCTGGCCGTCAACCGGCTCGACGGCGCCGTCTACGCCTCGCCGGCGATCGCCGGCGGCTGCTTGCTGCTGCGCACCGCCGACAGCCTCTACTGCATCGAGGCCGAGGGCGGCGGCGAGCCCGTCACCGCGGCCGGGTCCTGACGCACGGAAACCCGCCCCGGCGCCGGCCCGCTGCCGGGGCCTCGAGCCCCGGCGACCCGGGCTCAACCGAATCGGATTCCGCGGGCCGGCCGCTCAGCCCCCGACCACCAGCGGGATGGAGCTGGTGAGCGGGTCGCCGCCGGCGCCGCCGCTGACCGTCACCTCGAACCGGTACTCGCCCGCCGCCACCCGGTCGACCCGGAAGACGCCCTTCAGGCCCTCGGCGCCGTTGGCCTCCCGGCTGCGCTCGCCGCCGACCTCGATCTCTGCCCCCGGCACCGGCTCGCCGTCGGCGCCGTACAGCCGGCCGCTCACCGTCAGCTCCCCGCCCGGCAGGTTGTGCCCCAGCAGACAGAACGCCGCCGGGCTCCCCGGCTCGACCACCGGCCGCGCCGCCGGAATGAACGGCTGGCCACCGATCTGGAACGGATAGTCCACCTCCGCACCGGCCTCGGCCGGCTCCCGACCCATCAACCACTTGCCCG
>JBFGCA010000115.1:0-15309 GCA_041567315.1 Thermoanaerobaculia bacterium | reverse complement strand
CGGAGCCGGCGGAGCCGGCTCCGCCGGCCAACGGCCCGCCAGCACCAGGCGCTCGCGGGCGCGGGTGAGGCCCACGTAGAGGGTGCGCACCCGCTCGGCGGCCTCCACGCGGCGGCGGCGGGCCTCGACGCGGTCGAACCCCGGGGTGGGGGCGCCGAAGAGCGCGTACTCGTGGGGCTCGGGCCCGGTCTGGGCACCCCCCGGGCCGGCGCGACCCCAGTCGGCGCTCCCGGCCTCGGCCTCACCGGGGTCGGCGGCGCGGGGCTCGCCGCGGCCGGCCTCGGCGTGGAGCTGGACCAGGTAGACGTGGCCGAACTCGAGACCCTTGGCGCCGTGGATGGTCGTCACCCGGACGGCCTCTTCGCCGCTCTGCCGGGGGGCCGCCTCCTCGGCCTCCTCGGTCTCGGCCACCGCCCGGCGCAGCGCCCGCAGCACCGCCGCTGCGTTGCCGGCCCGCTGTTCGAGCGCCTCCTCCAGGCGGCGGAAGAAGCGGTCCAGGTTGGCGAGGCGGTAGGCGCCGAGATAGCGCGCCCCCTCGATGGCCTCGACCAGGGTGCGGCGGCGGAGCTGCTCGACGAAGCGGTCGGCCGGCTCGGTGAGGAACGCGCGGCGGAGCGCCGCCAGGTCGTCGATGGCGCGCTCGAGGCTCGACTCCCAGCCGCGGATGCGGTCGAGACCCGGGATGTCCGCGGGCAGTTCGCCGGCGGCGTGGCGGACGCATTGCCGCAGGCCCGCGAGCCGCGCCGGGTCGGGGCCCTCCAGCTCGGTCATCAGGCCCGGGAACCCGTGCCGCCAGAGCGGCAACAGCGCCGCGTCGGGCACCCCGACCGCGGGCGAGCGCAGGAAGGTCAGCAGCGCCAGGTGGTCGACCGGACTGAGCACCGCGCGGACCAGGGCGGCAGCGTCGATCACTTCGCGCCGCCGGTAATACTGGCGGTCTCGCGAGACGTCGAACGGGATGCCGCGCCGCCGCAGCGACTCGAGGAAGGTGTCGAGCCGGTGCATGCTCCGGAACAGCAGCCCGAACTCGCTCCACGCCAGGCCCTCCTCGCGGTGCAGGGCCAGCAGGTCGGCGGCCACCGCCTCGGCCTCCAGCCGGGCGGCGGTCTCGGCGCCGGTGTCGGGGCCGGCGTCGGGGTCCCAGGAGACCCAGTACTCGACCGGCGCCCAGCGGCCGCGGCGGAAGCCCTCGCCCGCTGCCGGGTCGCGGCCTGCCGCCAGCGGCTGGAAGGCGGGCTGGACGCCGGCCTCCTCGACCATCACCGGCGCCACTACGCGCTCGGTCTCCTCCAACAGCACGGAGGGAGAGCGGAAGTTGCGGTCCAGCAGACAGACCCGCCCGCCCGCCGCCAGCGCCTGCTCCAGGAACCGGCGGTAGGCCTCGAGGTCGGCGCTCCGCCAGCCGTAGATGGACTGCTTAGGGTCGCCGACCACGAACAGCCCGGGGCGCTCGGCGGCCGGCCCGTCGAGCGCCAGCAGGGCGATCAGCTCGCACTGCAGCCGGTCGGTGTCCTGGAACTCGTCGACCAGCAGCTGGCGCAGCCGGCGGCGCTCGCGCCCCCGCACCCCCGGCCGCTCGGCCAGCAGCCGGCGAGCCTCGACCAGCAGGCCCTGGAAGCCGATCACCCCGGCGGCGCGCAGCTCGCGCTCCAGATCGGCGAGCAGCGGCGCCAGCACCGCCCTCGCCGCCTCCAGCAGCTCGGGGTCGAGTCGCAGCAGGTGGCGGAGCAGGCCGTGCAGCTCGCCGGCCGCCGGTGCTGTGGCCGCCGCGTCGTCTTCCAGGGCCTGCCGCTCGGTCGGCGTGAACCGGTCGCGGCTCCAGTCCGCGAGCCGTTTGAGAAGGCGGTCGGTCCAGTCGGTCTCGATCTGCTCCAGGAGTGAAATCAGAGCCAGGTAGGGCGTCGGGCTCCGCCCGGCGGTCGGCGAGGCGGCCCGGCTGCGGTCGCTGTGGTCATCGCCTGCCAGCCGATCCGTCCTCCTATCTGGATTCGCGAGGGCCTCGCAGTCCCGCACGAGCCGCTCGGCTGCCGGACGAGTCGACGACGCGGCCCGCAGCGTCTTGGTCGCCAGCCGAACGCTGGAAACACCCACTAGATTCTCGGCTGCGTCGGCAAGCCGGTCCACGAGGTCGAGAAGCCTCCGGCCGAGGGCCGCCAGCCGGGGGCCGGCGAACGGATCGGCGGCCAGGGCGGTAGCGGGGAGGCCGGCCAGGGCGAGCTGCCGTAGGGCATCGGCGGTGCGCCGCGGCCCCCGGCCCTGCAGGGCGAGGCGCGCCAGCGCCGGGTCGGGCTGGCCGGCCAGGCTCGCCACCTGCCGCTCGACGACGCGGTCCACGAGCTCGTCGAGCAGGCGGCCGTCGGGGTCGACCCGCAGGCGGGGGTGGAGCCCGGCGGCCAGCGGGTGGCGCTGGAGCAGGCCGAGACAGAAGGAATGGATGGTGCGGACCGTCAGGTGGTCGAGGGCGCCGAGGAGGGCGCCCGCCCGCCGCCGGCGCTCGGGCGGATCGGTTCCCGGGGCCACCATGTCGTGCTCGACCCCGGCCAGCCCGTCCTCGGTGCCGCCGGCGAAGGCGGCCAGGAAGGCCGCCACCCGCGACGACATCTCGGCCGCCGCCGCCTCGGTGAAGGTGATCGCCGCCACTCCTTCGAGCACCCGGGCGGCGATCGCGGCCCCGGTCTCGGGGGCCGCGGGCGGTGCGGCCGGGCGCGCCGCGTCTTCCGGTGCGGCCGCCTGCTCCCAGCCCGGCCCCAGCGCCCAGCCGACGATGCGGCCGGCGAGGACCGTGGTCTTGCCGGTGCCGGCACCGGCCTCGACGATCAGGGGGCGGTCGAACTCGGTCTGGGCGGCCCGGCGGGCGGCGCGGTCGGCGTCCATCAGCCGTCCTTCCGGTGCCGGCCGCGGCGGGCCGCCGGCAAACGCCACAGCTCCGCGGCAGCGGCGAGCTGCGGCTCGCCCGGTGGTCGCTCGAGGGTCTCCACGGCCCACCGGCGCAAGCGCCCGCGGGCGCCCGAGTCGCCCCGCAGACAGGCCTCGGCCGCCCCGCAGAAGCGGCACAGCCGGGGTTCTTCGTCGCGCTCGGGGTCGACCAGGCGGGGGAAGAAGCTACCCGCGCGCCAGGCGGTCAGGGTGGCGCCGAGGGCCTCCTCGAAGGCCGCGGCGAGGGCCGGATCGTTGCCGTCGGCGATCGCTTCGCGGGCGATCTCCGGGACCCGCGGATCGAGGAAGAGGTAGCGGCCGCGGAGCGGCGGCTCGCCGCCGGCCAGCGCGTAGGCCGCGGCCTGCAGCCGCTCGCCCCGGGCGACCGCCAGCACCAGGTGCCGCCGGCGGGTGCGGGCCTGGCGGGCGTCCGAGACCGCCCGCCGCCCGGTCTTGTAGTCGGTCAGGACCAGACGCCCACCGCGGTGGTCGGCGCGGTCGGCCCGGAAGGCCACGGCGGGCGCGCCGCCCGGCGACCAGCGCGCCGGGAGCCGCCCCTCGACCTCGGTCCCCACCGCCGGCACCGGCCCGGTCTCCCAGTCCAGCCGGCGAGCGCTCTCCAGGTGGCCGCGGGCGGCCGCGGCCAGCAGGGCGGCAAAGCCGGGGAGGACGATGCCGCGCTCGCGCACCGTGGCCTCGGCCACCGCCGCCAGCAGCTCGTCGAGCTCGCCGGCCTCGGGCCAGCCGACGGCACTGGGCGGGCGGCCGCGGACCTCGTCCAGTGTTGCCGGAGCGAGCGGCCCGGCGCCGGTCGGCCCGATCCCTGTTGGATCGCTGCCCTGCAACGCCGAGCCCACCAGCTCGGCGAGCACGCGGTGGACCAGCTGGCCGACCAGCAGCGGGTCGATGCCCGGCAGGCCCTCGAGCGGGTCGGGGACTCGCTCCAGGCGCAGCAGGCGCTCGACAAGAAGCCGCCAGGGGCAGGTAGCCAGCTGTTCGAGGGTGGTGACGTAGACCGGGTCCTGGCGGCGCGGGTCGGCGTCGCCGGGCTGGCCGAGGAAGCCGTCCCACGGGCCAGGCCGCGAGGGCCATCCGGCCGGCGGGTCCCATTCGTCGAGGATCCGCGCGCGGGCGGCCGCGACGTTTCCAAGGTCGCCCAGCGCCGTGTGGAGCGCTCGGCCCAGCCGCTGGCGCGGGCCGTGGAGGGCGGTGAGCACCGCGCTCTCGAAGGCGGGCCGCGGCTCGGGGACGGCGCCGGGCGCCCACAGCGGCGGGGCCGTGGGCGGCGTGCGCCAGCCGGCCGGTCGCGGTTTGGGCGCCCAGCGCAGGCGCTCGACCAGCGGCGAGACCGCGAGCTCGGCGCCGTCGTCGTCCACGGTCAGCCAGGAAAGGGTGATTCGCGGGGCGGCGGCCAGCAGCTGGCAGAACAGCTCCCGTTCGCGCGCCGCGCGGTCGCGCCGGGTCGGCAGGTCGGGGAGCACGCCGTGCCCGCTGCGGGCCAGCACCCGGCGCAGGGCATCGGGCAGCAGCGGATCGTCGCCGGGCGGGCGCGGAAACACGTCCCTGTTGAGACCGATCAGGAACAGGTGCTCGAAGGTCCGGCCGCGGGCGGCCTCGGCGTCGAGCACCTGGACGCCGGCCCCGGCGCCGCCCAGCTCGCCGGTGGCAAGGCGTCGCAGACCCGGCTCGAGCAGGGCGAGGAGCTCGGCCGGCTCGAGGTCGAAGCCCGCCGCCAGCCCGCTCTCGACGCGCGCGACGAGGTCCAGCACGTCGCCGGTCAGCGGATCCTCGGCCGGCCAGGCCAGCAAGTCGACGAGCAGGCGGCGCAGCGTCGCCCGGTGGGCGGCGAGCGGCGCCGGCTCGCTCCAGGCGGCCAGCGCCTCGACCAGGGCGCCGGCGGCCTCCGTGGCGGCGCGCAGGTCGGAGGCCGGCAGCTTGCGGCGGCGGAGTCGTACCTGCAGGCCGCCGGCCGCGCCGGTGAGGCCGCCGGATTCGCCGCTGGGCCGGGGGCGGACCTCGTACCTCCGGCGGACCGGTAGGGGCAGGGCGCGGCCGCTCTCGGCGACCCGGCCCGCGACCGCCTCGACCTGCCCGAGGCGTGCCGCTCCCAGAGTGTGGAGCGCGAGCCGCAGGTCGTGTCCGCGGCCCGCCCCGGGAGGCCGGAAGGCGGCGTCGAGCCAGCGCTCGATCGCGGTCTCCTCGCGTTGCCGGAGCAGTTCGGCGAGCGCCGCCAGGCGGCGGCCGTGCGTTTCCAGCGGTCCGCTCCCCGGGCTGGCCGAGAAGGGGATGCCGAGCCTCGCGAACTGGGTCCGCAGGGCGGACCGACTGCCATCCAGCCGCCGCGCGACGACCGCCAGCCATTGCGGCCGGAAGCCGCTCTCGAGCAGCGCCAGCAGCCGGCGGGCCACCTCGCGCGCCTCGGCCTCGTGGCCGGGGGCGTGGAACATCTCGATCCGCGGCCGCGTAGCGGGCGGCCGCGGTCCCGCCACTATTCCGGCGGCACCGGCCAGACGCGCGATGAGACGGTGGTCCGTCAGCCCCTGCCGGTGCGTACCGGGGTAGGACCTCTGCGCCGGTTCACCGCTGGCCAGTGGACCATCCTGGTCCGGCGCCGCCGGGTCGGGGGCCGGCGCCAGCACGGCGCGGGCCGCGTGGGCGGCGACCAGCGCCTCCAGGAGGTCGTTGGCCGCGCCGGTGGCGGTGGCAAAGCCGTAGATCAGGATCGGGGCGTCGCCGAGCGGCCGCTCGAGGCGGATCAGCTCGGCGGCCCGCTGGAAGAGCTCCGCGGCGTGGACCACCCCCAGTTCGGCGGCGCCGGTGACGGTCGCCGCTGCCACCCGCACCAGCGCCCGCGCCCGCTGCACCTCGTCGGTGGAGGCCACGCCCGGGCCCTCCTCGGCCAGCACTTCCTCCAGCGCCTCGCCGTGGGCGGGCTGGAAACCGGCGTCCAGCAGCTCGGCGACGCTCGACCACAGGCCGGCATACCCGTCCTCCAGCGGCTCGAGCGGCTGCCGCAGGGCCGGCTCGCGGCGGGCGAAGCGGCGGGCGAGGAGCGGCAGCAGCTCGGGAGCCAGGACTGCCGGCCAGCCGGCCCGGTCGCAGACCTCGACCGCCAGGGCGAAGAGGGTCAGGCAGTTGAGGCCCGCCACCGCGCCGCGCCGCTCCACCACGCGCGCCAGCAGGTGCGAGCGGAGCCCGACCGAGGGCACCACCAGCCAGAGCGGCGGCGGCATCGGTCCGTTGCCGGCCTGGCGGGCCGGCAGCAGCCGCTCCAGCTCCGCGAGCAGCAGCTCTTCGCCGGCCAGGGCTCCCGGCGCGAGGCGCAGGGGGCCGGGAGCGTCGTCGGGCAGCACGGGCCGTTTAGCGTGCATGGGCCACGGTCCGCTGTCAACTCGCCACGTCCGGCGGGTTGACCCCGGGTGCCGATCGCGGTTGAATCCGGCGGATGGCGGTGGACAAGGGAGCGCTCGAAGCGCTGCGGATCGAGCGGCGCGCGGAGTCCGACCGGCCATCCGGCGGCCGCCGCTGGCTGGCGGCGGGGCTGGCGCTGGTGGTGGTGGCCGGGCTGGTGGGCTGGTGGCTGGGGCGTCCGGCGGTGGCCGAGGTCCGCACCGCCGCCGCCCGGGCGGTGGCGGCAGAGACGGCGGGTACGGTGCTCAACGCCTCGGGCTACGTCACCGCGCGGCGGCAGGCGACGGTCTCCTCGAAGGTCACCGGCAAGGTAGTCGAGGTGCTGATCGAGGAGGGCATGCGAGTCGACGAGGGGCAGCTCCTGGCGCAGCTCGACGACTCCAACGTACGGGCCCGGCTGCGGCTCGCCGAGGCCGGTCTGGCCGCCGCCGAGACGGCACTCAAGGAGACCGAGGCGCTGCTCGCCGAGGCGCGGCTCAACCTGGAGCGCACCGAGCGGCTCGACGCCGAGGGGGTGGCCAGCCCGGCGGCGCTCGACCGGGCGCGCGCCGAGGCCCACTCGCTGGCGGCCCGGCTCGAGCGGCAGCGCGAAGAGGTCACCGTGGCCGAGCGGCAGGTGGCCCTGGGCCGCCAGGACCTGGACGACCTGCTGATCCGCGCCCCCTTTGCCGGGGTGGTGGTGGCCAAGAACGCCCAGCCCGGGGAGATGATCTCGCCCACCTCGGCCGGCGGCGGCTTCACCCGCACCGGTATCGGGACCATCGTCGACATGGAGTCGCTGGAGATCGAGGTGGACGTCAACGAGGCCTACATCAACCGGGTCGAGCCCGCGCAGCGGGTGGTCGCCGTCCTCGACGCCTACCCCGACTGGCGGATCCCCAGCCGGGTGATCGCCATCATCCCCACCGCCGATCGGCAGCGGGCGACGGTGACGGTTCGGGTAGGCTTCGACCTGGAGGCGGCCGACCCGCGGATCCTGCCCGACATGGGGGTCAAGGTGGCCTTTCAGGAGGCCGGGGAGGAGGCGGCGGCGCCGGCCGGCGTGGCGGTGCCGCGCGGCGCGGTGCGGCGCGACGACGACCGCGACGTGGTGCTGGTGGTCGCGGAGGGCGTCCTCGAGCGGCGGGCGGTGGCCTTGGGGGGCGAGCTGAACGGCGACGTGGTGGTGGCGGCGGGGCTCAAATCGGGCGAGCGGGTGGTGATCGAGGGACCGGCCGAGCTGGCCGAAGGCGACCGGGTGGAGGAGCGTGAGCGATGAGTGACGGCAACGGTCTGCTGGTCGAGGCGCGCGGGATCGACAAGGTGTTCCGGCGCGGGACCGAGACCATCCACGTGCTGGGTGGCCTCGACCTCGAGATCCCGCGCGGCGAGTTCCTGGCCCTGATGGGGCCCTCGGGCTCGGGCAAGTCGACCCTGCTCAATCTGATCGGCGGACTCGACCGGCCCACCGAGGGCGCGGTGACGGTCGACGGCGAGCGCATCGACCAGCTCCCCGACCGCCGGCTGGCCGCCTGGCGGGCGCGCCACGTCGGGCTCGTCTTCCAGTTCTACAACCTGCTGCCGGTGCTGACCGCCGAGCGCAACGTGGAGCTGCCGCTGCTGCTCACCGAGCTCGGCCGCACCGAGCGCCGCCAGCACGTCGAGACCGCGCTGACCGTGGTCGGTCTCGGCCACCGCCGCCGCCACTACCCACGGCAGCTCTCCGGCGGCGAGCAGCAGCGGGTGGGGATCGCCCGCGCCATCGTCACCGACCCGACGCTGCTGCTGTGCGACGAGCCCACCGGCGACCTCGACCGCAAGTCGGGCGACGAGATCCTGGACCTGCTCCAGGCGCTCAACCGCGAGCAGGGGAAGACGGTGGTCATGGTGACCCACGACCCGCACGCCGCCGCCCGCGCCGGCCGCATCCTCCATCTGGACAAGGGCCGGCTGTCGACGGAGCCGCTGGAATGAAATACCTGCACCTGATCTGGGCCAACCTCAAGCGCCGCAAGGCGCGGACCGCACTGACCGCGCTGTCGATCATCGTCGCCTTCGTGCTCTTCGGCTACCTGGCCGCCATCAACCAGGCGTTCGGCCAGGGGGTCGACGTCGCCGGTCTGGACCGGCTGATCGTGCGGCACCGGGTGTCGATCATCCAGCTCCTGCCCGAGAGCTACGAGATGCGCATTGAGCGCCTGCCGGGGGTGAGCGACGCCACCCACGCCACCTGGTTTGGCGGCGTCTATCAGAACCCGCGCAACTTCTTCGCCCAGATGCCGGTCGACGCCGAGGAGTTCCTGGCCATGTACCCGGAGTACGTCCTCAGCGACGAGGAGCGCCGGGGCTTTCTCGAGACCCGCACCGGCGCCATCGCCGGGCGGGTGCTGGCCGACCGCTTCGGTTGGAAGGTGGGCGATCGCATCCCGCTCACTGACGCGCTGTGGAGCAAGGAGGACGGCAGCCGCGACTGGCAGTTCGACCTGGTGGGGATCTACGACGGCGCCGAGAAGGCCACCGACACCAGTGGGTTCTTCTTCCGCTACGATTTCTTCGACGAGAGCCGGAGCTACCGCGGCGAGGTCGGCTGGTACTACGTCAAGATCGGCGACCCCGAGCGGGCGGCCGAAATCGCGGAGGCGATCGACCGCGAGTTCGCCAACTCCCCGGCCGAGACCAAGACCGAGCCCGAGAAGGCCTTCCTGCAGGGCTTCGCCAAGCAGATGGGCAACATCACGCTGATCCTGATGGTGATCCTGGCGGCGGTCTTCTTCACCATCCTGCTGGTCGCCGGCAACACCATGGCGCAGTCGGTGCGCGAGCGGACCGAGGAGCTGGGGGTGCTCAAGGCGCTGGGCTTCACCCATCGCGGGGTAGTGGGGCTGGTGCTCGGCGAGTCGCTGCTGCTGGCGGGGGTGGCCGGCCTCGCGGGGCTGCTGCTGGCCTGGCTGATGGCCTCGGCCGGCGACCCCACCGGCGGCGCGCTGCCGGTCTTCTTCATCCCCGGACGCCACCTGGCGCTGGGGGTGGGGCTGGTGGCGCTGCTTGGGCTGGCGGCCGGGCTGCCCCCAGCGCTCCAGGCGCGGCGGCTCGAGATCGCCGAGGCGATGCGGCGGTGACCGGCCTGCTCAACTGGCTGGCGCAGGTCGCCTCGCTCACCGGCTACAACCTGCGCACCCTGCCCCAGCGCAAGGGCGCGGCGGCCTCCAGCCTGGTGGGGATCGCCGGGGTGGTGGCGGTGATGGTCGGCGTGCTGTCGATCGCCCAGGGAATCCTCACCATGATGCGCAGCTCGGTCCGCCCCGACAGCGCGGTGGTGCTGCGCAGCGGCGCCACCAGCGAGCTGGTCAGCGGGCTGAGCGGCGAGGCGGCGCGGATCATCAGCGAGGCGCCGGGGGTGGCGCGCGGCGCCAACGGCGCGGTCGCCTCGCCCGAGCTGTTCGTGATCATCAACCTGCCCAAGCGCTCCACGGGCACCGACGCCAACGTGCCGCTGCGCGGGGTCCAGGCCGCTGCCTTCGAGGTCCACGAAGAGGTGAAGATCGTCGAAGGGCGGGCCTTCCGCTGGGGGCTCTCGGAAGTGATCGTCGGGGTGGGCGCGGCCCGCGAGTTCGCCGGTCTGGAGATGGGATCGAGCCTCGAGGTGGGCCCCGAGCGGTGGCCGGTGGTGGGGATCTTCGAGGCCGGCGGCACGATCGCCGAGTCCGAGGTGTGGTGCGACGCGGCGGTGCTGCAAGCGGCCTACCGGCGGGGCGACTCCTACCAGGCGGTCTACGCCCGGCTGGCCACGCCGGCGGCCTTCAGCGAGTTCAAGGACAGCCTGACCACCGATCCGCGGCTCAACGTCAAGGCAGTCTCCACCGCCGAGTACTACGAGGAGCAGTCGTCGCTGCTCTACCGCCTGATCACCGTGCTGGGCACGCTGGTGGCGGTGATCATGGGCCTCGGGGCGCTGTTCGGTGCGCTCAACACCATGTACTCGGCGGTCGCCGCCCGCAGCCGCGAGATCGCCACCCTGCGGGCGCTGGGCTTCAGCGGCGGCCCGGTGGTGGTTTCGGTCCTGCTCGAGTCGCTGATGCTGGCGCTGGCCGGCGGCGCGGTCGGCGGCGCCCTGGCCTATCTGGCCTTCGACGGCTTCCGCGCCGCCACCATCAACTGGTCCAGCTTCAGCCAGATCACCTTCTCCTTCGACGTCACCCCCGCCCTGCTGGTCCAGGGGGTCTTTTACGCCGCCCTGCTCGGCCTGCTGGGCGGCCTGCTGCCCGCCATGCGCGCCGCCCGGCTGCCGGTCGCCGCCGCGCTCCGCGAGCTGTAGGGGGCAACGGTCAGTGATGCCCGCCCGGGCCGCCGAGATCCGCCGCTTCGATCTGCCGGCCGGCTACCTGCTGGCCGGCAAGTACGTCATCGAGGACCGCATCGGCGGCGGCTGGGAGGGCGAGGTCTTCCGGGTGGTGGAGCGTCGCACCGGCATCCGCCGGGCCGCCAAGCTGTTCTATCCGATCCGCAACCCGGGCGACCGGGCGGCCAAGCGCTACGCCCGCAAGCTGGAGCGGCTGCGCGGCTGTCCCATCGTCGCCCAGTACCACCATTCCGAGACCATCGAGTTCGCCGGCCGGCGGGCCACCTGCCTGCTCAGCGAGCTGTTCGAGGGCGAGGTGCTGTCCAGCCTGCTGGCGCGGCGCCCCGGGAACCGGATGGAGGTCTTCGAGGCCCTCCACTTCCTCTACGTGCTGGCCGACGGTCTCGACTGCATCCACCGCGCCGGCGAGTACCACGGCGACCTCCACGCCGGCAACGCGCTGGTGCGGCTGGTGGGGGTGCGCTTCGAGATCAAGCTGTTCGACTTCTTCCACCGCGGCCGCGGATCGCGCGAGGCGATGCAGGTCGACGTCATGGACGCGGTGCGGCTGTTCTACGACGCGCTGGGCGGCCGGCGGACCTACGCCGGGCATCCGCAGGTGGTCAAGACCATCTGCTGCGGTCTCAAGCACGGGCTGCTGCGCCGGCGGTTCCCGACCGCGCGCCGGCTGGTGCGGCACCTCGAGCGGTTCGCCTGGTAGGCGCGGGACTAGCGCGGCCCGGCCGGCCCCGAGCCGGCGGCGGCGACCAGGCCGGCCGGAAAGCCGTCCGTCCGGGGCAGGTGGTCCTTGAGCCAGGCCACCAGATCGATCCAGATCCGCTGCTGCTCGTCGGCGGTGGGCATGATGCCGGCGCTCGGCAGCTCGATGGTCAGCACCGGCAGCCCCTTGTGGACCCCCGCGTAGCGGCCCAGCGAGCCCGGATAGGTGCCCATCTGCTGGAGGTAGAGCGGCCCCAGCCGGGACGGTGGCTCCTGGGGCCCGTCGAAGTCGACGACGTTGACCGGCGCGTGGACGGCGACGATGGCGCCGGGCCGGAAGCGCTCGATCTCCTCGGCCAGCCAGCGGCTCTCGGGCTCGCTCAGCGGCGCGGTCCCGGGGTAGCGGCGGGGGTTGCGCGAGGTGCGCCGCACCCAGTAGTCCTCGGCCTCGACGAACCAGTCGGGGCTGGGGAAGTTGCGGTTGAGGTCGACGCCGCGCTCGTTCATGCGCTGCGAGGGCTGGCGCAAAAGCCCGTCGGGGTTGAGCACCGGCACGATCCGCCAGTGGAACATCCCCGAGTGGAACTGGTCGAGGATCTCGAGCCACTTGAAGACGATGGTCACCGACGAGTATTCGTCGCCGTGGATGCCGCCGAACAGCAGCACCCGGCCGACGGGCTCACGGCCGCCTAGCGGCGGGTACTCGCGGAGCAGGATCGACTGGTCGCCGATCGAGCGCCCGCCCGAAGCCTCGAGGCGGCGCTCGAGGCATTCGTCCAGCGAGACGCTGGCCAGCTTGCGGGCGATCTTCCGGCAGGCGCCGGCGACCTCCTCGGCCGGCCGGGCGTCGAGCTCGGCGGCTCGACGGAGTTCGAGCAGCGCCGGACCGAGGGTGCGGTGGAGAGGCCCCGAGGCGAGCAGGGCGCCGGCCGCCAGCAGTCCCGAAAGGGCTGTCGCGAGGGTCACGACGCGCGTGGAAAGGGGCTTGGTGAGCAACGTCTCGGGGTCCTCCGGGACTGCGGACCCTAGCACAGCGGCCGGCGGAGGGTCGAGAAAAATCGTCTCATCGAGGGCGGTTTCGGAGCTGTGAAACGCTCCGCAAGTAGCGTTCCGGAAATTGGCTATAATCCCGCGCCGTCGAGCGGTAGAACGGGCTGGGAGCGGGTCGGAACGCACCGGTGAATCGCAGGACACTCCTCAAGACCCTGGGCCTGGGGCTGGTGTCGCTCACCGGCCGGGGCTCGCTGCTGCGCGATCCCGACGACCGGACGTCCTGGCTCGAGCCGACTCCGGCGGACGGCGGATCGGTAAGGCCGCCCGCTTCCCCTCCCGCGACCTTCTTCGACCCGCCGCGTGACGAGGGCACGATGTTGCCGCCGCCGACTCGCGACGCCTGGACGGCCGCTGCGAACGCCGAGCACTCGGCCCTCCACGAAGGGGGGGCGTCCGCCGAGCGGGCGGCATTGGTGGCGCGGCTCCGCAAGATCGACCAGTTCGACAGCTCGTTCGAGGACGACTATCACCTCGAGCCCGAGCGGCTGCCGGTGCTCGAGGCCGCGGCGGCCCGGCTCGGGCGCACCCAGCGGATGGTCGGCCACGGCCACTTCAACCTGCTGGGCTTCGACCGCCTGCTCGACTTCGCCCGCAACTACCCCGAGATCGGCGAGTTCGAGCGCGCCGAGCTGGAGCTCGTCGACGAGCTGTTCTTCGCCGACGCCGCCCGCTACGGGTTCTACGGCGAGCGGGTGACCGGCGAGATGACCGCGGTGATCCCCGACCGCGAGGTGGTAAAGGTCGCCGGCACCGGTCACTACCTGCTCAGCGGCGAGCCGCTGGCCCAGTACAAGCGCATCCGGCGCGACCTGGGCGACACCATCGTCCTCACCTCGGGGGTGAGGAGCGTGGTCAAGCAGATGCATCTCTTCCTGACCAAGGCGGTGACCACCGGCGGCAACCTGTCGCAGGCCTCGCGCTCGCTGGCGCCGCCCGGCTATTCATTCCACGCGGCCGGCGACTTCGACGTCGGCAAGGTCGGCTTCGGGCTCAAGAACTTCTCGGCCTCGTTCGCCGAGACCCACGAGTTCCGGCGGCTGATCGACCTGGGCTACGTGGGCATCCGCTACACGCGCGCCAACGCCTTCGGGGTGCGCTACGAGCCCTGGCACATCAAGATGACGTAGAGGCCGGCGCCCCGCCCGGCCGCCGGCTCAGGGCTGGGTGCCGGACCAGGCGGTGGTGTCGCCGGACTCGAAGCCGTCCGCGAAGATGGTCGGGTTGTTGCCCAGGAACAGCCGGTTGCCGTCGCAGGTGCCGAGCCAGACGTCGGGCCAGGAGTCGCCGTCGGCGTCGAAGACGGCGGCGTCGAAGGTGCCGTTGGGCAGCCACGGCCGCTGCGCCCCGCTCAGCGGATCGTAGAGCGTCACGTCGGGCAGGTTGCCGTCGCTGCGCAGCATCGCCGTCTGGCGGTTGCAGCCGGGGATGTCGGTGTCGACGTCGGTGACCAGCATGTCGCGGTGGCCGTCCTGGTCGAGGTCGGCGCTGAAGGTGTTGCCGCCGAAGCCGGCGGTCTCGGGGCTGTCGATCACCGGCTGCGTGAGGAAGACCGCGTGGCCCTGCCCGTCGTTGCCCTGGTTGAGCAGCAGGTCGTCCTGCAGGTCGCTCACCGCGTAGATGTCGGGCCGCCCGTCGTCGTTGAAGTGGGCGACCTCCATCATGTAGGGGCTCTTGGTGTAGACGTGGTCCAGGAAGCCGCCGGCGCCCGACGTGAAGTCGCCGCCGTTGACGCCGCCGGCGTTGTAGAGGATGCGGATCGAGTTGGGGTTGTCGCTGAGGGTCGACAGCTTGACGATGTCGGCCCACCCGTCGCCGTTCATGTCGACGATCTGGGCGTCGGTCCCGAAGGCCGAGAAGGACATCGACGCGTCCATCCGGGTGTCGGTCTCGTCGGTGAAGAAGCCGCGGCCGTCGTTGATCAGCAGTCGATCCTCGAGCCCGTTATCGTAGTCGACGAAGAACAGGTCCACGTCGTCGTCGTTGTCGACGTCGCCGGCGGCGACGGCGCAGAACTTGGGCGCCGGGGAGAAGGGCGGGATGCGGTTCTCGATCGGGCTCCAGTCGTAGCCCAGCCAGTTGCCGCCCGCGTCCTCCCCCAGGTTCATGTAGACCCGCGGCTGGTGCGAGAAAGTGGTGGCGGTCACCAGGTCCAGCCACTGGTCGCCGTCGACGTCGGCCAGGATCACGTCGCGGTCGTCGGTCAGGTCCTCGAAGTCGGGCACCAGGTCGTTGCGGTCGACCATCACCCCGCCGTCGTTCAGATAGAGCACGTTCCGCTTGCCACCCGGCGACGAGAACCGCACCTTGCGCACGATCACCAGGTCGACGTCCCCGTCCCGGTCCACGTCGCCCATCGCGATGTCCTTCTCGAAGGTATCCGTCGTCCCCACCGGGTCGGGATCCCCGTCGTCGGTGACGATGTGCGTCGCCGACACGTCGGTGTACTCCACCCAGTCCTGGGCGGCGAGGGGAGTAACGAGCGAAAGGACGAGGGCCGCGACGAGCGGTGCGGAGGTCGTCCAGGGCCGAAGGAGAGGACGAAGAGAAAGACAACAAGTAGAGAAGGGACGTGTCGGCGTCACGGGGACCTCCGTCAAGGGACGAGTAAGAGGGGAGCGGTCGGCAGGCCTTGGGCTCGGCCGGAGATTAGCACGCAGGAACTGCAGAACAGGGTAAGAGGCGGGCTGTCGTGGACCTGCGATGGTGCGCGGATCAGGCGGGGGGTTCTAGTGTCCCGTGCGGTAAGTTCGTTGTCACACCGAGAGCGGCGAAGCGCCCGCTGGGCAAGGCGCGACGATTGAGCGTATCGGGCTATACGTGACCGAGGAGCAACGCCGCCCAGCGGGATGCAGCGCCGCTCGAATGTAAAGGAACTTACCGCACGGGACACT
>JBFGCA010000114.1:0-15343 GCA_041567315.1 Thermoanaerobaculia bacterium | reverse complement strand
TGAGCGCGCCACCAGCCCGTATCTCGAACAGTTCGCCCGCCGGGCGGTGGTCTTCGAGAACGCCCGCAGCCAGGCGGCCTGCACCTTCCCGTCGGCCAACTCGCTGCTGACCTCGCGCTACCCGCATCACTTCCTGGCGGAGGGGCGGGCCAAGAAGATGGCCATCCCCGAGGACATCCCGGCCCTGCCCGAGATGCTGTCGGCGGCGGGCTACGCGACGGCCGCGGTCTCGGCCAGCCCGATCGTGCGTGACAACCCCTCGCGGTTCAACCGCCACGGCGGCTTCGGCCGCGGCTTCGACCGCTTCGACGAGAGCTGTCTGGCGCGCTCGGCGGCCTGCGTCAACCAGCGCGCCTTCGAGGCACTGGAGGAGCTGGCGGAGCCGTTCCTCCTCTATCTCCACTACATGGAGCCGCACGGTACCTACCGGCCCCCTGCCACCCACCGCCGGCGCTTCGCGGTGGGCTACGACGGCAAGCGGTGGGTGCGGGACGGCGAGCTGCGGCCGCTCAAGGACATGCTCTACCGCGGCGGGCCGCGGGTGGCCTTCACCGACCGCGACATCGCCCACCTCAGGGACCTCTACGACGAGGAGATCCTCTACTTCGACGGCCGCTTTCGGCAGCTCGTCGACCACCTGGCGGGGCGGGGCGTGCTGGAGCGGACGCTCGTGGTCCTGGCTTCGGACCACGGCGAGGAGCTGATGGACCACGGTCACGTCGGCCACTGCCGGAACCTGGCCTACGAGTCGGTGCTGCGGACGCCCCTGGTGATGAAGATCCCCTCGCTGCTCGAGGGCCGGGTGCGGAAGGCGCTGGTCCAGAACCTGGACGTGGTGCCGACGGTGCTCGACTACCTGGGGCTGCTCGACGGCACGGCCGGGCTCGAAGGCCACAGCCTGCGGCCGGTGATCGAGACCGACCAGCCGCTGCGCTCCTATCAGTTCGCCGGCCAGGGGACGCGGCGGATGGCGACCGACGGCCGGTTCAAGCTGATCCGCAACCTGGCGACCGGCGCCGACCGGCTGTTCTTCCTGCCCGCCGATCCCGGCGAGCGGGTGGCGCTGTCGGCGGTGCATCCGGCGCTGGCCGCCCACCGGTCGGCGCTCGACCAGTGGATGGCGGCCTTCGGGGACGACGGGCCGCCGGAGGACCGGCTGCGCCGGGCGCGCGCGGTCGAGGCGGAGCTGCGGGCGGTCGGGTACCTGTAGCAGCCCGAGGTGGGAATGCCCGGGGGACCCGAGGCGTTACAATGGGCGGCCGGGGGGAGACGCCATGCCGCTCTACGAGTACAGGTGCCGGGACTGCGAGGAGCGCTTCGAAGTCCTGCAGCGGATGGGCGAGGGGGCCGACGGGCTGAGCTGCCCGAGCTGCGGAGCGGCGCGGCCCGAGAAGCAGTTCTCCACCTTTGCGGCCGGCGGCGCCGGCGACGCCGCGTCGGCGAGCTCCGCCGGCGGTTGCGGCCCCGGCGCCTTCACCTGAGCCAACTGAGCCCCCCGGCGGCCGGTCGGCCGCCCCGCCCGAACAGGTCGGCCCTGAGCCCGGCCAGCCAGCGGCGAATGCCGACGCTGCCTGCGTTGCTGGCGCTGGTCCTGGTGGGCGCGGCGCCGGCGCTCGGCCGGGCGACGCAAGCCGAGGCGCCAGCGGCCGAAAGGCCGGCAACCGAGCAGCCGGCAACCGAGCAGCCGGCAGATGGGGAGCCGGCAGACGGGGAGCCCGCGGCCGAGATCCCGACGCCGGAGCCGCCGGATGAGCCGGCTCCTTCCAAGCCGACGCCCGCCTGGCCGGCGCTCGATGAGCCGGCCGCCGGGCCGGAGCGGCAGGCGGTGCTCTCCGAGGAGCTGGCCGGCCGGCGCGACCTGACCGCGCCGGCGTCTTCGCCGGCGGTCTTCTTCCGGGGGACGCACCACCTCTTCTACCGCGACCTCGCCGCGCGCGGGCTGCCGGCGGCGAGCCGTTTCGCGGGCGAGCAGGCCGTCACCTGGATCCACGGCGACCTCCATCCGGGGCGCTTCGGTGCCCGGACCGACGACCGCGGCCACGTGGTCTACGAGCTGGGCGGCTTCGGCGAGGCCTGGACGGCGAGCTACCTCCTCGACCTCTGGCGACTGTCGACCGCGGTGGTCCTCGAGGCCGCGGCGGCCGGGGTGGCGGAGGCGGCGCTGGGGCCGCTGGTCGAGGAGCTGGCCGGGGCCTACCTCGACGCCCTCGAGAGCTTCCGCGGCAACCTCGACGAGCGCCATCTCCAGCTCACCCAGCGGGACGTCCCCGAGCCCGTGTCGACTCTTCTGAAGCAGACCGAGAAGGCGGCGCGGCAGGGCACGTTCTGGGAGCGGTGGACCGAGGTGGCGGACGGGTCCCGGCGGCTCAAGGGTCTGGTAGCGCCCGGCGCCGAAACGCGAAGCGCCCTGGTCGAGGCGGTCGCCGCCTACAAGAACCGGCTGGCCTCGCGTCACCGCGGCAAGGCCGCCTACTTCGAAGTGCTCGACGTGGGCTCCGCGCCGGTCGAGACCGCGGGCGGCGACGGCGACCCTCCGGCGGAGTCGCCCGTCGCCCCGAGCAGCGACCGCGGCGAGCGCTACTGGGTGCTGATTGCCGGCAACGGCCCGGGGCCGGAGGACGACCGGGTGCTCGAGCTCGAGCGGCACCGGCGACCCGCCTACCTCCCGTTCCTGCCGGAGACCGAGACCCGCCGTCTCCTCGAGCGTTTCGAGGACGAGGAGGGCTGCCGGGTGGCCTACGCCGAGCGCGCGATGGTGGCCCGCGCCGACGACCACCTGGGCTGCGCGGCGGCGCTCGGCGGCTCCTTCTCGGTCCGCGAGCGCGCTGCGGGCGAGGCCGCGCTCGATCCTGCCCTGCTCGCCGGCGACAAGACCTGGCGCCGGTTGAGCCGCGCCTGGGGTCGGCTCCTGGCCGCCGCCCACGCCCGCGCCGATGCCGACTTCGACGACGGGCTGGTGCCCCACGAGCTCGAGGAGTCGGTCCTCGAACTGGTGGGCGAGGAGGGCGCCGCCTTCCGCCGCGAGGTGGCCGAGCTCGCCCTCGGCTACGCCCGCCAGGCCGCCGCCGACCACGCCTCGCTGCGGTCGTGTGGGGAGCCGACGGCCACCGGGCCGGCAGCGCCGGTCAGGCGCTGACGGCGGGCTCGTCGATCCAGCCGCCTTCGATCAGCCGGCCGGCGAGGGCGGCCAGACAGCGCTCGTTGACCTTGTAGATACTCGAGCGCTTGTAGCCCATGCGGTCCGCGGTCTCGACAGGCGAACACTCGAGCCGGTACCGCAGCCGGAACAGCCGCCGGCAGCGTCCGGGCAGCTCCGCCAGCACCCGGTCGAGGTCGCGCCGCCGGTCCTCGGCCTCCTGCGGCGGCTCCTCGAGACCTGCCAGCTCCTCCAGCAGCACGCGGTCGACCGCGTCGTAGAGCTGGCGACGGCGGCGGCGCCAGTACTGCAGGCAGCCCAGGCGCAGGGCCCCGATCAGCCAGCCCCGCGGATCGATCACCTCCCGGCGCTTGTAGAGATAGAGCAGCACGGCGTCGTGCAGCAGGTCCTCGGAGTCCTGCACCGGCACCCGATGGCGCGCCAGGACCCCCTGGATCTGCGGCTGCAGCTCCTCGAGCAGCGCCGCCAGCGACGGCTTGTTGCCCGGCCCGCCCGAATCGATCATCAGCCCGCCCAGCCCTTGAATACGTGACAGCCGAGGTTACCACCGTGCCGGAAGTCCGGTCCAGCGAGGCGGCGGCGGGCTAGCGGTCGCGCTTGCTGTAGACCACGGTGATCGGCCGGGACGAGCGGTAGGTGCCATCCACCTCGGCGGCGATCGCGGTGATCCGATTGGGGCCCGGCCGGAGGCGCACCCGGGCCTCGAAGCGGTCGCCGCCCAGCTCGGCCTTGTGACCGTTGACCACCACCGAGGCGGGCGCCAGCCGGCCGCGCACGGCGCCGACGACGACGATCGCGGCGGCCCCGACGGTCGCCCCGTCGGCGGGCTCCAGGATCGAGATCAGCAGCTCCTCGGACCGCGACCGCGGCCGGGCGGCTTCGGCGGTCTCGGCTTCGGGCGGCGGCTCCACGACCGGCGGCGGCGCCCCGGCGCGTTCCGCCAGATGCCCCCAGATGCCCTCGGTGGCCGGGGTCAGCAGGCGGGTGAAGGCGACGCCCACCTCGTAGACCTTCCGCTCGCCTCCGCGGCGGCGCCGCACGCGCTCCGGGCCCAACCAGCGGACCCGGCCCTCGACCCGCGCCGAATGGCTGCCGTCGCTCAACTTGAAGTGGAACAGCGCGTCGATCTCCAGCGGCTCGAGCGGCTCGACCTCGAGCCGCATCCCGGAGCGGCTCAGGTTGACCAGCTCGACCGCTCCCATCTCCGAGGCCACGGCGCAGCTCGGAAGGGGGATGCGCGACTCCCGGCGACGCTCCGCCGGGCGCTTCTTCCGCGAGGGCTCGCCCACCACCGACACCATAGCAGTCCGTGGTGGAGGGCTGCTCGCTGTGCAGCCGCCCACAGTCGCCGGCGGCGCCCTGGTTTATGCTCGGCCCGCAACCCTTTTCATTCCCCCGCCGTCGAGGAGGAGCCGCCGATGCCGGACAGATCCGATCCGAGCCGCCCGGACGAGCGCCGCAGCGGTCGCGACAGGCGATCGGGCAGAGAGCGCCGATCGGGCAAGGACCGCCGCAACGCCGAGCGCCGGGCGCCCCTAGAGCAGGGCGAGGACGACTACGTCCTCGGCGACAGCGCACGCGATCGCCGCAGCGGGTTCGATCGCCGCCGGGGTGGCGACCGGCGCTCGGGAGGCGACCGCCGCCACGGCGACGATCGCCGGCGCGACTGATGGGCCGGCTCTTCGCGCTGGCCGTCGTCGTGGTGCTGGGCTACTTCCTCTACTCCGAGGGGCTGCCCTGGATCGAGCAGCGCTTCGAGCAAGCGGATCTGGGGGAGTTGAGGCCGGGGGAAGAGGAGAAGCGGACGGCGGCGACCGGCGACTGCCTGGCGGCGGCCTCGAACGCCTACGACCTGTTCGTCGCCGAGCTGGCCCACCAGGACGCCACGGGCGGCCAGACCGACTCCTGGGGGATCGCCTTCATCGAGGTCGGCCGGCAGCTGGGCGCCGCCGAGACCGCCTGCGGAGCCTGTCTCTCGCCGGCCTGCGCCCAGGCGCAGAGCGCGGCCTCGGCGCTGCGCTCGCTGGTGGTCGAGGTCGACCGCGCGGTCCGTCGGGGCAGCGGCGCCGGCACGGGCACCGGCATGGGGGCCGACGAGAGGCTGCGGCGCGTCGAGACCCTGCTGGCCGACGCCCGGCGGCTGGCCGCCGACCAGTAGCCGCGGCGGGCCAGCAGGCGTCTAGCGCCGCCCGGTCTGGTCCTCGCCGGCCGCCACCCGCCGCGCCACCTCCTCGACCTCGGCGATCGCCGCCGCCAGGTCGAGGGTCTCGAGCCGGCGGTGGCGGACCACCACCCGGCCGTCGACCACCACGGTGTCGACGTCGGCCCGGCCGGCCGCGTAGACCAGGTGCGACAGCAGGTCGTAGCGCGGCGCCAGGTGGGCGCCGCCGAGATCGACGACGGCGAGATCGGCGCGCTTGCCGGCCTCGAGCGAGCCCACCCGGTCCCCCAGCCCCAGCGCCGCCGCGCCGTCGCGGGTGGCCAGGGCGAGCACCTCGCGGGCCGGCAGCAGCGCCGGGTCGCGATGGACCCCCTTGTGGAGCACGGCGGCGAGCCGCATCGCCAGCCACATGTCGAGGTCGTTGCCCGACACCGGGCCGTCGGTGCCCAGACCCACCTCGACGCCGGCGGCGCGCAGGGCCGGCACCGGCGCCACCCCCGAGCCCAGCTTGAGGTTGGAGAGCGGGCAGTGCGCCACCGCCGTCCCCCGCTCGGCCAGCAACTCGATCTCGTCGGGCGCGAGCTGGACCCCGTGGGCCAGCAGGGCCGGACCGTCGAGCAGTCCCAGGGCGTCGAGGTGCCGGGGCGGGCTGCAGCCGTAGCGCTCGCGGACGGTGGCCACCTCGGCCGTGGTCTCCGAGGCGTGGGTGCTCATCAGCACCCCGAACTCCTGCGCCAGCCGCCGGGCCTCGGCCAGCAGCGCCGGCGAGACCGTGTAGGCGCCGTGCGGCAGGACGCAGGGGGTGATCCGCGGATGGCGGCGGTAGTGCTCCAGGAACTCGCGCCCACGGGCCAGCCGCTCCTCCTCCGAGCGCCGGTCGACGGCCGGCGAGTCGAAAAGACACGGGCCGGTGACCACCCGGATCCCGGCCTCGACCGCCGCCTCGGCCACCGCCTCGGGAAACCAGAACATGTCGAGCACCGTGGTGACGCCGCCCAGCAGCAGCTCCGCGTAGGCCAGCCGCGAGCCGGCGCGGACCGTCGCCGGGCCGAGAGTGCGCCGCTCCACTTCCCACAGCCGCTCCAGCCAGGGCTCGAGCGGCAGGTCGTCGACCAGTCCGCGGAACAGCGAGTCGGCGCCGTGGCAGTGGACGTCGGCCAGGCCGGGGATCACCGCCATCCCGGCGGCGTCGATCACCTCCGGCGCGGCGCCGGCGAAGCGCTCCTCGATCACCGCCGCCGGCCCGATCGCTACGATCTCGGCGCCGCGGATCGCCACCGCCCCGCACTCGAGCACGGTGCCGGCGGCGTCCATGGTGACCACCGCCCCGCCGGCGACCAGCAGGTCGGCGCCCGGACCCCCGCTCACGGTCCGGCCTCCGTCACAACGCTGCCAGGGCGTCGATGGCGATCTCCAGCATGCGGGTGACTCCGGTCGCCACCACCCCGCGGTAGGGGTCGTACTCGCTCATGTCCTGGGCGCTGCGGGTCGGGTTGCCATCGACGGTGAGCAGACCCCCGGCCCTGAGACCGTGGAGCGACGCCACCACGAAGAGCGCGCCGAGCTCCATCTCGACCGCCACCACCCGGCCGGCCTGCCAGGTCTTCCAGTCCACCCCCAGCGCCGGCGAGGGGTAGAAGAGGTCGGTGGCCAGCACCAGCCCGGCGCGCGCCGTCAGTCCACGCTCACCGGCCGCCGACAGCAGGGCGGCGACCACCTCGTGGTGGGCCACGGCGGGATAGGAGAGCGGCATCAGCCGCGGCGTCAGCCCGTCGTCGCGCACCGCGCCGGTCGCCACCACCAGCTCGCCGTCGGCCAGCTCGTCGGTGAGCGCGCCGCAGGTGCCGGCCCGCACCAGCACCCGGGCGCCGGCCCGCGCCAGCTCCTCGAAGCAGACCCCCGCGCCGGCGCTGCCGACGCCGTGCGAGGCGACGGTGATCCGCCGCCCGCCGGCCCGCCCGGTCCAGGTGCGGTACTCGCGATTGGCGCCCACCGGGCGGACCTCTTCGAGCATCCCCGCCGCCTGCTCGGCGCGGGCCGGGTCGCCCACCACCAGCGCCCGCTCGGCCACCTCGGAGGGCTTGACCCGCAGCAGCGGTAGCCGGTCGTCCGCCATGGCGCGGCGAGTATACGCAGCGCGCGGCGCCCGGCCCGGCCGCGCCGACGGCCTTCCAAGCGAGCGAGGAGGCGAACGGCGCTACCTGGGCGGCTCGCGCTCGCGGCTCGCCGCGCTACGGGGCCGCTACCGGTCGCAGGTAGGAATCTGCAGCTGCTGGCCGACCCGGATCACGTAGCGCGGCGCCCGGATCCGGTTGAGGGCGGCAATTTCGCCCAGCGAGGCGCACGGGAACCGGGCGGCGATGCGGTGCAGGGTGTCGCCGCTGCGCACGGTGTAGGGGATCATCACCGGCTCCTCGGGGTAGTTGGCCTCGTGCAGCTCGCGGGCGTGGGCCAGCAGCTGGCCCTCCAGGCAGCGCGCCTCGTAGACCCGCGCCACGGCGACCGGGACCTCGATCTGCTGACCGGCCTCGAGCCGCTCGGCCGGGGTGACCCGGGGGTTGAGGTTGCGCAGCGTCCGGAACCAGCCGTCGCGGTTGCCCGCCTGTCCCAGACAGACGGTCAGCTCGCTGAGCGAGGCGTCGCGCTTGAGCACCAGCCGCGTGGTGGTCACGTCCGGGGCCGGGAACTCGAGCCGGTACTCCTCGGGATGGAGGAACAGCCAGGCCGCGGCCAGGATCCGCGGCACGTACTCGCGCGTCTCCTGCGGGAAGGAGTAGTAGACCCGGCGGTCCCAGAAGCTGGCGCCGCCGTGACGGCGGTCGACGCTCCGCGCCCGGTTCTCGCCGCCGTTGTAGGCCGCCAGCGCCTTCTCCAGGCTGTTGTTGAACTCGCGGAAGTACTCGTTGAGGTAGGCGACGTTGGCGCGGACGGAGGCCTCGGGGTCGAGCCGCAGGTCGAAGCCGTCGACCTCCACCAGCCCGTAGCGGTGGCCGGTCCCGCGCATGAACTGCAGCGGCCCGGCCGCCCCGGCCCGCGAGAAGGCGTGCACCTTGCCGCGGCTCTCGGTGGCGATCATGCCGAAGAGCAGCGCCTCCGGCAGCCCCGCCTGCTCGTAGACCGGCGCCATCCTGGAGCGCAGGAACTGGTAGTTGTAGTAGGCCTCCATCAGCCCCGGCCGCAGCCAGGTGAGCCAGTCGTCGAGCGCCGCCCGCACCGGGCCGTTGAGCTCGATCAGCTCCCGCAGGTCGGTGCCGCGGAGCAACGAGGCGGCGCGGTCGAGCTGTGGCATGGCGCCGCGGAAGGGGGCGGTCCCCGGCTCGCGCTCGGCGGAGCGCTCCTCGAGCCCGGCGGTCAGCGCGTCGAGCGCCGCCCGCTGGGCGCGAAGCGCCCGCCCCTGGGCCCCGAACAGCAGGTCGTAGCCGGCCACGAACCGGCCCAGGTCGCAGCCGGCCAGCGCGCCGCAGGCCTCGGCGGCCCGCTGCAGCCGCCCGCGCAGCTCGGCCAGCACCTCCTCCTCGGCCCAGGCCTCACCGGCCGCGATCAGCTCGAGGCGCGCCTCGAACTCGCCGGTCACCGCCGCCAGCTCCTCGTAGAGCGCCGCGATCTGCTCGACCTGCCCCGCCGGCGCGTGCCCCGGCACCACCTCGCCGACCGGCGTCACCGACACCACCCGCACCGCCTGCTGCCCCGCCGTGCTCGGCCCGCACCCCGCCAGCGCGAGCGCCACCGCCGCCACCGCCTGCCACCGCCACGACCCGTTCGCCATCACCGTCGTCGCCCTCACCCTCCTCCCGCGCCCAAGAAACCAGCGCGAGAAAGCGCCAGTCTATACGTGTCCCGGGGCCAACGGATGCAACGCACTCCACACCCGGTCCCGGCCCGGACCAGCCAGCGGTCTGCCGATTGACCTACTGCGCGCCCGCCGGCGCCTCCTCGCCCTCGGGCTCGGCCTCCATGGTCGGCACGTAGCTCAGATCGGCGCGCACCGCCCAGTCCTGGGTGTCGTAGGCGGTGATGCAGTCGCGCCACTCCTGGTAGATCTCCTGCGCCGCCTCGGGGCTTTCGGCCTTGGCCAGGATCTCCCCGGTCCCCGGCTGCGAGTAGAACTGCGCCGCGCTGTCCGCGAAGGTCACGAAGGCGTAGGAGCCCTCACCGAACTCGACGCTGTAGGCGTTGAAGCCCAGCTTGGCCCCGGCCTTGGCGAAGTCGGCCACCACCCGCTTGGCCATCTCCTTGAAGCGCTCGGTCATCCCCGGCTTGACCGAGTGGACCCCGACCCGCGCGAAGCCCGCCTGGGTGACGATCGAGTCGGCCGGCTGGTAGCTCAGCTCGGGCACCGCCTTGAGCATCTCGCTGTAGTGGCTGTCGATGTACTCCCCGACCTTCATCAGCTCGGCCATCTTCTCCTCGCCGAGCGCCGCGGCCATCGCCTTCTCGCGGGCGTCTTGACCGTCGAGAAAGCCGTAGTTGGGCACCGGGAAGACGTAGCCGTAGACGAAGCTGGCGTTGGAGTAGGCGTACCAGGTCCACTCGGGGCCCATCTTCGCCGCCTTGAAGGCCTCGACCCACTGCTTGCCGTTGGCCTCGTACTCCATGACCTTGGACGGGTTCACCTGGTCGAAATGAACCATGAAGAGCGGCGGCGCCGCCGGCGCCTCCTCGTGCGACTCGGCGGTCGCGGTCTGCGGCGCCGCGAGCAGCGCCAGTGCGGCCAGGGCCACGAGGGTCCACTTGAGATCTCTCATCGACAGAGCCTCCTTCTCGGTAGTTCTCTCGCCACCGGGCGGCGGCGAGCGGAATCGAAGATTACGCGGCAGCTTACCAGAGCTGCTGCTATGCTCGCTTTCTCCCGCCGTCCGGCCGCTCCATGCCCCGCACCCTTCCCTCGCCCGGCCGCCGGCTGCTCGCCAACTGGCAGCGGCTCAGCCGCCTGCCCGGCGGTCGCCGCCTGTTCAGTTGGATCGTGGGGCGGACGGCGCCCTACACCGGCACCGTGGGAGCGCGGATCGTCGAGCTACGGCCCGGCTACGTGCGCAGCGAGCTGCGCGACCGCCGGCGGGTCCGCAACCACCTCGACTCGGTCCACGCCGTGGCGCTGGTGAACCTCGGCGAGGTGACCAGCGGCCTGGCGGTGCTCACCGCGCTGCCGGCCGGGGTGCGCGGCATCGTCACCGGGCTCGAGGCCGAGTACCTCAAGAAGGCCCGCGGCCCGCTGGTCGCCGAGTGCCGGGCCGAGCCGCCCACCGTCACCGAGTCCGTCGAGCACCGGGTCGAGGCCGAGATCCGCGACGCCGGCGGCGACGCGGTCGCCCGCGTCCGCGCCCGCTGGCGCCTCGCCCCGCCCGAGCCCACCGACGTGCGTTGACGGGCAACTCCTCGCCGCCTCCGTCGATCACATGACGATCCCGTCGCCGCCTTCCGGCCTGCCGTGCCGACCATGAGCCGGCCGCGCGCGGAGCCGCCGGCGACGGTCGAGTCCGAGCCGCTGCGGGCGCCGGCCGCGGGACCGCTGGCGACGCCGTTCACCCGCGATGCCGGGGTCGAGGTGCCGCTGATCTGCGGGCCGATGTACCCCTGCAGCAACCCCGAGCTGGTGGCGGCGGTGTCCCGGGCCGGCGGCCTCGGGGTGTTCCAGCCGATCTCGCTGACCTGGGTGCACGGCCACGCCTTCCGCGACGGCATCCGCCTGATGCGGCGGCTGGCCGGCGCCCCGATCGGCATGAACGCGCTGATCGAGCGCTCCTCGAAGCAGTACCACGAGCGGATGGTGCGCTGGGTCGACGAGGCGCTCGAGGAGGGGGTGCGCTTCTTCATCACCTCGCTCGGCAAGCCCCGCTGGGTGGTGGACAAGGTCCACGCCGCGGGCGGCGTCGTCTACCACGACGTCACCGAGCGCAAGTGGGCGCTCAAGGGCCTCGACGGCGGGGTCGACGGGCTGATCGCGGTCAACCGGCGGGCCGGCGGCCACGCCGGACCCCTGAGCGCCGAAGAGCTGCTGGAGGAGATCGGCGACCTCGGCGTGCCGGTGGTCTGCGCCGGCGGCATCGCCAGCCCCGAGAGCTTCGTCGCCGCGCTGCGGATGGGCTACGCCGCGGTGCAGATGGGGACCCGCTTCATCGCCACCGACGAGTGCCGGGCGGCGGCCCCCTACAAGCAGGCCATCGTCGACGCCGGCGAGGAGGACATCGTGCTCAGCGAGCGGATCACCGGCGTGCCGGTGGCGGTGATCCGCACCCCCTACGTCGAGCGCATGGGGCTGCGCGCCGGCCCGCTGGCGCGCTGGATGCTCCGCGGCCGCAAGCGCAAGCACCTGATGCGGAGCATCTACGCGCTCAGGGCGCTGTGGCAGCTCAAGCACGCCTCGCTCGACGAGGAGGGCCGCCGCGACTACTGGCAGGCCGGCAAGAGCGTCGCCGACGTCCACGCCGTCGAGCCGGCCGGCGCCATCGTCCGGCACTTCGCAACCGCGGCCCGGCAGGCGCTGGCGGTCAGCGGTGCTCAGTAGACGTAGGCCGCGCCGAAGATCCCCAACATCACGAACACCAGGGCGATCTTGGCGACGCCGCCGAGCACCAGGCCGATCCACGCCCCGGCGCCGGCGCGGCCGGCCTGCCCCAGACCGCGGTGGAGGGTGATCTCGCCCACCACCGCCCCCACGAACGGCCCGACGACGATCCCCACCAGCCCGAAGAACATCCCGGCGATCGCCCCCAGCGCCGCGCCCCACACCGCCCGCCGGCTGGCCCCCAGCCGCTTGGCCCCCAGCGCCGAGGCCGCGAACTCGACCGCGTAGACCAGCACCGTCATCACCGCCAGCAGCGCCAGCGGCCCCCACCCCACGCGCTCGAACCCGTCCGCCCAGGCCGCCACCACCAGCCCGGCGAACACCAGCACCGCCCCCGGCAGCGCCGGCAGCACCACCCCCGCCATCCCCACCACCACCAGCACCACGGCAACGACCCACAAGAGCCCGCTCACGGCGCGCGGAGGCTAGCAGACCAAGGGCGAGGTAGCATGTCTTGGAGCCTCGTTAACCAGATGCCCGACGAGATCTCCACCCGCGATCGGAGCGCCACCCGACCGGCCGGCGGCCGCCGGGAGCGGCTGCTGGTGAACCTGCGGGGGACGGCGCTGCTGACCCATCCGTTCTACAACAAGGGGACGGCGTTCAGCCTGGAGGAGCGGGCGGCGTTCGGGCTCGACGGGCTGCTGCCGCATCACGTCAGCACCATGGAGGAGCAGCTCGCGCGGATCGCCGCCAACATCGAGCGCAAGAGCGACCCGCTCGAGAAGTACGTCGGGCTGGCCTCGCTCCAGGACCGCAACGAGCACCTCTTCTACCGGCTGCTCGCCGAGCGGGTCGAGGAGCTGCTGCCGATCGTCTACACCCCGACGGTGGGGCGCGCCGCCCAGGAGTTCAGCCATATCTTCCGGCGGCCGCGCGGGGTGTGGATCACCCCGGCCCACCGCGGGCGCGTCGCCGCGGTGCTGCGCGGCGCCCCGACCCGCGACCCGCTGCTGCTGGTGGCGACCGACAACGAGCGCATCCTGGGGCTCGGCGACCAGGGGGCGGGCGGCATGACCATCCCGATCGGCAAGCTCGCCCTCTACACCCTGGGCGCCGGCATCCACCCGGCCCGCACCCTGGCGGTGAGCCTCGACGTCGGTACCGACAACCGCGAGCTGCTCGAGGACCCGCTCTACCTCGGGTGGCGCGAGCCGCGGCTGCGCGGCGCCCCCTACGACGAGCTGATCGAGGAGTTCGTGACCGCGGTGGCCGACTGCTTCCCGCGCGCCCTGCTCCAGTGGGAAGACTTCAAGAAATCGAACGCCATCCGGCTGCTGGAGCGCTACCGCTCGCGGCTGCTGTGCTTCAACGACGACATCCAGGGCACGGCGGCGGTGGCGCTGGCCGGCATCCTGGCCGGGGTACGGGCGACCGGCCTGCCGCTCGAGCGGCACACCGTGGTGATCCTCGGCGCCGGCGCCGCCGGGGTGGGGATCGCCGCCCTGGTGCGCGACGCCCAGCGCCGTGCCGGGCTCGCCGGCGACGAGGCCGCCCGCCGGCTGGCGGTGCTCGACAGCCGCGGCCTGCTGACCGCCGAGCGCGAGCTCGACGCCGCCGACGCCTACAAGCGCGAGTTCGCCTGGCCCGAGGCGCTGGCCGCCGCCAACGGCCTGGGCCGCGACTCGGAGCGCGATCTCGAGGCCGTGGTCCGCGAGCTCCAGCCCACCGTGCTGGTGGGCACCTCCGGCCAGCCCGGCGCCTTCACCGAGGCGGTGGTCCGGGCGATGGGCGAGACCGCCGAGCGGCCGCTGGTCTTCCCCTTCTCCAACCCCACCAGCAAGGCCGAGGCGACTCCGGCCCAGATCCTCGAGTGGACCTCGGGCCGCGCCTTGGTGGCCACCGGCAGCCCGTTCGAGCCGGTCGACTACGGCGGCCGCACCCACCGCATCGGCCAGGGCAACAACGTCTTCATCTTCCCCGGCGTCGGTCTCGGCGCCCTGGTCGGCCGCGCCCGCGAGGTCACCGACCGGATGTTCACCGTCGCCGCCGAGACCCTGGCCGCCGAGGTCACCGGCGAGGACCTGGCGAGCGGCGCCCTCTACCCGCGGCTCACCCGCCTGCGCCGCGTCTCGGCCCGCATCGCCGAGGCCGTGATCCGCGAGGCCCGCGACGCCGCCGCCGGGCGGCCGCTGCCCGACGAGGAGATCCCCGCCGCCGTCGCCGCCGCCATGTGGAGCCCCGTCTACCCCGTGCTCGAGCCGGCGTGAGGGCGCACCGCCCTCGAGCACGCTCTCGACCACGAATACCCGTCGAACAGGAACCTCCAGGTAACGGGCCGATCTCCGCGGGCGCTCGCAACGGAGGGCCGGGGAGAGCACGGTCCGGTCCACGCCGCGTGTCCAACGGGCGAAGGTATGGGCGAGCTGGACGGAAAGCCGCCCAGTCAGCGGGTCTGTCCGCGCCTCGGGCCGCCTGCCCTACAATGACCCCCGACACCCCTATGTCTCAAGCCGTCCACCTGCGCTCCTGGCTCGCCGCCTTCGCTCTCGCCCTGGCCGCCGTCCCGCTCGCCGCCGAAGTGAACGGCCGGGTCACCGACCTGCTGACCGGCGAGCCGATCGGCGGCGTCCGGGTCAAGGCCGCCGGCGGCCCTCAGGCCACGACCGCCGCCGACGGCACCTTCACCCTGGCGCTCGACGGCGACGCCGTCGCCGAGCTGAGCGCCCGCCGGCGCGGCTACTGGAAACGGACCACCTATTTCGACCCCGCGGCCGGCCCGGCGGCCGACTTCGACCTGATCCCGCGCAACCGCGCCTTCGACCGCCGCCACTTCGACCTGCTGTTCCGCTTCCGGCAGGAGGGCAACGTCCACTTCCTGGGCGACACCGGCACCGGCCGCTGGCTCAAGCAGCCGCGCTTCGTGGTCGCCTCGCGCCGCTTCGAGTGCCAGGGTACCGCCTCCGGCCAGTGCGAGTGGGTCGAGCCGCTCACCCCGGCCGTCTTCCGGGAGCTCAAGCGGCGGATCCGCACCGCCGCCCCGCTGCTCACCGGCGGGGTCATCAAGGGCAAGCGGGTCCGCAGGGCGACCGTGCCGGCCGGCCCCATGCAGGGCTCCGACTTCTGGTCGGTCCGCAACCTGGACGTCAAGGTCGTCGTCGGCCGCCCGGTCGAGGGCAACAGCGTCGGCTCGGCCAGCACCTTCGAGCGCGCCGGGGTGGTGGAGCGCGGCGTCCTGCGCTCCTGGCTGGTGCCGCGAGGCGGCGGCTACAACTTCCCGGAGCGCCTCTTCCTCCACGAGCTGGGCCACATCCTGGGCTTCCACCATCCGCTCGGCTACCACATCTTCGAGCTGCCGACCCTGATGGGCAACTGCGCCACCGACCTCGCCCACGAGGAGCCCACCGACGACGACGTCCTCCACGGCTTCGTGCTCTACCACCGGCCACCCGACAGCGGCAGCCCCGACGTCGACCCGCCGCCGGCCGTGCCCCAGCGCACCGGCGGCCGCTGGGTGACC
>JBFGCA010000113.1:0-15781 GCA_041567315.1 Thermoanaerobaculia bacterium | reverse complement strand
CCGGCGGCGGCTGGCGCGGCTCAACGGCCGCGCCCCCCGGCGGCGGGCGGGAGGGCTCGGGCGGGTTTGGGGCTCATGGCGCGGGAGCGCGGCGGCGCGGCGTCATTATAGCGCCGGCACCGGGGTGCTTCGGCCGCTGCCGCGCTACTCGTCCAGCCACTCGACGGCGGCCGGCGGCGTGAAGGGGCCGTCCCCGTCAGGCGTCGCGTCGAGTGCTTCTTCCAGGGGCCGGTAGCCCGAAAGCTCGAAGCGGGTGCGGTTGCCCTCGGGGTCCTCCCAGGCGAGCGCCGCGGGGCGGCCGGTCGCGGGGTCCAGCGTGAAGGTGGCGCGGACCACCTGGCCGGCCGAGCCGTCGAGCGGCGTCAGCTCGATCTCGAGTCCGCCGCCGGCCCCGCGGGCGGCCCGATAGCGCTGCCGCAGCTCCTCGATCCCGAGCCGCAGGAGGTCCAGCCCGCGCTCTTCCCCGGGGTCCACCGGGAAGCGCCGGCCGGCCTCCTCGCCCTGGTTCCAGGTCCACACCGTGGACTCGCAGAGCAGGAAGCTCTTGGGGTAGGGAATCTCGTAGTCCCAGCGCAGGCAGCGGGGCAGGTCCAGAAACAGCCGCCCGGTCTCGCGCTCGCCGCTGGTGAAGCCGGCGGGCTGATAGGTCTGCACGAAGTCGGCGATCCGGGGCGCGGCGGCGAGCGCCGCGCGGGCGCGCTCGAGATCGGCCCAGGCATCGGCCGCGGCGGCGGTGCCGGCGCCGGCGACGATCCCGGCGATCGCGAGGCTGACGGCCGGCGCCAGACGCCGCCGACCTGCTCCTTCCCCGGCCATCGTCCCCCGCGCCTGCACTATCAGTGCCGGAAGTGCCGCTGGCCGGTGAACAGCATCGCCACCTTGTGCTGGTCGGCGGCCGCCACCACCTCGCGGTCCCGTTTGCTGCCCCCCGGCTGGACCACCGCCGTCACCCCCGCCTCGGCCAGCACCTCGAGACCGTCGGCGAAGGGAAAGAAGGCGTCGGAGGCGGCCGCCGCGCCGGCCAGCGGCTGCCGGGCCTTGGCCACCGCCAGCCGGCAGGCGTCGACCCGGCTCATCTGGCCGGCGCCGATGCCCAGGGTCTGCTCGCGGTTGGCGACTACGATGGCGTTGGAGCGCACGTGGCGGACCACCCGCCAGGCCAGCTCGAGGGCGGTCTGCTCCTCGTCGCCGGGGGCGCGCCTGGTCGGGCAGGTCCAGGCGGCGGGCTCGGTGGTCTCGAGATCGCGGGTCTGGGCGAGGAAGCCGCCGTCGAGCGCCCGTAGCTCGAGGTCCAGCGGGTGGCCTTCGTAGGGCGGGCACTCCAGCAGCCGCAGCCCGCGCCGCGCCTCGAAGGCGCTGAGCGCCCGGGTCCCGAAGGCCGGCGCCACCAGCACTTCGACGAACAGCTCGGCCATCGCCTCGGCCAGCTCGCCGTCGGCCGGCCGGTTGCAGGCGATCACCGAGCCGAAGGCCGACTGCGGATCGCAGGCCAGGGCGCGCTCGAAGGCCGCCGCCGGGCCGTCGCCGAGACCCACACCACAGGGGTTGCCGTGCTTGATGATGGCCACCGCGGGCCCCTCGAGCTCGGCCACCAGGCGGCGGGCGGCGTCGGCGTCGAGCAGGTTGTTGAACGACAGCTCCTTGCCCTGGTGCTGGACGAAGCCGCCCAGCACCCCGGGGCCGCCGGCGGTGCGGTAGAGGGCGGCGCGCTGGTGGGGGTTCTCGCCGTAGCGCGGCTCTAACTCCTTCTCGAGGTCGATCAGCAGGTGGCGGTGGAAGATCTGCTCCTCCTCGCCGCTCTGGCGGTCGAGCCAGGCGGCGATGGCGGCGTCGTAGGCCTGGGTGTGCCGGAAGGCCTTGATCGCCAGGCGCCGGCGCAGCCCCTCGGGCACCCGGCCCTCGCCCTTCTCGAGCGCCGCCAGCACCTGCGGGTAGTCGTCGGGGTCCACCACCACCACCACCCCGCCGTGGTTCTTGGCCGCCGCCCGCACCATCGCCGGCCCGCCGATGTCGATCATCTCGACCACCTCTTCGAAGCTGCGCCCGGCCTCGCCGGCGGTCTCCCGGAACGGGTAGAGGTTGACCACCACCAGGTCGATGGGCGGGATGTGGTGGTCGCGGAGCTGGGCGACGTGGGTGGCGCGGCCGCGGTCGGCCAGGATGCCGCCGTGGATCAGCGGGTGGAGGGTCTTGACCCGTCCGTCGAGGATCTCGGGAAAGCCGGTGGCCTCGGCCACCGGCAGCACCGGCACCCCGGCCTTTTCGAGCGCCCGGAAGGTGCCGCCGGTGGAGAGCAGCTCGATCCCCATCCCGGTCAGCCCGCGGGCGAGCTCCACCAGGTTGCGCTTGTCGTAGACCGAGACGAGGGCGCGCGTGGCCTTGAGCATTCGCGGCGGGTTCAGAAGGCGTCGGGGCGGGCGGCGGCGCCGGCCGGCGTCGCCCGGCGCGGGCGCCGATCTTAGCCCAGGGCGGGACGGCGCCCCCGAGGCCCTGCAGGCAAAGGCCTGCGCCCTGCCGGTCCGGCGTCCTACCGTGGCGTCGGCAGCGCTCCGGGGGCGAGCAGCACCAGCCGGCCCTCGTCGGCCGGCAGATAGGTCCGCGGGTCGCCGCCGCCGGCCGCCAGCCAGACGTAACGCAGCGCCGCGGCGGCGTCGCTCACGCCGTGGCTGAAGGCCAGAGCCGCCACTGCGAAGGCCGTCGAGCGGTCGTCGAAGAGCTGGCGCCCCGCCACCCGTCCGATCCGCCGGTACTCGCGGCCGACCGAGGGGTAGAGGCGGAGGCCGCGGGCGGCGGTGGCGGCGAGCAGCCGTTCGTAGTCCTCCCCGGTCCTGGCGTCCCGCCCGGCACCGTAGTAGAGCACCGCGAAGCGCGGGCGGGCGCTGTCAACGTAGCGCTCCCAGTCGGCGCGGTAGCCGGCCTCGCCGCGGTCGGCGTCCGAGGCCGCCAGCGGCTCGTTGGCGGCGGCCACCAGCCCGGCCAGCCGCCCCAGCCGCTCGACCACCTCGTCGAAGGGCCGGTGGGCGCGGATCGCGGCGATGGCCGCCGCCGCCTCGCCGCTGGCGGCGGCGGTGGCGCGTTCGATCTCGAGCCCGCCGCCCCGCGGCGGCGGGTTGCCCTCGACCACCCCCTGTCGGTAGAAGGCCATCCGTCGCTCGATCTGCCGCGCCAGCAGCGGCGGCGCGATCCGCGCCGCGTGCTCGGCCATCGCCAGCCGCGTCGCCTCGGTCCACGCCGCCGCCGGCAGCGGCTGGGCCAACGACAGCGCCGCGCACAGTCCGGCGGCCAGGAGTGTGCGCCGGCGGGCCATCGGCCGACTATGTTAGTCGCTCGGCCTGGTCCTCTGTCGCCGGGGCCGCAGATGCGCTCGACAGGACCACCCATCTCGAGAGCCGGCACGGCAGGCGGGGTGGTTGCCCTTCTGAGTCAGAAGCCCCGGAGGCAGCGGTCGAGCCGGCGGGCCAGGGCGACGTTGAAGGCGAGCGTCTGGCCGTCGGCGTAGCCTTCTTCCCAGTCGTCGGCCTGGCGGTCGTCGTAGTCCGGGGGCGGCTTGGCGCTGCCGGGGTAGAAACTCTCGTCGGGCAGACGGGCGCAGTCGGTGGTCAGGCCGTGCCTCGAGGCGTAGTGGTCGACGCCGGCGGCCAGACCGGCGGCGTAGGCGTCGCCGGTCTCCACCCGGTCGGTGACCCGCTGGGCGGCCTCGAGCGCCTCGCCGAGGCGCGCCGCGAGGGCGGCGAGGAAGAGCTGCTGCTTCCAGGCGGCGTGCGCGGCCAGGGTCTCCTCGTGGTCGGGCGGCAGCGGCTCCACGGAGCGCCGGTTCCAGCGCGGCGAGCCGGTCGCGGTCTGCCGGTCGGGGTGGCGCTCGAGGACCGCGGAAAGCAGCGGCTCCACGGCGCCGGACCGCTTGGCGCGAAGCAGGCGGCGCTCGACCTCGAACTCCAGCTCGACGCGGCAGGGGACCTGCTGGTGGAGCTCGAAGGGCCCCTCGAACCACGACACGCGGAGCGGCTCGGCGAGGTCGATCAGCACGTCGACGCGAGACCGCTTGACGTCGACCCGGGCCACCTGGCCCAGCTCGCCGGCGGCCAGCCGCTGGCGGCCCCGACCCAAGACGCGCCCGCCGGTGACCCGGTTGTCGGTGTAGCCGCCGTCGCAGTCCGAGCCGGTCTCGCCGAGGAGGATCACCCAGGCGCCTCGCCACCGGGCGTTGAGCTCGTCCTCGAGCACGCCGGAGACCGCCGCGCCGGGCAGCGCCAGGAGGAGCAGGGAGAGGCCCAACCGGAGCTGGAGCCGCCGGCAGATGGAGGGTGGCTTGCCGGAGTGCCGTATGCTCGTCGTCACCGCTGCGGATGCGAGACCCGTGGCAGCCCGGGGGTAGGGTTGGTCGAGCGCACCGTCGGAGCCGTCAGCATGTCACAGGCCGCCTGCGGTGCCCTCGCCCTGGCGGCCCTGCTCGCTGGCTGTGGGACCGGGGAGCGGGCGAAGCGCGAGGCCGCGGTCGGCGCCCGGATCGACGAGCTGTTCGCGGAGTACGCGGTGGCGGGCTCGCCGGGGGTGGCGGTGATGGTGATCCACGACGGCGGGGTCCTCCACCAGGCCGGCTACGGGCTGGCCGATCTCGAGCGCGGGACGCCCATCACCCCGCGGACGCCGTTCCGGCTGGCCTCGGTCTCGAAGCAGTTCACGGCGATGGCGATCATGCTGCTGGCCGAGCGCGGGAAGCTCGACTACGACGATCCGGTGAGCGCCTACCTCCCCGAGCTGGCGAGGTTCGGCGAGCGGCTCACCGTGCGGCACCTGCTCAACCACACCGGCGGCCTGCCCAACTACTACCAGGCCCTCGAGGAGCAGGTGACCGACCCGATGCCCGACACCCGGCGGGCGATGGAGTTCCTGGCCGGTTGGGGAGAGCCGCTCTTCCGGGCCGGCGAGCGCTACGAGTACAGCAATCCCGGCTACGAGATGCTGGCGATGATCGTCGAGCGGGCCTCGGGCCGGACCTTCGGCGGGTTCCTGGCCGAGAACGTCTTCGGGCCGCTCGGGATGCGGGACTCGGCGGTGCGCGACAACTCGGAGCCCGAGATCCCCGGCCGCGCCCTCGGCTATTCGCGCGATGGGGACTCCTTCCGCCTCCTCGACGACCACCGGCTCAACCACATCCTCGGCGCCGGCGGCGTCTACTCGAGTCTCGAGGACCTCTACCGCTGGGACCAGGCGCTCTACGGCGAGCGGCTGGTGCGGCGCTCGACCCTCGAGGAGGCGTGGTCGCCGATCCGGCTGGCCAACGGCGAGGAGTCGCATTACGGTTTCGGATGGCTGCTCGGTAGCTACGGTGGTCTCGGCCGCCGCCAGCTCCACGCCGGCGGCTGGGTGGGGTTCAGCACCTACGTGGTGCGCTTTCCGGAGCGCCGCTTCACCGTCGTCCTGCTGGCCAACATCCGCGACTTCGGAGTGCGGCGGGCCGCCGAGCGGATCACCGACTTCTACTTCCCGTCGATGCTGGTGGCGGGCGCCACGGTGGTCGACGGCACCGGCGGACCGCCCTTCGCGGCCGACGTACGGCTGGAAGGCGACCGGATCGCCGCCGTCGGCAAGCTCCGCCCGCGGCCCGACGAGCCGCGGATCGACGGCTCGGGCCTGGTCCTCTCGCCGGGGTTCGTCGACGCCCACAGCCACGCCGACTCCGCGATCTTCGAACAGGGCGGCGCGCTGGCCGCGGTCAGCCAGGGCATCACCACCGCGGTGGTCGGCCAGGACGGCGACTCCGAGCTGCCGCTGGCGGAGTTCTTCGGAGCGCTCGAGGAGGACCCCGCCGCCGTCAACCTGGCCTCCCTTGCCGGCCACGGGACGCTGCGCCGCCGGGTGATGGGCGAGGACTACGCCCGCCCCGCCTCCGGCGACGAGGTGGCCCGGATGGGCGAGCTGCTGGCACGGGAGATGGAGGCCGGGGCGCTGGGGCTGAGTACCGGGCTGGAGTACGACCCCGGGATCTACTCGACCACTGACGAGGTCGTCGAGCTGGCCCGGGTGGCGGCCGCCCACGGCGGGCGTTACGTGAGCCACCTCCGCAGCGAGGACCGGCGGTTCTGGGAGGCCGTCGACGAGATCCTCGCGATCGGCCGCGAGGCCGGCCTGCCGGTGCAGATCTCCCACCTCAAGCTGGCGATGCGTAGCCTGCACGGACAGACCGGCCGGCTGCTGAGCCTGCTGGACGCCGCGCGGGCCGAGGGGCTGGAGGTCACGGCCGACCTCTATCCCTACACCTTCTGGCAGTCCACCCTGACGGTGCTGTTTCCGGACCGCGATTTCGAGGACCGCCGGGAGGCGGGCTTCGTGCTCGCAGAGCTGACCTCGCCCGAGGAGATGTGGATCCCGGTCTTCGAGCCCGAGCCGGCGCTGGCCGGCAAGACCCTGGCCGAGATCGCCGCCCTCCGCGGCAGCGATCCGGCGACCACCCTCATCGAGCTGATCCGGCAGGCGGAGGCGATGCGCCGGGAGCTGGGCCCCGAGGCCGAAGAGAAAGAGATCGAGAGCGTCATCGCGGTAAGCATGACCGAGCCCGACCTCGAGCGCCTGATGGCCTGGCCGCACGCGGTGTTCTCGACCGACGGCGAGCTGGAAGGCGCCCACCCGCGGGGCTTCGGGTCCTTCCCGCGGATCCTGGGCCGCTACGTGAGGGAGCGGCGGGTGCTCAGCCTCGAGGCGGCCGTCCACAAGATGACGGCCAGGGCGGCGGCCGGGTTCGGGCTCCGGGACCGCGGCCGGCTCGAGCCGGGGGCCTTCGCCGACCTGGTGCTGTTCGATCCCGCCACCGTCCTCGACCGGGCGACGTCCGAAGACCCCCACGCCCTCTCGGCGGGAATCTCCAAGGTGTGGGTCAACGGCGAGCTGGTCTACGAGGACGGCCGCGCCAGCGGCCGGCGGCCCGGACGGGCGCTGCGCCGCGCGCCCGCCTCTTGAAGCGACCGCGTGGCCGCCCGCCGGCGCCCCGAAAGGCGCCGGCGCAATGCCGACCCGCCCGCCTGCGGCCGCCCGCCGCTAGCAGCCCGTGGTGGAAGTCGGTCGGATCGGCTGGCGAGCGCGGCGGGGCCGGATGCCAGGCGCCGTGACGCAGGCAATGCCGGGCCATTGTCGAGGAGCGGCAACGCCGCAGACGGCTCCGCCCCGCCGCCAGACGAGCAGGCGGACTTCCACCACGGGCTGCTAGGGCAGCGGCACGAAGTCCTCGACGATCTCCTGCCAGAACGGCCGCGGCACCAGGAAGTCCCCGGTCCACTCGTCCAGCGGCACGCCGTTGGCCGTGCCCAGATAGAAGGTGGGCCGCTGGAGCGCGGTGTGCTCCGCGTCGCCGCTGCGGATGAACGACTTGTAGCGGTCCGGGTGGGCGGCGTTGAGCGCGCCGTGCTCGGTCAGGATCAGGGCGCGGTAGGCCGCCTGGGTCGGGACGTTGAGGAAGAACCGGTCGGTCGCGTCGCCGTCGGTGCTGTAGAAGGCCTCGCGGATCGTCGAATCGTTGTCGAGCCGCCAGCGGATGATCTCGGTCGACTGGCCGAGGTCGCTGCAGGTGGCGCAGCTCGCCGGGTAGAACTGCCCGAACTGCCAGTCGGCGGCGCGCGCCTGGATGGCGGCCACCTCGGCGAGGTTGATCGCCACCGGCCCGGCGTCGTTGAACACGGTGAGCTTGACGTTGTTGCCGTAGAGGAAGCGGGTCACGAAGGGAACGAAGCCCGCCACCCCCACGCCGCCGGCGCTCGAGCCGGCGAGCAGCACCCGGCCGGCGTTGGGGAAGGTGGCCCTGGCCAGGTCGAGAGCCGCCGAGGCGTTGCGCAGCCCGCGGTGCAGCCGGAACGGCGCGAACGGGAACAGCGGATCCAGGACCTGGTTGTCGCCGGTGAAGACCGAGCCGTCGCAATAGGGCACGTAGACGATCGACCAGTTGCCCACCGGGTTGGGGATCACCCCGCTGCCGGTGTCGAAGGAGTCCACCCAGATCCCCGAGTGCGGACCGGCCAGCGGCGGCGGGTTCATGTCCGCCAGGACGTTGCAGAAGTAGAAGTCCTGCCAGCAGGCGCCGCCGCCCTGGAAGAAGATCATCAGCTTGGCCGGATTCTGGCGCTTGGTGAAGACCCGGAACGGCGTCCCCGCGATGCAGATCGGACCGTTGCCGCCGGCCGGGTCGAAGGTGTGCCGCACCCAGCCGTCGGCCAGCTGCTCCGACATCACCGGCGTGAACTGCCCGAGGTACTTGTCGACCCCGGCGTCGCGCAGCTCGCTCATCGCCTGACTGTCGAGCCCCTTGGGCGAACCGTTGCCGAGCAGCAGCACCCCGGCCAGCATGAGACCCAGAACCCTGAACCCGTGCGACGCCATCACCAGCCTCCTTTTTCGATGAACCGCATTCGTCGAGACCCGTCCGCCGGGCGGCCCCTCGAAGCCCGCTCTGTTTTCGTCCCCGCTGACTGCTCCGTCGGCCGTCGAGTCTAGCAGGGCCGGCGACGGTAGCTGGGGGAGGCGAAAACCCTTCAGTGCTGCCCTCAGCGGTGGCGGAGCCAGTAGGCGACGAGGATGACGGCGGCGGTGAAGAGGGCTGCGAGGACGGCCGCCCAGCGCCGGTCGGGGAGACGGTGGATGGCGGCCTTGATGGAGACCAGGCCGAAGATCACCAGGGCGAGCCCCAGCGCCTCGCCGGTGGTGAAGGTGGTCAGGGCGCGCAGCAGGAAGAACGCGGCGACGCCGGCGATCGGCGGGTAGAGCAGGTAGAAGCGCTCCAGGAAGCTGTCGAAACGGTCGTCCTGCCTCGTGGTCATCGGCAGCTCGGCCGCGAACGGGTCGCGGGCTCCGGGTGTTTGACGGATTGGCAATAGTGTAACGCGAGCAGAAGGGCAGGTCGGGGACGACCATTGCCTGCCCGGCCGTTTTGAACCCTCCGAGGTCCGGCGGGAATTCACCGGTCGAACCTGAACCGGGCGACCGCGGGTCGATGCCTCCCAGGGCCGACCGCGCCGAGCCCACTGGAGGAGGATCCATGCACGAAAAGCGATCTGCCTGTCGCCGTCGTCCAATGCTGTTCCTGGTTGCCGTCGTCCTGGGGGCTTGTCTGTCGGCCGGCCCGGCCCTGGGAAGCGGGACCGTCGTCTTCCGCGCGGACCTGTCCGGCGCGAACGAGGTGCCGCCGGTCGTCACCGACACCAGCGGCCGGGCCAAGCTCAAGGTCGATCTCGACGAGGGGACGATCGACTTCGACCTGCGGGTCGACGACGGATCGGCCCTGCTGGCCGTCGCCGGGGCGCACCTGCACTGCGCTCCGGCCGGCGTCAACGGTCCGGTGGTGGCCTTCCTGGCCGGCGTCGTGCCCGGGGGCGTGAGCGGCCGGCTGCGAATCCAGGCGACGGTCAACGGGGCCAACATCATCAACCCGGCCTGCGGCGCGACCGTTCTCGAGCTGGTCGACTCGATCCTTGCCGGCCAGGTCTACGTCAACGTCCACTCGGCGGCCTTTCCCGGTGGGGTGGTGCGGGGTCAGCTCGGTCTGTAGCCGACGGGAGATTCAAAAAAAGCGATCAATGCGCCTTGCCGCATCGCGGCAGGCACGGCCGCCGCTGCACTGCTCCAGGATCGCCTAAGTCTCTTGTCGTCAGTTGGATAGGCTTCGTCGGCCGCCACGCGGCCAGCCCCGTGAGCGGCGCGGATTCAAGAAAACGCAGCGGGTTTTTCGGCGCCCGATCGGTCGGCCCTCCGGGAGGGTGGGCGCGACGGGCGTCGAAAACTACCTGCCGGGGTAGCCTCCACCGACCCCGTGCCTCCTGGGCCCCCGTAGCGCGTCGCAGCCTCCTGGCACTCTCCTTGCGCTAACCGGTCGTTGCCGGCTGCCCGCCGCCATCCAGCGGCCGCAGCCGAGCCGAGGCAGGGGGGGTCGCCGGATTCGCCGCGATCCGCCGCCTGCGGAAGGAGGACCAACCCATGAGTTGGACGAAAGCACGACAGGCCTGCGTGGTCCTGGCGGTGCTGGTCCTGGCAGCCGGAGCGGCCTTTGCGCAGGCCGAGCGCGGCGGCCTCTACGGCACCGTCCTGGACAACGCCGGCGACCGGCTACCGGGGGTGACCATCACGATCAGCGGGGTCGGCGCGGCGCAGATGCAGGTCACCGGCGCCGACGGCTCGTTCCGGTTCCCGGCGCTGTCGGTGGGCCGCTACCAGCTCCGTGCCGAGCTGGAGGGCTTCTCGACCGCCGAGTACCCGAGCGTGGTCGTGTCGCTGAACCGCAACACGACGGTGGAGGTCACGCTGACCCCGGCCGTCGAAGAGGTCATCACGGTGACCGCGGAGAGCCCGCTGCTGGACGAGCGCAAGCTGGCGGCTGGTACCACGGTGTCGCAGGTCGAGCTGGAGAAGATCCCCAGCGCCCGTGACCCGTGGTCGATCCTCACCCAGACCCCGGGCGTGGTCAGCGACCGCATCAACGTCGGCGGCAACGAGAGCGGCCAGCAGGCCGTCTTCCGCGCCCCGGCGACCGACGACGACGAGAACGACTTCCTCGTCGACGGCGTCCAGATCACCGACATGGCGGCGATCGGCTCCTCGCCGACCTACTACGACTTCGACCAGTTCGAGGAGATGCAGTTCGCCACCGGCGGCACCGACATCACCAAGGCCTCGGCCGGCGTGTCGGTGAACCTGGTGACCAAGCGCGGCACCAACGAGTTCCGCGGCTCGGCCCGCTACTTCCTGACCGACGCCAAGGGCTACTTCGGCGCTCTGGATCAGAGCGACGCCGACGTCAGCGGGGATCTGGCCCCTGGCCAGCCGATGCTGCAGGGCAACGAGATCGACCGCATCACCGACCTCGGCTTCGAGGGCGGCGGTCCGCTGCTGCGGGACCGGCTGTGGGCCTGGGGCTCCTGGGGCCAGAACGACATCCGGCAGTTCACCGCCGGCGGTGCCCCGGACAACACCCAGCTCGAGAACACGGCGATCAAGCTCAACGCCCAGATCTCGGGCTCCAACTCGGCCCTGGCCTCGTTCAACAACGGCGACAAGAAGAAGCAGGGCCGTAGCGCCGGTCCCTCGCGGCCGCCGGAGACCACCTTCAACCAGCGTGGTCCGACCGGCATCTACAAGGTCGAGGACACCCACGTCTTCAGCTCCGACTTCTTCCTGACCGGCTCCTGGTCGAAGGTCGACGGCGGCTTCTCGCTGACCTCGCAGGGGGCGATCAACGCCGGCTGCGGCGGCGTGACCTGCCCCTTCGAGCTCGAGGCGCTGCTCGATCCCGACGGCATCTGGAGGCACAGCTACTACGGTTTCGCCTCGAGCCGGCCCTCCGAGGAGATCAAGGCGGACGGGGCCTACTACTTCAACACCGGCACCGCCACCGGCCACGAGCTCAAGTTCGGGGCGCGGCTGCGCGACTTCGAGTCGTCGACGCCGTTCGGCTGGCCGGGCCGCAACATCGTCCACTTCGCCGGCACCAACTTCGGCGTCGACGACGGGCCGCTGGATTTCTTCAGCGTCTGGCGCGGCGGCTGGCCGCTCACCGAGGTGAGCTACACCTCGTTCTGGGCCCAGGACACCATCTCGATGGGCAACTGGACGGTCAACGCCGGCTTCCGCTACGACGTCGCCGACGGTGAGAACCCGGCGGCCACGGTGGCCGCCAACCCGGCGCTGCCGGGCGACCTGCCGGCCCTCAACTTCGGCGGCAACGACGGTGACGGCATCGAGTTCGAGTCGATCACCCCGCGGGTCGGCGTGACCTACGCGCTCGGCGAAGGCCGCAAGACCCTGCTCAGGGCCAGCTTCGCGCAGTTCGCCGAGGCGCTCGAGATCTCCGACATCCAGCGGGTCAATCCGCTGGGCTTCTCGATCGGCTACTACTACTTCATCGACGCCAACGACAACAACATGTGGGAGGACGCCAGCGAGCCGTATGGCTTCCTGTTCCCGTCGGGCTACGATCCCTCGGATCCCGACGCGGTGGTCTCGCCCAACCGCAACGATCCGGGGCTCGATCCGGCGATGACCAGTGAGCTGATCCTCGGCGCCGAGCACTCGCTGCTGCCCGAGTTCGTGGTCGGTGCGCAGTTCACCTGGCGTGAAGTCACCGACGTCATGGACCTGCAGCGCTTCGTGCGCGACACCGCGACCGACGTGGTGCGGGTCGAGACCGCCGGCGACTACGTCATCGGCCGGACGCTGGAGACCACGCTGCCGGACGGCACGGTGGTGACCCAGCCGGAGTTCAACCTGCGGGCGGGCCTCGAGCCCACCGGCGGCTGGCTGCTCACCAACGGCGACCGCGAGCGCAGCTACATGGGTCTGGGCCTCAACTGGACCAAGCGGCTGTCCAACCAGTGGATGCTCCGCGGCTACGTCAACTACGTCATCGAGGACGAGTGGAGCGTGCCGGGCGGCTACATCGACGGCTTCACCGGGCTCAACCCGGCCGAGGACAAGTCGGACGTCGACGGCGCGGTCTACGCGGTCCAGTCCGAGGGCTCCGGCAACAAGGGCGACGTGTTCCTGCAGAGCGGCTGGTCGTGGAACCTCAACGGCATGTACCAGGTGGCGCCCGACCGCCCGTGGGGCTTCAACGTCGCCGCCAACCTGTTCGGCCGCGAGGGCTACCCGCTGCCGTACTTCGTGCGCTTCAACGGCGTCGGCGACGGCATCCAGCGCGACATGTCGGTGGTCACGGATACCGACGACTTCCGGACCGACGACATCTTCACGGTCGACCTGCGGCTGGAGAAGGAGTTCCGGACCGCCAACAACGTGGGCTTCACCTTCTCGATCGACGGCTTCAACGTCCTCGACGAGCCCTACGTCCTGCAGCGCGAGCGGCAGCTCAACACCCGCCGCGCCGACTACCTGGACGAGACCCTGAGCCCGCGCATCTGGCGTCTGGGAGTGCGCATCAACTGGAGGTAGTCATCTAGTCCCAGCCGCCCGGCAACCGCCGGGCGTGCGAGACCGCCGGGGGCCGCCCCCCTCGGCGGTCTTTTTTCTGGCCACGCTCCGGTCGAGGCGGCACCGGGCCTCCACCGGGCTGCCGCATCGCTCGGCGAGTGGTGCCTCCGCCCGCGCAGGAGCCAGCCGGTCAGAAGTGCGGGCTAGACTGGGCTGGCCGGCGGCGGAGGCCGGTACCGCCGGCTCTACGGCGATGCCCAGCAGGCGCGATTTCCTGCGACTTTCGGGGCTCACCGCTCTCGGGCTGGTGGCCTCGCATCGGCAGGTGCAGGCGCAGGGCTCCGCGGCAACGCGCGAGACGAAGGGACCGGCTCCGACCGGCCTCCGCGGGACCGTCACCCTCTTCGTCTGCGGTGACGTGATGACCGGCCGCGGGGTCGATCAGATCCTGGCGCGGCCGTCGGAGCCGGGGCTCCACGAGCCGTGGGCCGATTCGGCGCTCGACTACCTGGAGCTCGCCGAGCGGGCCAGCGGGCCGATCCCGCGTGCGGTGGCGCCCGAGTACGTCTGGGGCGAGGCGCTCGCCGAGCTGGAGCGGGCGGCGCCCGATCTGCGGCTCGTCAATCTGGAGACCGCGGTGACCACCAGCGCCGAGTGGGCGCCCAAGGGCATCAACTACCGGATGCACCCGGCCAACGTCGCCTGCCTGACGGCGGCGGGGATCGACGGCTGCGTGCTGGCCAACAACCACGTGCTGGACTGGGGTGCGGTGGGGCTGGTCGAGACCCTCCGCACCCTGCGAGGCGCCGGCATCGCGACCACCGGCGCCGGGACGACCCTGGCCGAGGCCGAGAGGCCGGCGGTGCTCGAGGTCGCCGGCAAGGGCCGGGTGCTGGTCTGGTCGTGGGGGTCCACCACCAGCGGCATCCCGCGCGATTGGCGAGCCGGCCCGGAGCGGCCGGGCATCGCCCTGTTGCCTGATCTGTCGGCCGCGACCGCCCGCCGGATCGCCGCTGCGGCGCGGCGAGCCCGGCGGCCCGGCGACCTGGTGGTGGTCTCTCTCCACTGGGGCGGCAACTGGGGGTACGAGGTGCCGGCGGAGCAGCGCGAGTTCGCCCGCATGCTGATCGACGAACAGGGCGCCGACCTGGTGCACGGCCACTCCTCGCACCACCCCAAGGGCCTGGAGGTCCACCGCGGGCGACCGATCCTCTACGGCTGCGGCGACTTCCTCAACGACTACGAGGGCATCCGCGGTCACCAGCGCTACCGCAGCGAGCTGGTCCTCGCCTACCTGCCGGCCTTCGACCTCGCCACCCGCCGCTTGACGGCCCTCGAGATGGCGCCGTTCCGGGTCCGCCGCTTCCGCCTCGAGCGCGCCGCTCCCGACGAGGTCCGCTGGCTCCGCGAGACGCTCGACCGCGAGAGCCGCCCGCTCGGCGCCGGGGTGGCCGCCGGCCCCGGCGGCCGCCTGCGTCTTCGCTGGAGCTGACCGCGGCCAGGCGCTGACCCCGCCTTGGGTGGCCTCCCTAGTTCAGGGTGTGGGCCGAGAGCGCCGGACGCCCAAGCAGGACCTCCCTCATGATCTCGTTGAGGTGCATCGTCTTGGTCGGCATCAGCACGGCATTGGCGGCCCGGATCACCTCGGTGAACGCGCAGTGCAGCGTGTGCAGCGTGCCCATCCCGTAGGTGTCGTGGGTCGGGGAGTCGTAGATGTCCAGCACCTTCTTGATGTGGCTGCTGGGAATCACCCCGCGCTCCATGGCGGTCACCAGGATGTGGTGGACCAGCGGCCGGCGCGGCCGGTGGCGGCTCAAGCGGGTGAGAAACCCCAGCAGCTCCTGGTGCCAGTTGCGGTGCTCGTGGAGCAGGGCCTCGACGAGGCCGGGCAGCTCGGTCTCGCAGTTCACCGTGTGCTTGCGGGCCATGACCTTCTCGGCGCTGATCGTTCCGTTGGTACAGACCTTGATCCGCGTGCCCAGCCCCACGCGCAGCGCGTGGTGCCGGTCGTTGCCGTTGAAGACCGCCGCCAGCGGCAGGTGGACGCCGTCGGTCCCGGCCGCCTTGCCGTCGAGGGTCCATTCGCAAGCCATCAGCAGATCGTGTCTGGCCAGGGTGATCTCCTCGTCGACGACGGTGAGTCCGGCCGACTCGAACACCTCCTCGACGACCTCCAGCACCCGGTGGTGCGCTATCGGGAAAAAGCTGCCGTCGGGCAGCGGGGGGCGGATCTTCTTCAGCTCCTTGCGGGTCATGCTCGACCTCCCTTGCAGGATTTGTCTTGATAGCCTCTTCGAGACAGGCTGTAGCAGAAAGCCGGTGTCGCCGCCACGCGCGTAATGGCGGGCGCGCCCTACCCGACCGGGTGGGCCGGCACCGGCGCCTGGAGGGCGGGAAGGCCAGGCTGGAGTAGGGTGACGGCGACGGTGACGGATCGACGGGAACCCGGCCTGACCGAGCTGGAGCGGCGCTTTCTGGCCGGCTGCTCGGACGAGGCGCTCACCCGCCGGCGGATGAGGTGGGTGGTGCTGATGGCGGCGGTCTTCGGGTTGCTGCTGGTGGCAGCCGCCTGGGCCTCGCGCTCCTGGCAGATGGTGCTCGCGGTGAGCCTGCTCTATCTCCTGATCACCGTGTGGGAGAAGCTGGGTTATGGGCGCGGCGTCCTGATCTACAAGTCGCTGGTCCGCAAGCTGGCGGCGCGGGTGGAGCAGCTCGAGGCGGAGCGCGGCGCGTCGCACTCTGTGGGTGGCCGCGATCCTTCGGACCCCGGTCCGGGATGATCGTGCTCAGGGCCCTGGTCTTGGGGGCGGTTCTCGCCATTCCAGCGCTCGGCGGCGCAGCCCTCGAACGCGCGGTCGCCGCCGGCTCGGCCGCCCTG
>JBFGCA010000112.1:0-16115 GCA_041567315.1 Thermoanaerobaculia bacterium | reverse complement strand
CATCTAGGCGGCCCTCGCTGGCGCTGCCGGCGTTGCGCTTCCTCGACATAGTCCCCGCTATGCCTGCGTCTGCGCGCCTTGGCAGCACCAACGAATGACTCGCCTATCTGGCAAGCCAAGTCGGAGACGCCACACTAGCGGCCGAAGACGACCCGCAGCTCGCCGTCCCGGGCCTCGGCCCGCAGCAGCCGCACGCCGCCGTCGGCGAGGTCGGCCACCACGTGCAGTACGCGGCCCTCGGGCTCCTCGTGGAGACCGGTGCGCACCCGGGTGAGAAGCGGGCCCCCGACTTCCAGGGTCGACGGCGAGTAGCCGCGGCGGACGCCGAACAGCTTGATGAGCTGGCGCGGACGCTCGCCGCCGATCCCCGCCACCTCGAAGGCGCCGCCCGGGATGACGCCGTCGGCCTCGAGAACCAGCACCGTGGTCCCCTCGCCCTCCTGCCAGGTGATGCGGCGTAGCTCGCCGAAGCGGGCGCCGGGTGCCGCCGGCGGAGAGCCGACCGGGGGGGCGGCGGCCGGCTGGGCCGGCGGTGGGGGGGGCGCCGGCTCAGGTGCAGGGGCGGTCTCGGGCACCGCCGTGGCCGGGGCGCCGCCTTCCGGGGTCGGCGAACCCGCGGCCGGGGCGTCCCCGGCGGGGTCCGGGGCGACCGCGGCAGCCGGAGCCTCGGCGCCGGTGGGAGCGTCCGCGGCGGAATCGTCGGTGACCGGCGTAGCCTCCCCTTCGGCCGCCGGCCTGGCGCCGCGGCGCTTGCCGCGCGGCGCGGCGTCGGGCGCGACCGCGGCCGGGCCCTGAGCCGCGATGCCCGGCTCCGGTGCCCCTGGCACCAGAGCCCGCCAGGCGCCGCTCCACCAGACGCCGCCGGCCGCCAGTGCCAGAACCAGGGCCCCCAGCGCCAGCCACCGCCCGCGGCCGGGACGCCGGGTCCGGCCGGTAGAGCCCGCCACCGCCGAGGCGGCCGCCGGCGCGGGCGCGGCCGGCCCGGGAAGACCTCCGGCCGGCTCGGCCCCCAGCATCTCGGCGGGGCTCACGGGCTCGGGCAGGGTCTCGAGCCCGAGCCGCTCGGCCGGCGCCGAAGGCGGCGCGGGCGGCAGGTCCCGGCGGGCCGCCTGCTCGAAAAGCCTCTCCACCGCACCTTCGGGCTCGGGCGGGTAGGCGGGCTCGGGCGGTGGCGGAGGCCCCGCTCGGAATGGCGCGGCCACCTCGTCTCCGCGCTCGGCCGCCCCGGGCTCGGCGTCCAGGGGCTCTGCGTCGAGGCACTCTGCGTCGAGGCGTCCCGCGTCGAGGCGCCCTTCCTCGACCGGCGCTTCGTCGAACAGCCGCTCGTCGATCGGCCCTTCACCGATCGGCTCCTCGGCGATGGGCTCCTCGGCGATCGGCTCCTCGGCGATCGGCGCCTCGACGAGCCACCCAGGGGCCGGCTGTTCTTCCGCGGGCGCAGCGGCCGGAGGGGGCGTCAACGGGAGCTGCTCGCCTACCGGCGGCCGGTCGGCGGTTGCGCCCTCGCCGTCCGGCGGTCCACCCGGCCCCGGCTCCGGCTCCGGCTCCGGCTCTGGCGCCGCGGCGGCCGGGTCGGGCTCGGGCGGCGGCGGCGTTGGCGGGCTGGCCGGCGGGGCCTCGGGCTCGGCCGGTGGCGGCATCGGTGCGGCGGGGGCCGCCGCGGTGGGGCCCTCCGCGGCCGGCGGCGGCGTCAGCGAGAAGGTGGGCCGGCCCTCGCGCTCGTAGCTCTCGACCACCTTGTCGAGCAGCCGGCGGCTGGCGCCGTCGAGCCCCTGGAAGCGGATCCCCATCCCCGAGGCCGCCGGGTCGCCCTCGGCGGCGCGCACCCAGACCACCTCGCCGAGGCCCTTGAGCAGCCGGAAGCCGTCGCTGACCTGCAGCTCGAGGCCGACCCGGCTCCCCACCGGCCGCGGGCGTTCGGTCTCGACGTAGATGCCGTCCCGGGACAGGCAGCCGACGCTGCGCTCGACGAACTCGCGGAAGCTGGCGTACTCGATGACCAGCTTGCCGGTCGCCAGCCCGGACGGCGGCGGGTCTGTGGTCGGCATCCGGATGCGCCCCTCAGCGACGATCTTACCCGGGCCGGGACGCCATCCGGCGTCGCAACAGCTCGTTCTCGAACGCGATCCCCACCTGAGCGGCCGCCAGCTCGAGAATGTCGATCTCCTGGATCTCCCGGCCCACCGCTCCGTTGTCGGTGTAGATGACCGAGATCACCTCCTCGCTGCCGAGGACCGGAAAGACCACCACCTGCCCGCTGCGCGGGGCGCCGAGGGCGGCGGCCAGCGGCACCGGCAGGTTGGCCTGATCGAAGGCCACCGAGTGGGCGTGGCCCTCGGCGATGGCGTCACCCAGGGCGTTGCCACGCGCCAGCGGCAGATGCAGGCCGCGGGTGACGTCGGCCAGCGGCCGGCCGTCGGCGGCGAAGCCGAAGGCGCCGAGCGCCACCAGCTCGTCGCCGCGGACCAGGAACATGATCGCCCGCTCGACCGACTCGGAGATGACGTTCATGAGGTTGAGCGCCACCGTCGCCGAGAGCAGCCCGGACCGCAGGTCGGCGACCACCCGGCGCAGCCGCGCGAAGGCCGAGCGCAGGCCGGGACCGCCGGCGCCGGCGGCCGGCTCCCCACGGCTGCGGATCAGCGCCGCCAGACAGGCAGCCACCGCTTCCGGGTCGGGCGGCAGCGCCGCTACCGAACCCGCCCGATAGGCCTCGGCGGCGGCGGTCGCCGGGTCGAGCAGGGTGACGATTGCCGCCCGGCCGCGCGCCCGGCCGATGGCCAAGACCCGCTCGAGGTCGACGGCCGGATGGCGGAGGTCGAGGATCACGACCGGTGGCGGCTCGCCCGGCAGGCCGAGTCCGGCGTCGCGCGCCTCGACCCGCGCCGGTGGTCCGGGCGGGACCGGCAGCGACCGCGCCAGGGCAGCGGCCAGCTCGTCGTCCTCGGTGACCAGCTGGATGCGGGCCGGGCTCGCCGGCGCCGGCGCCGGCGCGGCTCCGGCGGCCGGCGGTCGGTCGGCACCCGCCGCCGGTGCTTCCGAAGGCGGGACCGCCTCGGTAGCGGCGGGCGTGGCGTCGGCCGCGGCCGCGCTGCGGTTCTTCTCGTCGAAGATGCGGAGCGCCTCGAGCACCACCATCTGGGTGTTGAGGTTGATGTCGGGCAGGAGGTCGCCGGGATAGAGCGCGATGTCGTCGACCGGGCTCAGCTCGTCGAGGGCGAACTCGAAGCTGCCCACGCTCCAGCCCACGATCTCGAAGACGGTGCGCTCGATCTGCTCGGCCACCGCCTGTCGAAGACGCTCCGGGGTGACGTGGCCCTTCGACAGCAGGATCTGGCCCAGCGAGCGGCGCCCGTGATCGCGCTCCTGGGCGGCGAGCGCCGCCGCCAGCTCCTCGGCGCGGACCTCGCCGCGCTCCACCAACAGGTCGCCCAGCCGCTGCCGGCCCGGGCCCACCGCGCTGATGATGCGTCCGCGGTGGAACCCCACCTCGGCGCGCCGGTCCGGCGCTTCGAGACGCAGGGTGCCGGTGCGGCCGCCGAGGTGGATGAACTGCATCACCTCGGCCACCGAGACGTCCTCGAGACTGCCCGAGATGCTCATCCGGCGGTGCCGCCCCGGCGGCGCTGGCCCGCTAGTGTTCCGTGCGGTAAGTTCCTTGCCACATCGAGAGCGGCGAAGCGCCCGCTGGGCAAGGCGCGACGAGCGAGCATATCGAGGCTATATGCGACCGAGGAGCAACGCCGCCCAGCGGGATGCAGCGCCGCTCGAATGTAAAGGAACTCGCCGCACGGGACACTAGTCTCTCAGACGCCGGCCGGGTCACTCCGCGGCGCCGCGGCCGGGGCCGCCCAGCGGCGACATCACCAGTCCGCCGAGCACCGAGTCGCGCTTGCCGGGGGCCTGACCGGTGCGGGCCTTGGTCACCAGGCGGCCGTTCACCGAGGTGTCGGCGGCCAGCCGCACCCCGAAGCCGAGGATCGAGTCCACGACCCGGCTCCCCGCCTCCACCCGGCTGCCGGGGAGCAGCAGCGAGCCGGCGATCTCGGCCCCCGCCTGGACCCGCGCTCCCTCTTCGACCGCCGAGCCGCGCACCGTCGCGCCGGCCGCCACCGTGGCCCGGGGGGAGACCCACGAGCGGCGCACCAGCCGCCGCGGCCAGGGTCGCGCCGCCAGCTCGAGCGCCGCCCGCAGGTACCGCTCCGGGGTGCCGAGGTCGTGCCAGCGGCGGCGGGTCTCGACCGCCTGCAGCCGGGCGCCGTCGGCCAGCAGCGGCTCGTAGAGGTGCTCGACGACGTCGGCCGGATTGCGCTCCAGGCCGCGCAGCAGCTCCGGCCGGAAGACGTGGAGTCCCAGGAAGACCCGGCGGCGGGCCCCCTCGGCGCCGGCCGCCGCCGGCCGCAGCGCGGTGATCCGGCCGCCGGCGTCGACCTCGATGCCGCCCCCGAACGGCCGCGGGTCGACCCGCCGCGAGACCAGCAGGCTGGCCGCCGCGCCGGTGCGCAGGTGGTGGCGCAGGAGCCGCCGCAGCGGCCAGCTGCAGACGCTGTCGCCGTTGACCACCACCACCAGCTCGGCCTCGCGCAGGAAGCCCTGGAGCGGGCGCAGCGCCCCCAGCGTGCCCTGGATCTCGGGCTCGGGCGAGTAGCGGATCGGCATGCCGGCGAACGAATCGCCCAGCTGCCGGCGGATCTCTTCGCCCAGGTGGTGCAGGTTGACGGCCACCGCCTCGCAGCCGAAGGCCGCCAGCCGGGCCAGGGTGTAGGCGGCCACCGGCCGGCCGCGCAGCGGCAGCAGCGGCTTGGGCACGACGTCGGTCAGCGGTCGCAGCCGGCGGCCCAGCCCGGCGGCCAGCAGCACCGCGCGCAGTCGAGGTCGTCTCGCCAACTGTGGTCTTGCCGGTCGGCCGGCCGCCGCCGCCCTACGATTCGGGGCGGCCTACGGGAAGATCATGTCGGGCGGCGCTTCCGGATGCCCTTCGCGGTACGCCCGATAGAGCTCCAGGTAGTTGCGCCGCTCGGCCGCCGCGGTCTCGAAGCCGCAGCGGTTGGCGACCCGCTCGGCGCCGTCGCCCTCGAACTCGACGAAGTCCCCGATCGGCGTGTGGTCGAGGGCGACCGTGACGCCGCCCAGCCGCCACTCCTCGCGCTTCTTCTGGTAGCGGCGCTCGACCTGGTAGCCCAGCGCCTGGAGGAGCGCTTCGAGCGCCTCGGGGGCCTCGACCGCGGTCTCGAGCTCGACCCGCACCTTGACCCGGCCCTCGAAGCGCGCCGGGCCCTTGTAGGTGAGCCGCGAGCCCAGCCGGTCGGTGCGCAACCGCAGCAGGCACTGGCGCCCGGCGAGCTCGCCGTCGCGATCGAAGATGCGGTTGTCTTCGAGACCGGCGGCGGCCAGGCGCTCGGCCTCGAGCTCGCGGAGCCGCTCGCGCATCGCCTCCAGGTCGCTGCTCGGGAACTTGAGCTCCCTTTCCTCGGGGCCGCGACTCATGCCGGCGCCGCGGGGGCCGGAAGCTCGCCGACGCGGTCGAGGAGCCGAGCGACGGTGCGGATGCCCCCGTAGAACTGGGAGACGTTGAACTTCTCGTTGGGGGCGTGGAGCTGGTCGTCCGGCAGACCGAAGCCCATCAGCAGCACCGGTACCGCCAGCACCTGGCTGAAGGTGCCGACGATGGGGATCGAGCCGCCCTCGCGGACCCGCACCGGCCGCCGCCCCCAGACCTCCTCGAAGACCTCGATGGCGGCCTCGGGGATCGGCCCGTCGAGATCGACCAGCACCGGCTGGGCGCCGTGGAGCGCCTCGACCTCGACCTCGACGCCGCGCGGTGCGATGCTCCGCGCGTAGTCGGCGAACTGCCGGGCCACGGTCTCGGGGTCCTGGTCCGGCACCAGCCGCATCGACACCTTGGCGCGGGCGGTGGCCGGGATCACCGTCTTGGCCCCCTCGCCCTGGTAGCCGCCGGCGAGACCGTTGACGTCGCAGGTGGGCCGCGCCCAGACCCGCTCGAGCGTGCTGTAGCCCTCCTCGCCCGCCAGCTCGTCGAGCCCCAGCTCCGCCGCGTAGGCCTTCTCGTCGAACGGCAGGCGGGCGAACTCGGTCCGCTCCCAGTCGGCCAGCGGCACCACCGGGTCGTAGAAGCCCGGCACCTGGACCCGGCCGGTGGCGGGGTCGAGCAGGCGGGCGACGATCGAGCACAGCGCGTTGCCGGGGTTGGTCAGCGCGCCGCCGAAGGTGCCCGAGTGGAGATCGCGCTGCGGCCCCCGGACCCGGATCTCCATGTAGCACAGCCCCTTGAGCCCGTAGAGCAGCGACGGCTGGCCGGGGGCGAACATCGAGGTGTCGGAGACCACCACCGCGTCGCAGCCCAGCCGCTCGCCGCCGTCCTCGCGGACGAACTTCTCGATCGACGCGCCACCTACCTCCTCTTCGCCCTCGAGGATGAACTTGACGTTGACCGGCAGCTCGCCCCGCTCGGCCAGCACCGCCCCGACCGCCTTGACGTGGGTGAAGCTCTGGCCCTTGTCGTCGGTGGTGCCGCGGGCCACCAGCGCGTCGCCCTCCTCGGTGGGCTCGAAGGGCGGATGCCGCCATTCGCCGACGGGGTCGACCGGCTGGACGTCGTAGTGCCCGTAGAACAGCAGGGTGGGCTTGCCCGGCGCCCCGGTCCACTCGGCGTAGACCAGCGGGTTGCCGTCGGTTGCGATGCTCTCCGCCTCGAGCCCGGCCTCGACCAGCCGCTCGCGGATGAACTCGCTGCAGCGCAGCACGTCCTCTTTGTGGGCCGGGTCGGTCGAGACCGAGGGGATGCGGACGTACTCCTTGAGCTGCTCCAGGTAGGTCTGCTTTTCGCGCTCGATGCGATCGAGAACGTCGCTACTGTCGCTCGTCATCGCTCCTCCCCCGGTGCCGCTCCTCGACCTCTCCCTGGACTTGCCGGTCTGCCTCTCCGGCGGCGCGCGAAACGGGCGGCGAGTCTAGCAGAGGGCCGCCACCGTCGGCGGCACCCCCGATCGAAGGATGCGCGGCCGGCGTCATCGCCGCCAGCCGCGACAGGTTGATCCAGTTGACCAGCACGTGAGCGGTGACCGGCGCCAGCAGCGCGCCGCGCCACTCCATGAGCCCGCCGAGGGCGGCGCCGGCGGCGAGCGCGAACAGCCCCCACAGCCGGTAGGCCGGTCCGGGTCCGCCGTGGAGCACGGCGAAGAGCAGCGTCGCCGGCAGCCACCCCCAGGCGCTCTGGACGGCGCCGCGGAAGAACAGCTCCTCGGCGAACCCGGAGAGCAGCGCCAGCGCCGCGACCTGCACCCGATCGAGCCCGCCCAGCAGCTCCGCCAGGTCGCGCTCGAGCCGGCGCGCCGCCGGCGCCCGGCGCCGCAGCAGCTCCCAGCCGGCGAGCAGCAAGGCCGCGGCCCCTGCCCCCAGGCCGGCGTCCTGCCACCAGACGGAAGGACGGACGAACAGCTCCGGCGGGATCGACCCGGCCCGCATCCCGATCCACAGGGCGCCGGCGACCGCCAGCAGCAGATAGAAGATCCAGGCCAGGCGGTAGAGCCAGCCCGGCCGGAATCCGCCGCCGGGTCCCGGGGGGGGCTCGGCGGCGGCCGCCAGCAGGAGCGCCGCGATCACGGGCCCGGTCGGAATTTCGGGCGGCTCAGGGCCGAGGCCCGGTCAGTTGACCGGCTCGGGCGACGGCTCGCCGGCGGCCTCGGGGGGCCCATCGGGAGACCCCTCGGGGGGGGCTTCCTCGCCGTTCTCTTCCTCGTCGCGGTCACCGAGCCGCGCCACCGACACCAGCCGGTCCTCGCCCTCCAGGTCCATCAGCTTGACCCCCTGGGTGGAGCGGCCGCTGATCCTTACCCCGTCGACGTTGATGCGGATGATCTTGCCTTCGTGGGTGATGAGCATCAGGCCGTCCTGATCGCCGACCTGCTTGACCCCGATCACCTCGCCGGTCTTGGACGACACCTTGAGGTTGATGATCCCCATGCCGCCGCGGCTCTGCAGCCGGTAGAGGTCCACCGGCGTGCGCTTGCCCACCGCCTTCTCGGCCACCGACAGGATGGTGCCCTCCGGCTCCAGGGTCTCCATCGCCACCACCCGGTCGCCGCGCCGCAGGCGGATGCCGCGGACGCCGCGGGTCGCCCGCCCCATCGGCCGCGCGTCGGACTCGCGGAAGCGGATGGCGAAGCCCTTGGCGGTGGCCAGCAGCAGGTCGTGGGCGCCGTCGGTGATCCGCACGTCGAGCAGCCGGTCGCCTTCGTCGATGTTGATGGCGATGATGCCGCCGGTGCGGGGATTGGCGTAGGCCGCCAGCGGGGTCTTCTTGATGGTGCCGCGCTCGGTGGCGAACACCAGGTACTGGTCCTCGGCGAAGTCGCGCACCGCCACGGTGGTGGCCGCCCGCTCGTCCTTCTCCAGGTTGAGCAGGTTGACGATCGCCTTGCCCTTGGCGGCGGGGCCGGCCTGCGGCACCTCGTGGACCTTGAGCCAGTGGACCCGCCCGGTCTCGGTGAAGACCAGCACGTAGCTGTGGGCCGAGGCCACGTAGAGGTGCTCGACGAAGTCGCCGTCCTTGGTGACCATCCCGCGCCGCCCCTTGCCGCCGCGGTGCTGGGCGCGGTAGAGCGACAGCGGCGAGCGCTTGACGTAGCCCGAGTTGCTGACCGTGATCACCATGTCCTCGTCGGCGATCATGTCCTCGATGGTGATCTCGTGGGTCTCGCGGACGATCTCGGTGCGGCGCTTGTCGCCGTAGGCCTCCCTGATCGCCTCGAGCTCCTGGCGGATCTCCTGAAGCACCAGCCGGTCGGAGGCGAGGATGGCGCGCAGCCGCTCGATCGTCGCCATCAGCTCGCGGTACTCCTCGACCACCTTCTCGCGCTCGAGACCGGTGAGCTTCTGGAGCCGCATGTCGAGGATCGCCTGCGCCTGGACCGCGGTGAGCGCGAAGTCGGCCACCAGGCGGTCGCGGGCCTCGGCCGGCGTCTGGCTGGAGCGGATGGCGGCGATCACCTCGTCGAGCTGGTCGAGCGCCTTGAGGATGCCCTCCAGCAGATGGGCCCGCTCCTCGGCCTTCTGGAGGTCGTAGCGGGTACGGCGGATGACCACCGTCTTGCGGTGGTCCAGGAAGTAGCGCAGCAGCTGCTTGAGGTCGAGGACCCGCGGCTGGTTGTCGACGATCGACAGCATGATGATGCCGAACGAGCTCTGCATCGGGGTCAGCTTGTAGAGCTTGTTGAGGATCACCTCGGGCACCTCGCCGCGCTTGACGTCGAGGACGATGCGGATGCCGTCGCGGTCGGACTCGTCGCGCAGGTCGCTGATGCCCTCGAGCCGCTTCTCGCGGATCAGGGCGGCGATGCGCTCGAGGAGCTTGGCCTTGTTGACCTGGTAGGGGATCTCGCTGACCACGATCGCCTGGCGCTCGCCCCGCCGCTGGGTCTCAATCGCCGCCCGGGCGCGCATCTGGATGGTGCCGCGGCCGGTGGTGTAGGCCGAGCGGATCCCCTCCAGCCCGTGGATGAAGCCGGCGGTCGGGAAGTCGGGCCCGGGGACCGCCTGGATCAGCCGCGCCAGCGGCACCTCGGGATCCTCGATCAGCAGGATCAGGGCGTCCACCACCTCGCCGAGGTTGTGCGGCGGGATGTTGGTGGCCATGCCGACGGCGATGCCCGAGGCGCCGTTGACCAGCAGGTTGGGGACCTTGGCGGGCAGCACCAGCGGCTCGCGGAGCGACTCGTCGTAGTTGGCGGCCCACTCAACCGTCTCCTTGTCGATGTCGTCGCGCAGCATCTCCTCGGCCAGCTTGGTGAGCCGCACCTCGGTGTAGCGCATCGCCGCCGGCGAGTCGCCGTCGATCGACCCGAAGTTGCCCTGCCCGTCGACCAGCGGGTAGCGCATGGTGAACTCCTGCGCCATCCGCACCACGGTGTCGTAGATCGCCGCGTCGCCGTGCGGGTGGTACTTACCCATGACGTCGCCAACGATGCGCGCCGACTTCTTGTAGGGCCGGTTCGAGGTGTTGCCGCTCTCCCACATGCCGAAGAGCACGCGGCGATGCACCGGCTTGAGGCCGTCGCGCACGTCGGGCAGGGCGCGCCCGATGATGACGCTCATCGCGTAGTCGATGTAACTGCGCTTCATCTCCTCTTCGATGTCCACCGTCGCGGTGTTCTCGAAGGGGAGGGTGCGGTCGTGCTCGCTCATCTCTTTCTACTCAGACTACTCAGACGTCGAGGTTCTTGACGTTGAGCGCGTTCTCCTCGATGAACTCGCGGCGCGGCTCGACCTTGTCGCCCATCAGGATGGTGAAGATGGCGTCGGCCCCCACCTGGTCCTCGATGGCGACCTTGAGCAGCCGCCGGCGCTCGGGATCCATGGTGGTCTCCCACAGCTGACTGGCGTTCATCTCGCCGAGACCCTTGTAGCGCTGGATGCTGAGACCCTTCTTGGCGCCGGCGTAGAGCCGCTCGAGGGCCTCCTCGAGGCCCGAGTAGGCGCTCACCTCGCCGCCGTTGGTGAGGGTGAAGCCGGCGGCGGCCAGCGCCTCGAGCCCGGCGCGGTTGCGGGCCAGCGCCCGGTACTCGGCCGACCGCACCAGGTCCCAGTCGATCGCCACCGGCCGCTCGACGCCGTCGCGGCGGCTGACGAAGCGGATCGCCCCGGTGCCGTGCTCCTCGTCGCGGCTCACCTGCACGCGGTGGAAACCGGAGGCCTCGATGATCTCCGCCGTCTGGCGCACCCGCTCGAGGTCGGCCAGCGACTGCTGGTCGGTCAGGCCCTGGAGCAGCGCCACCCGCAGCGCGTCGCGCGGGTAGCCGCGCCGCGACAGCCGCTCGAGGTTGCGCAGGAAGCTGTCGGCGCGGTCCAGGAAGCGGGCCAGCTTGGCGCCCTTGATGGTGCGGCTCTCCCCGCCGACCTCCATCTCCAACTCCCAGGCGTCGCAGATCCGCTCGACCAGGAACTGGTGGTATTCGGCGTCGTCCTTGAGGTAGGTCTCCTGCTTGCCCCTGCCGACCTTGTAGAGCGGCGGCTGGGCGATGTAGAGGTAGCCGCGCTCGACGATCTCCGGCATCTGGCGGTAGAAGAAGGTGAGGATCAGCGTGCGGATGTGGCTGCCGTCGATGTCGGCGTCGCACATGATGATCAGCTTGTGGTAGCGCAGCTTCGAGATGTCGAAGTCGTCCTTGCCGATGCCGGTGCCCAGCGCCGAGATCATGGTCTTGATCTCTTCGGAGGTCAGCATCTTGTCGAAGCGCGCCTTCTCGACGTTGAGGATCTTGCCCTTGAGCGGCAGCACCGCCTGGAACTTGCGGTCGCGCCCCTGCTTGGCGGTGCCGCCGGCCGACTCGCCCTCGACCAGGAACAGCTCGGCGAACTGGGGGTTGCGCTCGCTGCAGTCGGCCAGCTTGCCGGGCAGGTTGGAGGCGTCGAGGGCGCCCTTGCGGCGGGTCAGCTCGCGCGCCTTGCGCGCCGCCTCGCGGGCCCGCGCCGCTTCGACGCACTTGTCGATGATGCGGCGGGCGATCTTGGGGTTCTCCTCGAGGAAGCTCCCCAGCCGGTCGTTGACCACCTGCTCGACCCAGCCCTTGACCTCCGAGGAGACCAGCTTGTCCTTGGTCTGGCTGGAGAACTTGGGGTCCTTGATGCGGACCGAGACCACCGCGGTTAGCCCCTCGCGCACGTCGTCGCCGGTCAGGTTCTCCTTGAGGTCCTTGAGCAGTCCGGAAGCGTTGGCGTAGGCGTTGACGGTGCGGGTCAGGGCCGAGCGGAAACCCACCAGGTGGGTGCCGCCGTCGCGGTTGTTGATGGTGTTGGCGAAACAGAAGACCTGCTCCTGGTAGCCGTCGTTCCACTGCAGGGCGATCTCGACCGCGTCGCCGTCGTCGCGCGTCTCCTCGAGCCAGATCGGCTTCTTGTGGAGCGCGGTCTTGTTGCGGTTGAGGTGCTCGACGAAGCTCTGGATGCCGCCGGCGTAGGCGAACTCGGTGGACTTCTCGGTGCGCTCGTCGGCGAGCAGGATGCGCGCCCCGCGATTGAGGAAGGCCAGCTCGCGCAGCCGCTGCGCCAGGGTCTCGTAGTGGAACTCGCGGCTGGTGAAGATCTGCGGGTCGGGGAAGAAGCGCACCTTGGTGCCGGTCTTGGTGCTGCGCCCGATCGGCTCGATCGGCTTGTCGGGGATGCCGCGCTGGTAGCTCTGGTACCAGACCTGGCCGTCGCGCTTGATCTCCAGCTCGAGGCGCTCGGACAGCGCGTTGACCACCGAGACGCCGACCCCGTGGAGACCGCCCGAGACCTTGTAGGAATTGCGGTCGAACTTGCCGCCCGAGTGGAGCTCGGTCATGATCACTTCGGCGGCCGAGCGCCCCTCGCCCTTGTGCAGGTCGACCGGGACGCCGCGCCCGTCGTCCTCGACGGTCACCGAGTTGTCGGTGTGAACGGTGACCTCGATGCGGTCGCAGAAGCCGGCCTGCGCCTCGTCGATCGAGTTGTCGACCAGCTCGAAGACCATGTGGTGGAGCCCGGAGCCGTCGTCGGTGTCCCCGATGTACATGCCGGGGCGCTTGCGCACCGCCTCGAGGCCCTTGAGGACCTTGATGCTTTCGGCGGTGTACCTGGGCTCGGCGGTGGTCAAGGCTGGCTTCTCCGGGGGCTTTTGCCGGACCCCGCCGGGCGCCGCTGTCGCCGGCCGGGGATCCCCGGGTCGAGGCGACCGGAGCCTGGATATGGGGCCAGGACGAGTGGTTCGAGAGTCCTTCCGGGACCGCTGCGGCGGGCTCCGCCGCGGACCGTCCCGGAACGGCGGAACGCTATCACGAACCCCCGCAAAAATCAAACTCTAAGTGTGTTTCTTTTCAGCGACTTAAGATGCGGCGCCGGAGTCGCCCGGGGAGCCGCCCGGGGGGCCTCCGCCGGGGCCCAGCGCGCCGTCCTCGAGGCGCCATCGCCGCGGGGCGCGGGGCAGCTCCCAGACCTCCGGCCGGTTGGAGGTCACGAAGACCTGCCGGCCGCCGGCGAAGACCCGCCAGACCCGCTCCAGGCGGTCGCGGTCCAGCTCCGTGTCGAGGTCGTCCAGCAGGTACACGGGGGCCCGCTCGCCGGCCGCCAGCAGCCGGCCGCGGGCGGCGGCCAGCAGCAGGCCGAGGAGCTTGCACTCGCCGGCCGAGGCCACCCGGCGCACCTGGCGGGGCCCCCAGCGGATCTCCAGCTCGTCGAGGTGCGGCCCCACCAGGGGACGGCCCAGCCGCCGCGCGCGCTCGCGGGCGCCGGCGAGCCGCTCGAGCAGCGCCGCCTCGCCCTGGGCGGGGTCGAGCGACGGCCGGTAGCGGAGGCTCACCGGCGGCAGCTCGGGAGCGACCTCGCCGATCAGCGCGGCAAGCGCCGCCCCCAGGCGCTCCGCGTAGCGCGCCCTCAGGGTGCCCAGCTCGTGCCCCGCCGAGGCCAGCACCTGGTTCCAGGGGCCGAGGCCGCGGGCGCCGTCGGCCAGCAGCCGGCGCTTCTGGGCCAGCGCCCGCCGGTAGCGGCCGAGCACCACCAGGGCGACCGGCCGCTCGCCGACGATCCCCTGATCGAGGAAGCGGCGGCGGACCGCCGGCGGGCCGGTCAGCCACTCGCCCTGGGCGGCGGTCCATGCCACCACCGGCAGCGTCTCCAGGTGGTCGGCGAGCGGCGGCACCGAGCCATTGAGCCGCCGGTAGCGGCCCCCTTCCCGCCAGCCCACCTCGAGCGCGGTGCGGCGGTCGCTTTCCACCTCGCCCTCGAGATGAAACCCGTCGCTGCCGTGACGGCGGCAGTCGGCCACCTGGGAGGTGCGGAAGCTACGGGTGGTCGCCAGCAGGTAGACCGCCTCGAGCAGGCTGGTCTTGCCGGCGCCGTTGGCGCCCAGCAGCAGGTGTCCGCCCGGCTCCGGCCGCCAGTCGAGCGCTTCCAGGTTGCGGAAGGAGCGGCAGATCAGCCGGCGCAGCAAAGCGGCGTGGAGGATCGAGGCGCCGAAGCTAGAGCCGCATCGGCATGATCACGCACAGGTAGCGGCGGTCCTTGCCGTCCACCGGCACGCCGATGCACTGGGTGTTCTCGTCCTTGAGCTCGAAGTTGACCTTCTCGGTCTCGACCGCGGCCAGGAACTGCCCGACGTAATCGGGGTTGAGCCCCAGCTTGAAACCGTCGCCCGCATACTCGCAGTTGACCTCCTCGGAGGCCTCGCCGAGGTCCGGGTTGGCGGCCGAGATCTGGACCTGGTCGGTGTCGAACTGGAAGCGCACCGCGCGCGCCCGCTCGCCGGTCAGCAGCGCCACGCGTTGCACCGCCTCGGCCAGCAGCCGGCGGTCGAACAGCGCCTTCTTGTCGTTGTCCTTGGCGATCACCCGGTCGTAGTCGGGGAAGGTCCCTTCGAGGATGCGGCAGATCAGCTCGCGGCGACCGATCCGGAACGAGAGGTGGTGCTCGCCGCGCCGGAACTCGACTCCGCCCTCGGCCTCCAGACGCTGCACCTCCTGGAGCGCCTTGCGCGGCACCAGCACGCCCTCGGCCGCGTGGCTGCCGGCGAGCTCGTTCTCGACCAGCGCCAGCCGGTGGCCGTCGGTCGCCACCATCTCCATGCCGCCGTCCTTGAACTTGAGCAGCGCGCCGTTGAGCTGGAAGCGCGACTCCTCGGTGGAGACCGCGAAGATCACCTTGCCGATCATCTGCTTGAACTGGGCAAAGGGGATCTCGATGGCCTTCTCGCCGGCGACGTCGGGCAGGGTGGGAAAGTCCTCCGGCGACAGACCGCGGATCTTGAAGCGCGAGCGGCCGGCAGTGATGCCGAGCTGCGACCCCTCGTCGAGCTCGAGCTCGATCTCGTCGCCCGCCACCGCGCGGATGATCTCCAGGAACTTGCGCGCCTGGACGGCCACGCCGCCCTCCCCGTCGACCTCGGCCTCGCACCAGCTGGTCAGCGAAACGTCGAGATCGGTGGCCGCCAGCTGCAGCTTGTCGCCGGCGCCCCGCAGCAGGATGTGGGAGAGGACCGGAATGGTGGTCCGCCGCTCGACGATGCCCTGCATGGGCGCAAGCTCATTGAGGAACAGGGAGCGCTGCACGCGGATTTTCATGGGGACCTTCTCCTAGAGAAAGGACAGTCAATATAGCATAGGAGTCGTCGATCGTAGGGCGCTGTGGAATCGTGGAAAAGCCGCTGCGAGTCCGCCCGCCACGGTCTTCCCGGCGTTCCGCAGACTGCGCAAGAGCGGTTGTGGACGGGCTGCGGACGTCTTGTGGAGGATCTCGAAGCCGGCGGCCTTCCACGCCTCTTCCGCAGCCTTTTCCGCCGGCTTCCCACGTCGCGCGCGAGCGCGCCACGGCACCCCGCGCCGTCCTCCGCTGGCCTCCGGCGTGGGCCTCCATCGGCGGCTGCAGGGGCGGGGTTCAGCTGAAGTGTTGGGTGAGTTTTTCGAGGGTGTGCGCGAGATCGGGATCGCCGGCCCGCAGCTTCTCGATCTTCTCCACCGAGTACATCACCGTCGAATGGTGCTTGTTGTTGAACAGCCGGCCGATGTCGGGGTAGGAGAGGTCGGTGAGCCGCTTGCACAGGTACATCGCCACCTGACGCGGGAAAGCGATCTGCTTGGAGTTGTTGCGGCTCTTGATCTCGCTCACCTTGAGCCCGTAGTGGCGGGCCACCAGCTTGACGATCTCGGGCCCCAGCAGCCGGCGGTGCTCGGGCGGCAGGATGTCCTTGAGGGTCTCCTTGGCGAGGTCGAGCGACAGCGGCTTGCCGGTCAGCGAGGAGAAGGCGAGGACCCGGTTGAGCATCCCCTCGAGCTCGCGGATGTTGGACTTGACCTGGCGGGCGATGAACAGCGCCACGTCGTCGGGCAGCGTCGAGCCCTCGAGCTCGGCCTTACGCCGCAGGATGGCGATCTTGGTCTCGAGGTCGGGCGACTGGATGTCGGCGATCAGCCCCCACTCGAAGCGGCTGCGCAGCCGCTCCTCGAGGGCCGGGATGTCGCGCGGCGAGGAGTCCGAGGACAGGATGATCTGCTTCTGGCGGGTGTAGAGGGTGTTGAAGGTGTGGAAGAACTCCTCCTGGGTGCGCTCCTTGTTGGCCAGGAACTGGATGTCGTCCACCAGCAGCACGT
>JBFGCA010000111.1:0-16457 GCA_041567315.1 Thermoanaerobaculia bacterium | reverse complement strand
GCAGGAGATCTCGCCGGCGCTGCGGACGTCGAGGTCGTCGTGGTCGAGGTGGCAGCCCTCGCAGCGGACGCCGGCGCGGAACATGACGTCGGGCATGGGGTCGACGCCCTTGCCGCCGAGGCCGGCGTAGAGGTCGCGCTGCGGGGAGTGGCCGCGGCGGTGGCAGACGGCGCACTCGCTGCGGGCCGCCTCCAGGTGGCGGGGAGCGACGTGCTCGATCTCCAGGTGGCAGTGGGTGCACTCGACCTTGTGGTCGGAGACGTGGGTGCGGTGGAGGAGGTCGCCGTCGTCGTACTCGGCGAGCCGCGCCGGGTCGTTGTGGCAGGTGACGCAGCGCTCGCGGGGGACGCCGCCGGCGTCGGGCGAGGGCGGGCTGTGGCAGGCCAGGCAGTCCATCCCGAAGCGGCTCACGTCGCCGTGGTCGAAGGCCAGGCCGGCGGCGTCGACCACGCGGTCGGGGGTCTGGTGGCAGAGGCCGCACTCGGCGGTGCCGGCGCCCGGCGGCTGGCCCTTGAAGTGGCACAGGGTGCAGGTGGTGGCGGTGACCGCGATGTGGCTGCCCTGGACGATCTGCGAGTGGCACGAGGTGCAGCGCAGCCGCTTGCCGCGGCGCAGCTCGGTCAAGTGGGGGCCGTGGTCGAAGAGCACGTCGCCGAACAGCTCGGTCCCCATCAGCAGGCGCCGCTCGTGGCACTCCAGGCAGGCGGCGTCCTCGACCTCGGCCCAGGGGTTGGTGCCGTAGGTGGCGGTGAAGTAGCGCGCCACCATCGACAGCGCCTCGTACTTCTTGCGGAACTCGGCGGTGACCCCCGGCGGGATGTGACAGTCGACGCAGGCGATGTCGGCGTGGGTGGAGGTCACCCACGAGTCGTAGTAGGGGGTCATCACGTGGCAGGTGCCGCAGAAGGCCGGCGTCGAGCTGACCTCCATGGCGCCGTAGGCGGCGATCAGCCCCAGCCCCACCAGCAGGCCGACCGCGTAGCCGGCGACGGTGAAGCGCCCCAGCTTCACGAGGCGGCCTCTTGCCGCGCCAGCCGGCGCTTGTAGACCACCAGCACCGCCACCGTCATCAGCAGGTAGAACCAGAAGACCACAAGGCCGAGGCGGGCCGGGCGGCGGTCCAGCTTGACGTAGATCTCGTGCTGGACCTCTTCGCCGATCGAGCGGGCGCGCCGCGCCAGCTCCTCCACCGGCTCGAGCGTCACCGCGTGGACCAGCGGCAGCGACTCGGTGAGATAGGTCCGCGCCTCCTCGACCCGGCTGAGGTGGTCCTCGACGTCGAGCGCCAGCTCGCCGCCCTCGAGCGCCATCTCCTCGGCGCGGTCGATCTCCTGGCGGGCGGCGTCGAGCAGCAGGTGGATGCGGGCCCCCAGCTCGGCCTCGGCCGAGCCCTCGCCGTGGCAGTCGGCGCACAGCGCGTCGATGTTGGCCACATCGAAGCGCTGGATGGCGTGGTTCGAGTGGCAGGAGGCGCACTCGGGCAGGTCGGCGGCCAGCATCCCCTCGCGGTGGGGCCCGGCCAGGAAGGCGCGCCGGGTCTCGCTGTGGCAGGCGCCGCAGACCTTGTCGACGTCACCCACCCCGGGCGGCGTCGGGCCGTGGACCCCGTGGCAGCTCGAGCAGGAGGGCGCCGCCGGGTTGCCGCGCTCGAGCAGCGAGACGCCGTGGACGCTCGAGCGGTAGTCCTCCACCACCCCGGCGTCGAGCCCGTGGCGCTCCATCAGCGCGGCGTCGGCGTGGCAGCGGCCGCAGGTCGCCGCCAGCCGGCGCGGGTTGACCGAGCTGGCCGCGTCGCTCGAGGGCAGCACCTCGTGGGCGCCGTGGCAGTCGGTGCAGACCGCCGCCGTGCGGTCGCCGGCGGCCACCGCGCGGCCGTGCTGCGAGGTCTGGTAGACCGCGTACTGGTCGACCGGCAGGTTGTAGGGGCGCATCTTCGCGAGGTCGGAGTGACAGGAGGCACACAGCGCGGGCACCCCGAGGCGGTCCTCGAGGCTCTTGAAGCCGCGGCCGTGGGCGCCTTCGACCGAGCGCGAACGCGGGTCGCCGCCGTGACAGCTCGCGCAGCCGACGCTCTCGCGGAAGTGCACGCTGCGCTGGAAGGCCACCCGGTTCTCGGGGTGGCAGGTGGCGCACTCCTCGGCGGGCGCGCCCCGCGGCGCCGCGGCGCCCGGGGTCGCGGCACCCAGCGTCGGGGCGGCCTGGGCCGCGGCCCGCGACGCCGAGGCGACCAGCACCGCCAGGGCAGCGGCCGCCAGCAGCCGGGCCGCGCCGCCCGCCCTCACGCCTGCCCCCGGCCGTAGAAGGTGAGGGCCAGCCAGAGGGCCACCACCAGCGCGCCGGTCACCCACGAGACCAGCGGCCGGCCGGCGGCGCGGCCGCGCCACAGGAAGGGCAGCGCCACCAGCGCGCTGAACAGCAGGAACAGGACCAGCCCCGCCAGACCGCGCGGCAGGAACCCCGCCGTCGCCTCCAGAAAACCGAAGGGCGCCAGCAGGTACCAGGGCGGCCCCACCCCGGGCACCGTGGCGAAGGGGTCGGCCTGGGCCTGCAAGTGGACCGGCGCCAGCACCGCCAGGGTGACCACCACCCCGAAGAGCAGGGTCAGCACGATGGCCAGGTTGGCAAGGTGCGTCTTGAGCGCCCCGGCCCCGACCACCCGTGGCTCCTCCTTGCCGGCGACGCTCAGGCCGAGGCGGCGCACCGACGAGAAGTGGAGATAGATGAGGGCCACCGCCGCCACCGGCAGCACCGCGACGTGGAGCACGTAGAGCCGGATCAGGGCCAGATCGGAGACCAGCGCCGGGTCGCCCCCCAGCAGGAACAGCAGCAGCGAGCCGTAGATCGGCACCGCGGCGACGATCTCCAGCGCCCGCACCGTCGACCAGTAGGCGGCCGCCGTCATCGGCAGGGCGCGGCCCGTCAGGTCGAGGTGGAAGCAGACCAGCAGCAGCAGCACCGCAAAGACCCACACCAGCTCGCGGGGCGCCCGGTAGACGCCGCCGACGAAGAACCGCAGCACCCGCACCAGCAGCACCGCGATCAGCACCTGGGCGCCCCAGAAGTGGATCTGGTGCATCAGCCAGCCGAACTGGACGTCGCGCGAGATGGTCCCCAGGCTGGCGTGGGCCGCCTCCGGCGTGGGCAGGTAGTAGAGGGCCAGCAGACCGCCGGTGACGACCTCGACGGCGATCAGCACCACCACCATCAACCCCAGCACCCGCGGCCACCGCGAGTAGGAGAGGGTGGGCCGCGCCAGCGCCTCGCGCAGCGCCCGGCGCAGCGGCTTGCGGTTGTCCAGCTCGGCGTAGAACAGCCCGTAGCTGGTGAGCAGCGAGAAGATCTCGGTGAGGTTCAGCCGGCTGGACAGCCAGTCGAGAAGCCGGTCGGTTCTGCTTGCCATGCCGCGGGCGTGCGCCTCTAGAGCTGGACGTAGATCTCGCCGAGCTGCGACTCCACCCGGTGGCGGCGCAGCGGCCGCGGCGGCGGACCGCGCAGCACGTTGCCGTTGAGGTCGAACGCCCCTTCGTGGCAGGGGCAGACCAGGGCGCCCTCCTCGCCGCTCCAGCGCAGCACGCAGCGTAGGTGGGTGCAGACCCCGGAGAGCCCGACCAGGGTCTCCTCGTCGACCCGCACGACGAAGATCGGCTCGCGGCCGTGGCGCACCATCCGCGCCTCCCCGGTGGCCAGCGTGTCGAGCGGACCGGCCTTCAGGACCCGCTCGGCAAGGCTGCCGCGCGAGCGCGGCGGCTTGAGATAGGAGCCCAGGACCCAGGCCAGACCGACCCCCCACAGCCCCAGGAAGCCGCGGCTCAGCCAGCCCAGGAACCGCCGCCGCGAGGCCAGCGGGCGAGCGGCGGCGCCGGGCTTTTCGACGGACTCTTTCATCGGGGCTCTCGCACGCCTCGCACCGCCGCCATCCTACGTCCTAAGAGGCCGGATCTTCGGCCGGCGACGCCGGCGCGCCCGCCGCCGGGGAGCCAGTTGCCGGGGCTCCACCCTCAGTTTCCTGCACTTGCCGTGCCACCGCATGGGCGGCGCCCGCCACCGGCGCCGCGACCGCGCCGCCCGGGGCCGGTGCGCCCGGCGCCAGCCGCTCGCGGCTGCGCCCCGGCGCCGAGTAGCCGGTCAGCCAGGCCGGGTCGACCGGGTAGACCACCGGGTCGAAGATGACCGCGTAGAAGTGCCAAACCACGATGGCCAGGGTGGCGAGCACCGCCTCGTAGAAGTGCACCGTGGTGGCGACGTCGAGCGCCCAGGTCGGCAGCCAGCGCAGGGCCAGGGTCTCGGCCCACAGCAGGAAGCCGGTGACCGCCATCACTGCCGTGCCCCACACCACCGCCAGGTACTCGAGCTTCTCGCCGTAGCCCAGCCAGGGGGTGGCCGGCGGCCGCTTGGCGAGCCCCAGGAAGTAGCGGCAGCGTTCGATTAGCTCCACCAGGTCGTCGCGGCCCGGCCGCATGGCGGCAATGCAGGTGCGGGCGCCGCGATCGACGATCAGATGCAGCAGGTGGCCCAGCGCGGTCACCAGCATCACCATCGCCGCAACCCGGTGGAGCCAGCCGCGCAGTCCGAAGCTGCTCTCGAACCGCAGCAGCGGCACGGCCCAGCCGGCCTCGGGGTACTTGAGGGCGAAGCCGGTGTAGGCGAGGAGGATGAAGCTCACCGCCAGCAGCGCGTGGGTGATCCGGAAGCCGAGGCCCATTCGCTGCCGGTCGCCGGGCGGGCGGCGGCGGGGGCGGGCCGGCGGCGACCGCACCTTGCGCACGAAGTCCAGACCGTTGTGGAGCACCATGCCGCCGATCACCACGAAGATCAGCCACAGGTAGACGCGCCGCACCCAGAAGACCGCGGCGTGCTCGCCGCTCTCCGGCAGCACGTGGACCGGGCCGATGGCGAAGCGGGCGCCGGCCCCCGGATGGCAGGCGCCACAGGTCGCCGAGAGATTCTGCGGGTGGGTGTGCGAGCGCGGGTCGGTCGACGGCAGGATGTCGTGGACGCCGTGGCAGGAGGCGCACTGGGCAACGGTCGCCACCCCGGTGCGCATGGCCAGGCCGTGGAAGCTGTCGGCGTAGGCCGGCACCTTCTCCATCGACAGGCCGAACTTGTCGGACAGGCGCAGGTCGCCGTGGCAGCGGCCGCAGGTCATCTTGGGGATGTTGGTGGCGTAGACCGGCGAGCCGCGCTCGCGCGGCGACAGGATCCGGTGCTCGCCGTGGCAGTCGGTGCACACCGGCGACTCGCGGATGCCACGCGCCGCCGCCTCGCCGTGGACGCTCTTGGCGTAGGCCTCGGTGATCTCGCCGTGGCAGCCCCCGCAGGTCTCCGGCACCCGCTCGTGGTGGACCGGCGACCGGTCGTCGGCGGCCGGCAGCACCAGGTGGCTCAGGTGGCAGTCGCTGCAGCCCGGGCCGGGGTCGCCGCGGGCCACGGCGCGGGCGTGCACCCCCTCGCGGTAGGCCTCGACCGGTCTGACGCGGCGCAGCCGGAAGTGGCCGGCCAGCTCCGGGTTGGCGTGGCAGGCGCCGCAGGTCCCGGCCAGGTTGGCAGGATGGGTGGGGGACTGCGGGTCGGAGGCGGCGAGCAGCTCGTGGGCATCGCCGTGACAGTCCGCGCAGTCGAGCGCACGGCCGGTCGGGCCCAGGTCGGCGCGGTGGTGGGCGCTCGCCTCGAGCTCCGACGCGGCGTCGTCGTGGCAGTCGGCGCAGGAGGCCTCGGTGAGGCCCTCCGGGTGATCGGGATCATCGGCCCCGGAGTGGCAGTCCGCGCAGTCGAAGCCGCCGTGGACCGAGGCGGTGAAGACCTCGGCGTCCAGCTCGTGGCACTCGAGGCACTCCTCGGCGCCGGCCGGTGCCGCGACGAGCGCCGAAGCCAGTGCCCAGGCGGCGGCCAGCGCCGTGGCCGCCGCCGTGCCCAGCCGGCGCCGCCAAATGCTCACGTTCTCGCCTCGGGAACGGCCGACCGGCCGGGTCTCGGGATGGGCCGGCCCCGCGGGTGGCAACCCGTCAGCGGCCGGCCCTCATGGCCGGTCTCGGCGTAGGTCCTCAGTCGGCCTCCGCCTTCTGCTCGAGCAGCCAGTCGACCAGCGCCTGCAGCTCTTCGTCGCTGCCCTTGAACTCCTTGTTGTGGTCCTCGCCGTCGAGCTGGACCTCTTTCTTGAGGTACTGCACCAGCCACTTGGCGTCGTACTTGTCGGCCAGGTTGACCAGGTCGCCCTTGAACATCTTCTCCGACTTGGCCTCGATGCCGGCGGACGACACCGAGTGGCACATGTTGCACTTCTGGGCCTCGAAGACCGCCTTGCCGTCCGCCTCCTCGGCGCCGGCCGGCAGCGCGACCAACGCGCCGATGGTCAAGATTACGACAACGCTCACGATCGTTCCGGTCCTCATGGCAGCCTCCTTTTCAGCGGCGGCCCATGCCACCGATGGTGAGTGTAGCCAGCGGTCTCGCGGCCCGCACGGTTCGGACGGGTGGAGCCCGCCCCACCCGTCGGGATGGGTGGGAGTAGGCGTGCTAGCCTTCGATCGGCCATGCCCCGCGAGCCCGTGACCGAAGCCGCCGAGCCGGCGGGCGGCGCGGCCTCCGACCGGCTGCTCGACGGCCTGGGCGTCGTCTTCGAGTCGCTGGGCCGGGCGCTGATCTGTCTCGGCCCGGACTTCCGGGTGGTCCATGCCTCGGCGGGGCTGGACGAGCTGTTGGGCGGGGGCGCCGTCGAGGCGATCCTCGGCCGCGACGCCGCCGAAGTGTTCGGCGACGAGCTGTTCGGCCCCGGCGGCACGGTGCGCGAGGCGCTGCTGGCCGGCGAGCGGCGCGAGGGCTGGGGCGCCACCGTCGACGCCGGGGCCGGGCGCTCGCGCTGGGTGTCGATGACCGCCGCCCCGGTGACCAGCCACCGCGAGGGCGTCTGCGATCCCCGGGTCGCCTTCGTGGCGGTCCTGCGCCCGGCCGAGGAGAGCCAGGACCACGCCTCGGCGGGCCCGACCCTGTTCGCCGGCATGGTGGCGCGCTCGGCGGCGATGCTCCATATCTTCCGCTTCATCGAGCACCTCCGCGAGAGCGACGCCACCGTCCTCATCACCGGCGAGAGCGGCACCGGCAAGGAGCTGGTGGCCCGCGCCATCCATCTGCACTCGCCGCGCCGCGGGCGGCCCTTCGTCGCCGTCAACTGCGGGGCGCTGCCCGGCGAGCTGCTGGAGAGCGAGCTGTTCGGCCACGTGCGGGGCGCCTTCACCGGCGCCGTCCGCGACCGGGTCGGCCGCTTCGAGCTGGCGGCCGGCGGCACCATCTTCCTGGACGAGGTCGGCGACCTGCCGCTCCACCTGCAGGTCAAGCTGCTGAGGGTGCTCCAGGAAAAGACCTTCGAGCGGGTCGGCGAGAGCCAGACCCGCAGCGCCGACGCGCGGGTGGTGGCGGCCACCAACCGGCAGCTCCGCCAGGCGGTGGCGGCCGGCGAGTTCCGCGACGACCTCTACTACCGCCTGCGGGTCGTGCCGATCGAGGTGCCGCCGCTGCGGCAGCGGCGCGAGGACGTCGAGCCGCTGGCCCACCACCTGCTGGCGCGGGTCGGACGGCGGCACGACCGCTCGCTCAAGCTGAGTCCCGACGCCATGCGGGCGATGCTGCGCTATCCGTGGCCGGGCAACGTCCGTGAGCTGGAGAACGCGCTGGAGTACGCGGTCGCCGTCTGCCGCGGCCAGACGGTCCACGCCCACGACCTGCCGGTCGAGATCCGCGAGCTGGAGCCGGGACCCCCGCTCCCGGGCGCAGCGGTCCCGGTCCCCGCGCCGGCCGCGCCGCCGGCCTCCGTCGCCGTGGCCGACACCGGCGACCCCGAGCGGCGGCGGATCGCCGCCGCCCTCGAGGCCCACCGCTGGCGCCGGGCCGAGACCGCCCGCGCGCTGGGCATCAGCCGCACCACCCTGTGGCGCAAGATGCGCGAGCTGGGCCTCGACGGCTGACCGCGCGGCGCCGAACGGCTACTCGACCACCACCGGCGACCGCACCACCTTGTCGCCGGCCACGTCGCTCACCACCAGGGTGTAGCTGCCCGCCGGCACGTCGGCGATCCGGTAGGAGCCATCCTCCCCCACGGCGGCGAAGTAGGGGCTCTCAAGAACCACGATGTAGGCCGACATCTCCGGATGGGCGTCGCAGGAGACGGCGTAGGTCCCCGGCTCCTCGAAGGTGTGGGGGATGACCTGTCCCTGGAAGGGCAGGGCGATGTTGAGGACGGTCTCGCGCCCCTGGTAGATGTGGACGTTGTGGAGGAACGGGTCGCCGTTCTTGATCTCGACGGTAGTCCCCTTCGCCACCGGCAGCAGGTGCGGGATGAAGACCTTGTCCTTCTGGTCGAAGACCGCGGTCGTGCCGTCGCCGCTCGCCGCCGCGGCCCCCTCGAGATAGACAACCACCGAGTCGCAGCCGCCCCTGCAGTCGGCGGTGCCGGTGACGGTGCCGCCGAGGACCGGCGCCGCCAGCGCGGCCAGGGTCAGGGCGACGAGGATATTTCGCTTCATGGTATCTCCTTCAGTAACCGAGCCGCAGACCGATTCTCGACTCCCACTGGGCGGCGGTGACGTTGCGGGCCACCTCGGCGTAGGGCCACAGGGCCGGCCGCATGATGCGGACCGGGACGGTCAGGTTGGCGACCGCGCGCTGGAAGCTCTCCGCGGCGTCGGCCTCCGGCCGCAGCTCCTCCCAGCGGAGCGCCGCCCGGCCGGTCAGCTTGCGGTTGATGCTGAAGCGCGCCGAGCCCTCCAGCGCCCAGGCGAAGAAGTCGGTCGACGGCCGGCCGGTCTGCACGAACTCGCCGTGCTCGGCCCACTCCTCGCCGTCGCCGACGGCGTAGTCGTTCTCGCCGTAGACCCCCACCAGGTAGACGCCGTAGCGGTCCCAGCGGGTCTTGACCTCGCCGACCACCCGCGAGCTGCGGCGGAAGCGGGCCGGCAGGAAGTCGGCGTGATCGTCGCCGCCCTCGGCGTGCGGGTCGCCGTGGTCGTCGCCCTCGTCGCCATGCCCGTCCCCTTCGTCGTCGTGGCCGCCGCCCTCGTCGTCGTGATCGCCGCCCTCGTCGTCGTGGTCACCGCCTTCGTCACCGTGCTCGTCGCCGTGACCGTCGCCCATGTCCATGTGATCGTCGTGCCCCGCCGGGGTCCCCAGGAAGGCACCGTCGAAGACATCCGTGCTGCCGCTGCCGCGGTAGGCCGAGAGACCCAGGATGACCGAGCGCTCCCACTTCTTGGCCATGTTGGTCTGCTGCCGGTTGAAGACCTGCTGCTCCTCGGGCGTCAGGTCGCCGTACTCGAAGCCCGGCGCCACCGTCGAGTTGTCGAAGCCGCGGCCGCCGCGCTTCCAGAAGACGCCGGCGTAGGCGTTGTCGCCGGCGTAGCCGCCGGCCACCAGCAGGCTGCGGCTGAGCACCGAGGAGACATCGCCGCCCCAGTCGGACGCGGGCAGCACGCCCGGCAGGGAGCCACCGCCGCCGCCGTGGGCGTGGTGCCCGCCGCCGCCGGCCGTGTACTCCCCGCTCGAGGCCTCGACACCGCTCCACAGCGGGCTCTCGAACAGGCGCCGCATGTCGCTGTTGTAGAGCCGGGTGAGCGGCTCGACGTTGCCCAGCCGGAGGTTGAGCTTGTGGCGCTGCTCGAGCGGGTTGACCTGCAGATGCCCATGCGCGAAGTCGAGCTCGAGACCCTCCGGCTGGTCGGCCAGCTCGCCGATCGCGAACACCTTGAAGCGGCCCTCGCGATCCAGCCGGACCAGCGAGAACAGGGTGGCGCTCTCGGGCGTCTCCATGTCGTCGTCGGCCGGCGTGCTGGAGAAGGTCACCAGATCGGTGACCATCGAGAAAAACAGCTTGGGCCGGGGGTTCTTGGCCTCCACCGCCTGGTCGAACCCTGCCAGCTTGAAGGCCACCCCCTCTTCGTCGAGCTCTGTCGGCGCCCCGACGTGGCACGAGGCGCAGCTCGACTCCCACTGCTTGGCGAACTCGGGCGTCGCGGCCGCGTCCCCCGGCATGCCGAGCCAGGCGAGCGCCAGTACGGCCGTCAGCATCAGTGCTTTCTTCATCGTAAGCCTCCTTGGCTTGGTTGGCGCCCGTCCGCCGAGCCCAGACTGTCCAGGGCCGCGGTCAGGCTGGCCTCGAGAGCGGCGAGCAGCTGCGGCCGGAGCTCGACGCCGGGCTCCTGGGCAGCCACCGTCAGGTAGACCGAAAGCGCCAGCTCCTGGGCCGCTCCGGCCCCCGCCCCCCGGCTCCCGGCACCGTCCCGCAGATCGCAGACGATCACCTCGCGGATCCGCTGCGACAGCTCACCGAGCAGCGCCGGACGATTCGGCAACCGGGGCGCGACCCGCCGCAGCTCGTCCAGCGCGGCGCGCGCAAGCAGCTTCGTCCAGTGATCCAGGCGGGTCTGTCCCGTGCTCGTCCTCACGTGGCGCCTCGGGAGGAAGCAACGGCCGTGCCCCGGCCGGGAAATCGCCGGCAAGTGATTGTTTTTCAGTGACTTGGCGGTCGAGCGACGGGCCGGTCGCCGCGCTCTGGCCTGGCAGCGGTGCAAGAGGCGCGGCCCGCCCGACTTGCAGATCTGCAAGACGGCCGGCTGCCGCCGCCGGGGCGGCTATGGGCGCTCGGTCTCGAGGTCCTTGAGCCGGCGGTAGAGGGTCGAGGGGTCGATCCCCATCCGGCGGGCGGCCTCCTCGCGGTTGCCGCCGGTGGCCGCCAGAACGCTGGCGATGTGGTGGGCCTCGTAGGCGCGGACCCCAGACCGCAGGTCGTCGGAGCCGGCTCGGAACGTCGCCTCGCCGACCAGCTCCGGGGGCAGGTGCTCGGTGCCCAGCAGCTCGCCCTCGGCCAGCAGCATGGCGCGCTCCAGGACGTTCTCGAGCTCGCGGACGTTGCCCGGCCAGTCGCCCGCCATCAGCACCCGCATCGCCGCCGGCTCGACCCCGCGGACCCGCCGGTTGAGACGCTCGTTGAGCCGCGCGATCAGGTGCTCGACCAGCGGCGGGACGTCCTCCCGGCGCTCGCGCAGCGGCGGCAGCACGATCTCGATCACCCGGATGCGGAAGTAGAGGTCCTCGCGGAACCGGCCCGCCGCCACCTCCTGCTGGAGGTCCCGGTTGGTGGCGGCGACGATGCGCACCGGGGTGGCGATCGGTCGGGTGCCGCCGACCCGGGTCACCTGCCGCTCCTCGAGCGCCCGCAACAGCTTGGGCTGGAGATCGACCGGCAGCTCGGCCACCTCGTCGAGGAAAAGGGTGCCGCCGGCGGCGATCTCGAAGACCCCCGGTTTGTCCCGGACCGCGCCGGTGAAGGCGCCCCGCACGTGGCCGAACAGCTCGCTCTCGATCAGCTCGCGCGGCAGCGCGGCGCAGTTGACCGGCACGAACGGCGCCTGCTCGCCGGCCCCGGCCTGGTGGAGCGCCCGCGCCACCAGCTCCTTGCCGGTGCCGGTGGCACCGAGGACGAGCACCGGGCTGGGCGCCGATGCCATCCGGGCGATCAGCTCGCGCACCGTCGCGATCGCTTCGCTGCGGCCCACGATGCGGGTACCGGCGCCGGCCTCGGAGACGGCGCGGCGCAGATAGCGGACCTCACGCTCGAGACGCCGCATCTCGCCGACCCGCCGCAGCTTGGCCAGCAGGTCGGCCGGCACCACCGGCTTGATCAGATAGTCGGCCGCCCCCCCGCGGAAGGCCTCGACCGCGGTCTCCAGCGAGCCGAACGCGGTGACGACGATGACCGCCGTCTCGGGGCTCACCGAGGCCAGCCGGCGGACCACCTCGAGACCGTCCATGCCGGGCATCACCAGATCGGTGAGCACCACGTCGGGGCGCTTCTCCTCGGCCTTCGCCAACCCCCGCTCGCCGTCCTCTGCAGTCGCGCAACTGAAGCCCTCGGCTTCGAGCAGCGTCGCCAGGTCCTCACGGAACAGCGCCTCGTCGTCGATGATCAGGACGTCGACGCTCATCGAGCCTCCGGCGGCGGCGGGCCGCCGGTCCGATCGGCGGCCGGCAGCACCACCGTAAAGGTCGACCCCTCGCCCTCCGCGCTGTCCACCTCGATCGTGCCGCCGTGGGCGTTGACCAGGCTGTAGCAGATCGACAGCCCCAGCCCCGTGCCCTTTGGCTTGGTCGAAAAAAACGGCTCGAAGAGGCGCTCGCGGTCGGCCGCCGGGATGCCGGCGCCGTGGTCACGGACCCGCAGCAGCAGCCGACCGCCCAGCTCCACGGTCTCCAGTTCGACCTCGCCGCCGTCGGCGCTGGCCTCGGCGGCGTTGAGCAGCAGGTTGAGCAGGACCTGGGTGATCTGGTCCTTGACGCCGCGCACCCGCAGCGAGGGCCGGGCGAGACGGGTGGTGAAGCGCACCCGCTTGCCGCGCCGATCGAGCCGCACCACCTCCAGGGTCTCGCGCAAGACCTCGTCGAGCTCCCAGACCGACCACTCCTGCTTGCGACTGCGGGCGAACAGCGAGATGCCGTGGACGATCCGCCGGATGCGTTCGATCTGACCGCGCAGCAGACCCACGCTCTCCACCACGTAGTCGGGCTCGGGCCGCCGCTCCAGCAGCGTCAGCCGGGTGGTGAGCGAAGAGAGCGGGTTGCCGATCTCGTGCGCCACCCCGGCCGCCATCTGTCCCAGCGCCGACAGCTTGCCCCGGTGCATCGCTTCCGCTTCCAGCGCCTTGCGATCGGTGACGTCTTCCAGCAGCTCGACCACCTGGAGGGTCCGGCCCTGGGCATCGAGCACCGGCGACGTGGCGTGCCGGAAGTAGCGGAGGCCGCCCTGCCCGGTGCGCACCGCCCGCTCGCTCTCGCGCGCCTCGCCGGTGGCCAACGTCTCCTCGGCGATGCAGTCGGCACACCCGTCGGGCGTCCGGTACAGCGGGCAGCGGGCGGCCGCGCCCTCGCCATCGAGCTGCAGCCAGCCGGCCGCCCGGCGGCTGGCCCACGGCACCCCCAGATCGGGCTCGACCAGCATCATCCCGACGCCGGCGGACTCGACGACCCGCTCGAGCCGCTGGTGTTCCAGCATCAGGGTGCGCCCCGCCCGCTCGAGCTGCGCCTCCCGCCGCCTCAGCCGCTCGGCGATCAGGCTGGTCAGGTAGGCGCTCAAGAACAGGAGGGTCAGGAACGGCAGCGTGCGGCCGGCCACGAAGATCGGCACGTGGGCGGCATGGTGCACCTCTCCGGGGTGCTCGTGTCCCTCGACCGGGATCGCCATGGCGGCGGCCTGATGGGGAAAAAGCCGGTTGGTGAAGTGAGGCAGCACGTGGGCGTATTCGCCCAGCACCATCAGCAGGAAGAGCAGCGCCGCCACCACCGTAAGGCTCAGCGCCTTGCGCTTCGGGAGCAGGATGCCGGCGATGATGACGTGGAAGAGATAGGCGAAGAAGACCGGGTTCTCGATGCCGCCGGAGGCGTTGAGGAACCCGGTCAGCACCACCAGGTCGACCAAGCCCTGGACCACGATCTGCCGCTCGAACCGGTCGCCGGACGACAGCCAACGTTGGAAAGCCAGGTTGGCGGCCACCAGCACCAACCACCAGAAGGCCAACAGGGCCAGCGCTTTCAGCGGCAGGAACCGGTTGACCGGCACCGCCACCAGGATGAGCCCGAAGGAGACGATTATGGCGATCCACCGCATGTGGACGAACCAGCGCGCTTGCTGTCGCCGCTCCTCGCGGCGGTCCAGCAGCGCGCTCAGGCTGGAGGCCGGCGCGCCGCTCGGGTAGACGTCGACCGGCTGGCGGAGCAGGAGCGACGCCCCGAAGGCGGTCACGATCAAGGTGAGCGCGCCGCCCGCCAGGGGCGGCAGGCGGGTCGCGAAGACGGCCGCTACCGAGATCCCCGCCAGCGCCGAGGCCACGGCTCGGGCGGTCCCGAAGGTGGGGGCTGGCGGGGGCTGCGGACTCGGCACGAGGAACTCGGCAGCACTCTACCGCGCACCGGTCGCGCGAGCCCGTCGCCGGCTCGGCCCCCAACTGAAACGTTTCCTATCGTCTCGTGAAACGAAACGTGTTGCCATCCTGTTTCAAAATGCCCTGAGGGAACCCGTCCCAGGCTCGCTAAGCCCCTGAAAACAAATAGTTTCTTCACATGGCACAGTCCCTGCTTTGCCACTCGGGCGAGGCCGCAAGGGCCCGGAAAGGAAACCGATCCCATGAAACAACTCGTGATCCTCGGAGCCGGCACCGCGGGAACCGCCGTGGCCAACCAGCTCCGTCGCAAGATGCCGGCCGGTTGGGGCATCAAGATCGTCGACCCCGAGATCGAGCACCTCTTCCAGCCGGACCTGATTTTCGTGCCCTTCGGCATGCAAGAGCCGGCCCGCACGCTCAAGCCGCGCCGCCGCACCCTCACCAACGGCGTCGATTGGGTGCGCCAGGAGGTGACCGCCGTTGACGCCGACCGCCGCCAGGTGGTGCTCGCCGACGACGGCCGGCTGGACTACGACCTGCTGGTCATCGCCAGCGGCTCGCACATCCACCCCGAGGAGACCGAGGGGCTGATGGGCGAGGGCTGGCAGCGCAACGTCTTCGACTACTACACCCTCGAGGGCGCCGCCAAGCTGCACCGGGCGCTCGAGGCCTTCCAGGGCGGCCGGCTGGTCTTGAACGTCGTCGAGATGCCGATCAAGTGCCCGGTGGCGCCGCTCGAGTTCCTGCTGCTGGCCGACGCCTACTTCACGAAGCGCCGGATGCGCGACCGGGTGGAGCTGGTCTACGCCACGCCGCTCGACGGCGCCTTCACCAAGCCGATCGCCTCGCGGCTGCTGGGCTCGCTGCTCGAGGAGCGCGGCATCCGGGTGGAGACCGAGTTCAACGCCGGCGAGGTGGACGGCGCGGCCGGCCTGCTGCGCTCCTGGGACGAGCGCGAGGTCCCCTTCGACCTGCTGGTCACCGTCCCCACCCACAAGGGGGCCTCCTTTGTCGAGGCCTCGGGGCTGGGCGACGAGCTGGCCTTCATCCCCACCGACCGCAGCACCCTGCTGGCCACCGGCCACGACGACGTCTTCGTGCTCGGCGACGCCACCAACCTGCCGACCTCGAAGGCCGGCTCGGTGGCCCACTTCCAGAGCGAGGTGGTGGTCGAGAACGTGCTGCGGCTGGCCGCCGGCCGCAGCCCGGTCGAGGGCTTCGACGGCCACGCCAACTGCTTCATCGAGAGCGGCCACGGCAAGGCCATGCTCATCGACTTCAACTACGAGCAGGAGCCGCTGCCGGGGATCTACCCCTGGCCGGTGGTGGGACCCTTCCCGCTGCTCGCCGAGAGCCGCCGCAACCACTGGGGCAAGCTGGCCTTCCGGTGGATCTACTGGAACGTCCTGCTGCCGGGGCGGCGGATCCCGGTCCCCAACCAGATGTCCATGGCGGGCAAGCGCGTCCCGGCCTGGGCAGCCGACCAACAGCTGGCCGCCTGAAGCGGCGGCTCGACAGTAAAGGAGCACCGAAAATGCCAGTCACCGAATACGCAGGCAAGAGCGTCGACGTCAACGACGAGGGCTTCCTGGTCGACAGCGATCAGTGGACGCCCGAGGTCGCCGAGGCCATCGCCACCGAGGTGGGAATCGGCCCGCTCGGCGACAAGCACTGGAAGGTCATCACCTTCTGCCGCGAGGACGCCGTCCAGCAGGGCCAGCCGCCCGGGCTGCGGCGCATCTCCAAGCTCTCCGGCATCAACATGAAGGAGCTCTACCAGCTCTTTCCCAAGGGTCCTGGCAAGCTGGCGGCCCGCGTCTCGGGCCTGCCCAAGCCGCAGGGCTGCATCTGAGCCCGGGGACCATCCCGAGGAGGACGACACCATGACCACCGCCACCGCCACCGCCGAGCCGCGGCCCGCCGCGGCCCCCCGCCCCACCGAACGCTCCACGGCCCCCGAGCCCATCCGGGCGGTCAGCATCATCTGCTCCAAGGGCAGCCTGGACATGGCCTACCCCGCGCTGGTGCTCGCCAACGGCGCCCGCATGGCCGGGATCGAGGCCAACCTGTTCTTCACCTTCTGGGGCCTCGACGTCATCACCGACAAGAAGATCGACAAGCTCCACGTGCCGACGGTCGGCAACCCGTCGATGCCGATCCCGACCATGGTCGGCGGCCTGCCGGGGATGGAGAGCCTGGCCACCAAGATGATGAAGCGCGGCATGGAGAAGCTCGACCTGCCGCCGGTCCGCGAGATGGTCGAGATGCTCCACGACGCCGGCGCCAAGATCTACGCCTGCCGCATGGCCATGGACATGTTCCAGGTCGAGCGCGAAGAGCTGGTCCCGCAGGTCGACGACGTGCTGTCGGTCATGGACTTCTACGACCGCGCCGCCGGCACCCAGATTCTCTTTATCTAGGAGCCCGTGGTGGAAGTCGGACGGATCGGCTGGCGAGCGCGGCGGGGCCGGATGCCAGGCGCCGCGACGCAGGCAATGCCGAGCAATTGTCGAGGAGCGCCAACGCCGCAGACGGCTC
>JBFGCA010000110.1:0-16499 GCA_041567315.1 Thermoanaerobaculia bacterium | reverse complement strand
TCCCCCTCCCTCTCCCACACGTTCCGCTGCCGGGAACCCCCCGGCCTGGGCGGCGGCCTCCCGCCCCTCGACGAAGGGTCGGCGCATCGAGGGGACGGGAGCGGGGCGTCTGGGAGAGCGGGGGTCGGAAGGGAGCTGTGCCGGGTCCGGGCTAGAGTGGTGGGCAGCATGGCGAAAGGGTTCAGGGTCCGCGGTCGGGGAGCGACGGGCAACCCGGCGAATCGGTTCGAGCGGCTGCGGGTGGTCGCCGAGGAGCCGGGGCCGGAGCGGCTGGCGACCGAGTTCCTCCGCGACTCGAGCCACTCGATCCTGGCGCGCAACGACAGCCCGGACGTCTCGTTCGACGTCTCGATCAATCCGTACCGAGGGTGCGAGCACGGCTGCTCGTATTGCTACGCCCGGCCCACCCACGAGTATCTGGGATTCTCGGCCGGGCTCGATTTCGAGACCAGGATCCTGGTCAAGGAGGACGCTCCCGAGCTGCTGGAGCGCGAGCTGGCGGCGCCGGGCTGGCGGCCGCAGCCGATCGGGCTGAGCGGGGTGACCGACCCCTACCAGCCGGTGGAGCGCAAGCTGGGGATCACCCGCCGCTGTCTCGAGGTGCTGGCGTGGTGCCGCAACCCCGTGATGGTGGTGACCAAGAACCACCTGGTGACCCGCGACGGCGACCTGCTGGCCGAGCTGGCTCGCCACCGGGCGGCCGGCGTGGCGGTCTCGGTGACCACGCTCGACGGCGAGCTGGCGCGCCGCATGGAGCCCCGGACCTCGCACCCCCGCCGCCGGCTCGAGGCGATCACCGCCCTGGCGGAAGCCGGGGTGCCGGTCGGGGTGCTGGTGGCGCCGGTCATCCCGGCCCTGAACGACCACGAGATCCCCGCCATCCTGGATCAGGCGGCGGCCGCCGGGGCCGGCTTTGCGACCTTCGTGGTCCTGCGGCTCCCCGGCGCCGTGGCGACGGTGTTCCAGGAGTGGCTGGAGGCCCACTTCCCCGACCGCAAGGAGAAAGTCCTGGGCCGCATCCGATCCCTCCGCGGCGGCCGCCTCAACGACCCGCGGTTCGGCAGCCGCGGCCGTGGCGAGGGCATCTTCGCCGAGCAGATCGAAGCCCTCTTCACCACCGCCCGCCGCCGCGCCGGCCTCGCCCGCCGCGGCCCCGAGCTCTCGGCCGCCGCCTTCCGCCCCCCGGGCGGCCAGCAGCTCAAACTGCTTTAAGCACCGATCGCCCATCCCCGGCCGCGCGGGAACCCTCCCGCAGGTCCTGGCGCCGCAACATCGCGCTAGCCACCAGCCGCGGCCGCCGGGGGGACCACCATAGGTCACGGCCCCATCCAAACGCGCTAGCCCACCAGCTGCGGGCGGGAGGCCGCCGCCCAGGCCGGGGCGTTGGCAGCCGCGGAACGTGTTGGCCAGGGAGGGGGAGTGGAGCGGGGTCAACGCCCCGGCCCCGAGGCGGCCGCGGGGGGGAACCTGCCACTGGTCATGGCCTCGCTTCATCGCGCCGGCCCAGCAGCCGTGGGTGGGAGGCCGCCGCCCGGCCGGGGCGTTGGCAGCCGCGGAACGTGTTGGCCAGGGCGGGGGAGTGAAGCGGGGTCAACGCCCCGGCCCCGAGGCGGCCGCGGGGGAACCACCGCAGACCGCTCCTCCACCAGCAACACGCGAACCCACCAGCTACGGGTGGGGGGGCTTACCCCTCCGCTTCCAGCGCCGCCAACACCTGCGCCGGATGCTCCGCCGCCCGCGCCACCCGCTTCCAGTGCTTGCGCACCTTCCCATCCGCGCCCACCCACACCGTCGACCGGATCACCCCCTCGGCCGTCCGCCCGTACATCTTCTTCTCGCCGAAGGCCGCATAGCGCCGCATCACCTTCTTGTCGGGGTCCGAGAGCAGCGTGAACGGCAGCTCGTGGTTGCGGCGGAAGGCGCGGTGCGACTGGGCGTCGTCGGGCGAGACGCCGAGAACCACCGCGCCGCGCTTGGCGATCTCGCGGTTCAGGTCGCGGAAGCCGCAGGCCTCCTTGGTGCACCCCGGGGTCTCGTTGCGCGGATAGAAGTAGACCACCACCTCGCGCCCGCGCAGGTCGCGGAGCGACACGGGTTTGCCGTCCTGGTCCGGCAGCGTGAAGGCGGGGGCCGCCTTGCCGACCTCGATCGTCATCATTCCCTCCCTCTTGTAAGCGAATCTAGCCGCCCGGCGGGCGACCGTCGACAGCTCAGAACCGCAGCACCATTACCGTACGGTCGTCGGCCGGCTCCGAGCCGTCGCCGAACTCGCGGGTGGCGTCGAGCAGCGCGTCGGCCAGCGACTGGGCCGAGCCGCCGGCCGCCCGGGTCAGGGTCTGCGCCACCCGCTCGCGCCCGAACTCCTCCTGCCGCTGGTCCAGGCTCTCCTCGATGCCGTCGGTGCTGATGACCACCGCGTCGCCGTGGCGCAGCTCGAGCCGCATCTCCTCGTAGCTGCGGTCGGCGAGCAGGCCCAGGGGCACCCCCTCGGCGGGGATCGGATGGACCCGCCAGCCACGAAGCAGCAGCGGGTGGGGAAGGCCCGAGTTGGCCAGGGTCAGGACCCTGCTGGTCGAGTCGTAGACCCCGAAGGCCATGGCCAGGAAGCGGTTGTCGATCCCCACCCGGTGGAGCCGGTCGTTCATGTCGGCCAGCATGCGGGCGGGCTCCGGCCGGTGCTGGTCGGCGTGCTCGCGGAGGATGCCGATGGCCAGCGAGCCGTAGAGCGCCGCCGAGGTCGCCTTGCCGGCGACGTCGCCCACCGCCACCGCGATCCGGCCCTCGCCGTAGCGCAGGAAGTCGTAGAAGTCGCCGCCCAGGTGGCGGGCCGGCTCGTATCCGACCGCGATCTGCAGCCCCGGCAGCCAGGGGGAGGCCTTGGGCAACAGCCGCTTCTGGATCTCGCGGGCGGTCGACAGGTCGTCGGCCAGCCGGCGCTCGTCCTCCTGGAGGCGCTCGTAGAGGCGGGCGTTCTCGAGGGCGATGGCGAGCGACGACGCGAGCGTGGCGAGCGCCTGCTCGTGGCGGGCGGTGAAGGCGTCGTACTCGGCGCTCTCCAGGTCGAGGACGCCGATCAGCCGCTCCTTGAAAGTCATCGGCACCGCCAGCTCGGAGCGCACCTCGAGGTCCTCCACGCAGCTCACGTAGCGCGGGTCGACGTGGACGTTGGGCACCCGCAGCGACTGGCGCAGCGCCGCGGCGGTGCCGCAGATGCCCTCCCCAAGCGCCATCGGCCGCGCGCTCCGGGAGCGCGGCCCATCCCGGTAGACCGCCAGCGACGGCTCCAGGAGCTGGCTCTCCTCGTTCCACAGCAGGACCCCGAAGACGTCGTAGTCGACCACCCGCTTGAGGCGCTCGGCCACCCGCTCGAGGAGCTGCTCGCGGTCGAGGATCGAAGCCAGCTCGCGGCTCACCTCGTGGAGCAGCGACAGGGTCCGTGCTTGCTCGTGCAGGTTCTGATAGAGGCGGGCGCCGTCGATGGCGGCGGCGAGGTGACCGCTCAGCGGCTCGAGCAGCGTCAGGTGCTCGCTGGCGAAGAAGCCGGGCTGGCGGCTGCCCAGGTCGAGGACGCCGATGGTGCGGCCCTTGACGACGAGCGGCACCGCCAGCTCCGAGCGTACGCTCTCCTCGGCGCCGATGTAGCGCGGCTCGTCGCGCACGTCGGCCGCCAGGATGGGCTCGCCGGTCTGGGCCACGGTGCCGACGACGCCCTGGCCCATGCCGAAGCGCCAGTGCTCGGCCACCTCGGCCCGGAAGCCGACCGCCAGGGCGAAGCGCAGCTCGCGGCCCAGGTCGTCGATCAGCAGCACCCCGAGGGTGTCGTAGGGGACGTAGCGCCGCAGCCGGTCGGCCACCGCCTGCAGCCCGGCCTCCAGGTCGGTGGCGGTGTTGAGCTCCTGGGTGGTCTCCACCAGCCCGGCCAGGACGTCGGCGGCGGCCGGCAGCCGCCGCTCGGCGGACTCCGCCGCGGCTGCAGCGCTCGCGGCCGGCTCGCGCCGCTGGGTGTCGATGGCCTTCATGGCTCGTCTCCTCCAACAAGCGACAGAGCGGATTCCTTCCCCATCGGGGCGGCCGATCCAGGCGGCGGTGAGGGCCGGCCGCGATTCGGGCCGCGAGGAGCGGGTGCCACGGCAGGTGGCGCCGCTGAGGCCGGGAGGCGTCCCTGGCGACGGCGGGGGGCGCGCGCCTCCGGGGCAGCGCTCCTGGGCGGGACGAGCAACCACTATCGCGGGCTGGCGCTGCGCGAGGGTCGCGCGCAACGCGCCGCCAGCCGGAGGTAGTTGCGCGGCCGGGTGAGCAGCCCGCGATAGGTGGCCGCGCCCGTCATCACGTCGGCCATCGCCTCCGCCAACTGCCGGCCGGCCCGCCGGCCGAGGGCGGCCCGCAGCCGCGGGTGGCCGTAGACCAGTCGTGCCACCACCCGCGCCACCCGCAGCTCGGCCACCACCGGGCGGAGAAGCCGCCGGTAGGCGGCCGCGGCCGCGGCCGGCCGTTCGAATCCCTCGACGAGGGCCCGCGCCGCCAGCCGGCCGCTCAGCAGGGCGAACGAGATCCCCTCGCAGGTCACCGGGTCGGCCAGGCCGGCGGCGTCGCCGGTCAGCAGCACCCGGCCGCGAACCGGCGGGCGCGGCTCGAGCGGGATCACGAAGCCGTGGTCCTCGCGGCGGCGCGGGCCGTCGAGCCCGAGCCGCGCGAGGTAGTCCTCGAGCGCCCGCCGCAGCGCCGGGGCCGGCCGCGCGATCGAGAGACAGCCGACCGACAGATGCCGCCGCTTGGGGAACACCCAGGCGTAGCCGCCGTCGACCACGCCGAAATCGAAGCGGGCGCTGCCGGCGAGCCGCCGGTGCTCGGCCGGGCTCACCTCGACCTCCGACTCCAGGGCCGGGATCGCCCGCCGCTGCGCGGGCCAGCCGGCGGCGCCGGCGGTCCGTCCGGCCGCCCCGTCGGCGGCCACCAGGTAACGGGCGCCGAGCACGCCGCGATCGGTCCGCAGGGCGAACCCGTCGCCGTCCGGCGACAGCCCATCGAGGGTCCACGGCGCGAGCAGCTCGGCCCCGGCCTCGCGGGCCGCCTCGACCAGCCGCCGGTCGAGGTCGGCGCGCATGGTCATCGTCACCACCGGTCGCGGCCGCTCGACCCGGAACCCGAGCCCGGCGTCGAGCAGGTTGACCTCGGCCACGCGGCTCTCGGCCTCGACCAGCTCGGGCTCCAGCTCGATCCCCAGCTCGGCCACCGCCCGCCCCACCAGCCCGCCGCCGCAGGCCTTGTAGCGCGGCGGCATCTGCTTGTCGAGGAGCGCCACGGCGAGACCCGCCCGCGCCAGCTCGCGGGCGCACGCCGCTCCCGCCGGCCCGGCCCCGACCACCGCCACGTCGAACCGCCGCATCCGGATCTCCGGGGGTGAATCTCTCATCTTCGAAGGGCGGGCGTCTTCGCCTGGCGCAACCACGCCTCGTCGTTCGCGCCCGGGCGGCTCGACTGGCCTCCGACAACTGCTGCTGGTGGCCGATCTCAGGGTGCTGCCGTAGGCCGAGGGCCGAGCTACAATCCCGTCCGGCCTGCCGGCGGTGGAGCGGCGTCCTCCGCGGACTCCAGCCGCAGGCTCGAAGGAGGCGCCCAGATGGACCTTGAAGTCCGTCCCGACGACTACGCCCGGATCGAGCGGGTCATCACCAGCGACGACAGCCCGGTCGGCATCGACGCCAAGAAGACCCACGTCCTGATCCTCGACAAGCTGGTGCGGATCGAGGAGCGGCTCGACCGCCTCGAGCGCCGGCTGGCCGCGGGGCCGGCCGCTAGGTGACGACCAGCCCGTCGAGATCTTCCTCGCCGGGCGGGTAGCTCATCCCGAGCCCCTCGAGGGTCTCGACCAGCACCTGCGAGATCACCAGGTTGCGGTACCACTTGCGGTCGGCGGGGACCACGTACCACGGGGCCCACGGCCGGCTGGTGCGCGACAGCGCCGCCGCGTAGGCCCGCCGGTAGTCGGGCCAGCGGCGGCGCTCGGCGAGGTCCCGCCGGGAGAATTTCCAGCGCTTGTGGGGCTTGTCGAGGCGGGCCTGGAGCCGGCGGCGCTGCTCCTCCTCCGAGATGTGGAGGAAGAACTTGAGGATCGTGGTGCCTTCGTCGGCGAGCAGCTTCTCGAAAGCGTTGATGTGGTCGTAGCGGCGGCCCCACACCTCGGGCGGCACCAGCTCGTGGACCCGGACCACCAGCACGTCCTCGTAGTGGCTGCGGTTGAAGATGGCGATCTCGCCGCTGCCCGGGGTGTGCCGGTGGACGCGCCACAGGTAGTCGTGGGCCAGCTCGACGGGGGTCGGCTTCTTGAAGCCGGCGACCTTGACGCCCTGCGGGTTGACCCCCTCGAAGACGTGGCGGATGGTGCCGTCCTTGCCGCCGGTGTCCATCGCCTGGAGCACCACCAGGAGCTTGTGCCGGCCCTCGGCGTAGAGCAGCTCCTGGAGCTCCTGGAGCCGGCGGTTGAGCCGCCGCAGGGTCTTGCGCGCCGCCGCCCGGTCGGGGGGCCGCGCGTTCTCCTCGCGGGTCGGGCGGCGCTCGAGGTCGGCCTGCGCGTCGGGCTCGAGGAGGTAGCGGGCGGTGTCGATCTTCACGGCGTCGCGTTCGCGGGGTCGAGGTGCGCAGGTGGGAGGCGGCTGACGCCGCCGGGTGCACGGGACACTAGGATACCGCGCCGGGTGGGCTGCGCTCGCCGGCTTCGAGGCCGGCCGGTCGGGGGCAGGCACCGCGGCGAATCGTGAGAACATCCGCGCCGGAGGTCCAGGCGCATGCGTCCGTCACGATTCTCGACCGGTCTCGTCCTGCTGGGTGGCCTCTGGGTGATGGCCACGGCCCTCTCGGCGGCCTCGCTGGAGCGCGCCGCCGAGCTGCGCGAGGCGGGTCGCCTCGAGGACGCAAAGGCCGAGCTCGAGTCACTGCTGGCCGGTGGCGCGGTGGGTGGCGAGGCGGCGGGGGCGCTCGATCTACTGGCGGCGGTCGCCATCGACGCCGGCGACCATGTGGCGGCCAGAGACCTGCTCCTCCGGCTGGTCGAGGAGCACCCGGAGTCGGCCGAGGCCGCCGACGCGGTCACCAAGCTCAAGCTGCTGGAAGCCCTCCTGGGGCCCGCCGGCGAGGCTGAGCCGGCCAGCCCGCCGGCGCCGGGCGCGGCCCCGCCGCCCGGTTCGCCGGTGCCGCCAGCGCAGTCGCCGGCCCAGCCACCGGTGCCCGCCTCACCCGGCTCTGGCCCGGCAACGTCCGCCGCCAAGCCCGCTGCTCCCGAAGCCGCGCCTGCGGCCCCGCCCGCCTCCGCTCCGCCGTCGCCGTCCGCTGCGGCTGCCGGCTCCACGGCGCCGCCGCCGGCCACCGGCACCGCCCCAACGGCGCCGGTCTCGCCGGACCCCGCGCCGGCGGACGCCCCGCCGACCTCGCTGGTCCTGCTAGCCGGCCGCGGCAACCCCTACGACGCCGCCCTCGACGCGGTCGCGCGATTGACCGAGCTGTTGCGCGGCCGCGGCGTGGAGGTCGAGAACGCCACCGGCGGCATCGCGGTGGTCGAGGACTCGCGGTTCGTGCAGGGGCAGCTGCTCGAGGCGGCGCGCCAACGCCGGGCGTCGAGCCTGGTGTTCTTGACGCTCAGCACCGCCCGCCAGGAGGTGATGCTGGTCGAGTGCTACGAGCCGGGGGGCGCCTTGCTGTGGAAGGAGCGGGTGACCGGCGGCACCGGCTGGACCGGCCGGCCGTACTCGACCAGCGGGCTCAACGAGAACCTGTTCCAGCGCCTCACCCGCAAGCTCGAGCGCCGCGTCGGCAAGCCGGGACTGCCCGTCGGCGGGTAAGGGGCGGCGGCTAACCGGTGGCCTCGGCCGGCTCCTCGTCGAGGAAGCCGTGCTCGCGCATCCAGTCGTCGCGGACGAACTTGGTCAGGTAGTTGCGGATCGAGTCGGGGAGCAGCACCAGGGCGCGGCGCACCCCGGGGTGGAGCTTGAGCGCCTCGAGGGTCGCCCACACCGCCGAGCCCGAGCTGCCGCCGACCAGCAGCCCCTCTTCGCGGATCAGCCGGCGCGCCATCAGGAAGCTCTGCTTGTCGTCGACGTAGATCCAGGTGTCGACCAGCGAGCGGTCGAGCACGTCGGGGATGAAGTCGTAGCCGATCCCCTCGACGTGGTAGGTGGTCACCTCGGTCCGCCCGCCGAGGATCGAGCCCTCGGGGTCGACCCCGACCACCAGGATCTCCGGCTGGCGCTCCTTGAGGTAGCGGGCCACGCCGGTGATGGTGCCGCCGGTGCCGGCGCCGATGACCACCATGTCGAGCGAGTCGCCGAACTCGCGCCAGATCTCGGCCCCGGTGCCGTGGTAGTGGGCGTCGGGGTTGTCGGGGTTGGCGTACTGGTCGGGGATCACCGAGTCCTCGATCTCGCGGTTGAGGCGCTGGGCCACCCCCAGCAGGCTGTCGGGCGAGTCGTGCGGGGCTTCGGTCGGGGTGCGGATGATCTCGGCCCCCAGCGCTTCCATCACCACCTGCTTCTCGCGGCTCATCTTCTCGGGCATGGTGATCACCAGCCGGTAGCCCTTGACCGCGGCGGCCATCGCCAGGCCGATGCCGGTGTTGCCGCTGGTCGGCTCGATGAGGGTGGTCTGCGGCCCGACCCGCTTGTCGCGCTCCAGCCCTTCGACCATTCGCACCGCGATGCGGTCCTTGACCGAGCCGCCGGGGTTCAGGAACTCGCACTTGGCGTAGAGCTCGGTCTCCAGGCCGGCGCCCACCCGGTGGAGCCGCACCACCGGCGTCTCCCCCACCACCTGCAGGATGTTGTCGTAGATCATCGCTCCTCTCCGGGGACTCTCAGGAAGGGGTGATTTCAGGAGGCGCCCGCCGCCGGGCGAAGGCGCCGGAGTATACCGAGCGGCTGGCGCGCGGCTGGCGGTAGAGTGGTGACCCGCCCGCCGGTGCCTATGCGAGATCGCCGCGCCACCTGCCCGCTGGTCGCCGTCCTGGTCTTCGCGGCGCTGTTCGCCGCCGGCTGCGCGCCGCCGCCGGCCGACGAGGCCGAGCTGCGGGTCCTGTTCGAGGAGGCCTGGGAGTTCGAGCTGGCCGAGGACCCGCTGAGGGCCACGGCGGTGGGCCGGCACGAATACGACGACCGGCTGCCGTCGGCCGCCGCCACCGATCTCGCCCGCCGTGACGCGTACTGGCGTGCGGCGCTCGAGCGCCTGCAGGGCATCGACCGCGACGCCCTCTCGGTCGACGACCGCATCAGCTACGACCTGTTCGAGCGCCAGGTCTCCGACCGCCTGGCGGCCTACGAGTTCAAGGAGCATCTGGTCCCGATCACCGCCGAGAGCGGGTTCCACACCGACTTCGCCCGGCTGCCCGAGCGGGTGCCGCTGGCGACCGTCGCCGACTACGAGAACTACCTCGCCCGGCTGGAGGCCTTCCCGGCGTGGGCCGCCCAGCAGCAGGCGCTGATGCGCGACGGCATTGCCGGGGGATACGTCCTGCCGCGCGCCGTGCTCGAGGGCTACGAGGCCACCATCGACCCGCACCTGGTGGCGGAAGTCGAGGACAGCGTCTTCTGGCAGCCGCTCGAGAACTTCCCGCCGACCGTGCCCGAGGCCGCCCGGCCGCGTCTTCGCGAGCGGGGCGAGCGCGCGATCCTCGAGCGGGTGGTGCCGGCCTACCGCGGCTTCCGGGAGTTCCTGCTCGGCGAGTACGTCCCGGCGGGCCGCGAGACGCTGGGGGCCTCCGAGCTGCCCCGGGGTGGCGAGTACTACCAGCACCTGATCCGACACCATACGACGCTCGACCTCTCGGCCGAGGAGGTCCACGAGATCGGCCGCTCCGAGGTCGAGCGGATCCTGGCCGAGATGAGGCAGGTGATGGAGCGGGTCGGGCACCGTGGTGAGCTCGACGGGTTCCTCGAGCGGCTCCGCACCGAGGCGCGGTTCTTCGCCGCCGATGGCGAGGAGCTGCTGATGCGGGCGGCGTGGATCGCCAAGCGGATGGACGGCAAGCTGCCGGCGCTCTTCCGCACCCTGCCGCGGCTGCCCTACGGCGTCGAGCCGGTGCCCGAGCATCTGGCCCCGCGCTACACTGCCGGCCGCTACGTCCCCGCGCCCCAGGGCTCGACCCGCCCCGGCTACTACTGGGTCAACACCTACGCCCTCGAGAGCCGGCCGCTGTGGGCGCTGACCGCGCTGACCCTCCACGAAGCGGTGCCCGGCCACCACCTGCAGAACGCGCTCCGGCAGGAGCTCGAGGGGCTGCCCGAGTTCCGGCGCTTCTCGGGGATCAACGCCTACGGTGAGGGATGGGCGCTCTACGCCGAGTGGCTGGGGGTCGAGACCGGCATGTACGAGGACCCCTACGACGACTTCGGGCGCCTCACCTACGAGATGTGGCGGGCCTGCCGGCTGGTGGTCGACACCGGGCTCCACGCCTTCGGCTGGACTCGCCAGCAGGCGCGCGACTACCTGGCGGCCCACACCGCGCTGTCGCGCCACGAGATCGCCACCGAGACCGACCGCTACATCTCGTGGGCGGGCCAGGCGCTGGCCTACAAGCTCGGGGAGCTCAAGATCAAGGAGCTGCGGCGGCTGGCCGAGGAGACCCTGGGCGCCGAGTTCGATCTGCGCGAGTTCCACGACGTGGTGCTGCTCGCCGGCCCGCTGCCGCTCACCGTGCTCGAGGCGCAGGTGCGCGCCTGGCTGGAAGGGCGCTGAGGGCGAGCGCGCCACGGGCGCCCGGAGCGGAGCCTCGGGGAGATGACTGGACGCGGACGGTGGCTGGCGCTGGCGGCGCTGGTCGTGCTCGGCGGCTGGCTTTTCTTCCGGTTCTCGGCCAGCGACGAGCGCCGGATCGGCCGCCGTCTCGATCGCCTCCAGGAGCTGGTCGCCAAGGTGCCAGGCGAGAGCCGGCTCGAGGGACTCCAGCGGGCGCGGCGGATCGCCGAGCTGTTCGCCGAGCCCTTCGCGGTCGAGGCGCCCGCCTACGGCTTCGACACCTCGGACCGCCAGCGGCTGGCGGCCGGCATCCACCAGTACCGGGCCGGCTCGCGGACCATCGGCATGCGCATCACCGGACACGACCTGGCGGTCGACCGGCGCCTGCGCCGGGCGACCAGCCACCTGACCGCTCATTTCGTGACCGGGCTGGACGATCTACGGGGCCGCGAGGCCTACCGCCTGCAGCTCAACTGGGCCGAGCAGGACGGGGAGTGGCGGATCGACTACGCGCGCCTGCTCGAGGTGCTCCAGCCGGGGGACCGTTAGCTGCCCGGGCTGCAAGCTCGTCCGCCGGCGGCGCGATGGCGACTCAGGTGGCGACCTCGGGCGCACCCAGGTCGCGGCCGGGCGCCTCCGCACCGCTGCCGCGCCGGCGGCCGGCCAGCGCCGTCTCGACCCGGCGCGCCGCCGCCTCGACCGGCGACTCGCCGTGCTCGGCCGCTTCCTCGAGCACCCGTCGCAGGGTGGCGCCGATGCCCTCGACCCGCCGGAAGATCTCACCGCGGTCGGAGATCCCCAGGATGAGCTGGGCGAAGGCCAGCGCGCCCCCGGCGTTGACCACGTAGTCGGGGGCGTAGAGGATGCCGCGGCCCTCCAGGCGACCGGCGTCGTCCGCCTCGGCGAGCTGGTTGTTGGCCGAGCCGGCGACGATCGAGCAGGCGAGCCGGGGGATGGTGTCCGAGTTGAGGGTGGCGCCCACCGCGCAGGGGGCGTAGACGTCGCAGGGGGTGGCGTAGACCTGATCGGGGGTCACCACCTCCGCGCCCAGATCGGCGGCCACCGCCGCGGCCCGCTGGGCGTCGGCGTCGGCGACCAGCACCCGGGCGCCGGCCGCCGCCAGCTCCTCGGCCAGCCGCCGGCCGACGTTGCCCACGCCCTGCACCAGGACGCGCCGGCCGTCGAGCGCCGCGGACCCGAACCGCACCCCGAGGGCCGCCTGGATGCCGCTGAAGACGCCGCGGGCGGTGAACGGGCTGGGGTCGACCTTGCTGCCGTCGGCGGGATCGAAGCCGTGGACGTACCGGGTGCCCTCCGCGATCACCTCCATGTCGGTGGTGGTGGTGCCCATGTCCTCGCCGGTCCAGAAGGCGCCCTTGAGGCTCTCGATCAGCCCGGCGTAGCGCAGCAGCAGGCCGCGCCGCTCCTCGCCGGTGAGCGGCCGCTCGACGGCCAGGACCGCCTTGCCGCCCCCCCAGGGGCCGCCGATCGCCGCCCACTTGTGGGTCATCCCCGTGGCCAGGCGCATGGCGTCCTCGAGCGCCGCGCCGGCGGTGGGATAGGTCTTCATGCGAGTGCCGCCGGTCGACGGCCCCAGCGTGTTGTCGTGCAGACAGATGAAGATCCGGGTGCGGGTCGGGGCGTCGAAGCGGCAGACCACGCCGAGCCCGTCCCACTGCTCGATGAGCCGTTCGAGCTGCTCAGCCATGCGGCCATTGTAGCCCGCTATACTGGCGACCCGCTCGAGGAGGAGCCGCTTGCCGGTCCGATCCGTCATTCCCGGCTGGCCCGGGCACGCACTGGGCGCCGGACTGGTCGTGCTGGCGACCGCGGCTTGGGCCTCGGCCGTCCTCGGAGCGCCGCAGGCGCCGGCCTCCGGAGCCGCGTCCCTGGCGGTGGTCCCCGAGGCCGCCGGCCCCTGTCTGGAGCTGCGGCGCCGTCCGACCCGTTGGTCCGGAAGGAACGTGTGCCTGCCGCCCGGGACCCGGGTCGCCGTCACCGAGCGGGTCCGCGGCTGGGTGCGCGTGGCGCCGCCCGAAGGGGAGGGTGGCTGGGTGGAGGCCGGGCGGCTGGACTTTCCTGCCGCTCTCGGGGGCTCGACCGTCGCGTCGTCCGCAGCCGCCGCCGGCCCGGAAACGGTGCGGCAGCCGGCCGGCGGCGACGTCGCGCCGGCGAGCGCTTCGTCCGAGGCGGCTTCCGAGGACCCGTCCGGAACGCCGGCGGCGCGACCCCGAGTGCGGGTGCTGCCGCCGATCGGCGCGGTCCAGCCGCCCCCCGCCGGGGCCCGAACGCCGCCGCCGGGCACCGCTCCGCCGGAGGCGGTCGTGGAGCGCTCCGAGCCGGCGGTACCCGCCGCCGAGAAGGGCGTCGCGCCGGCGCCTACCGAGGCCGCCCCGCCGGCCGGCGCGGCAGCGGATCAGCCCCCTGCCGTTGCCCTCGGGGCCGCGGACCTGGCGGCGATCGAGACGATGGTCCAGGCCTGGGCGCGAGCCTGGTCCGAGCAGCGGGTCGACGACTACCTGGGCTTCTACTCGTCGGCCTTCCGGCCGCCCGGCGGGATGGGCCGGGGGGCCTGGCAGGCCGAGCGCCGCCGCCGCCTGACCGGCCCGCGCCGCATCACCGTCGAGGTCAGCTCGCTCGGCGTGCGGCCGGTCGAGCCCGGGCGGGCCTCGGTCCGCTTCACCCAGCGCTACGAATCGGAGACCTACGGCGACCGGGTCGTCAAGCGGCTCGAGCTGTGGTGGGAGGACGGCGGCTGGCGGATCCTCGAAGAGCGGGTCGAAGAGCAGATCGATCGCTAAACCACGCCATAAGCCAGCATTGCGTCGGCTACCTTGACGAAGCCGCCGACGTTGGCGCCCTTGACGTAGTCGATCCAGCCGTCACCGCCGTCGCCGTATTCGGTGCAGCGGGCGTGGATCCCGCGCATGATCTCTTGCAGCCGGTTGTCGACCTCCTGGCGCGACCACGAGATGCGGAGCGCGTTCTGGCTCTGCTCCAGCCCGGACACCGCCACACCGCCGGCGTTGGCCGCCTTGCCCGGTGCAAACAGGATCCGCGCCTGGCTGAAGGCGGCCACCGCCTCCGGGGTGGTCGGCATGTTGGCCCCTTCGGCGATCGCCAGCACGCCGTTGCCGAGCAGCGCCGCTGCATCGTCGCCGTCGAGCTCGTTCTGGGTGGCGCACGGGAACGCCAGCTCGACCGGCACTCCCCAGGGCCGCCGGCCGGGATGGAAGGTGGCGCGCGGGAAGCGTTCGGCGTACTCGGCGACCCGCCCGCGGCGCACCTCCTTGAGCTGCTTGAGCCAGTCGAGCTTCTCCTCGTCGATGCCGTCCGGATCGTGGACGAACCCCCCCGAGTCCGACACCGTCAGCGGCCGGGCGCCCAGTTGGAGCAGCTTCTCGACGGTGTAGAGGGCGACGTTGCCCGCCCCCGAGACCGCGCAGGTCTTGTCCTCCAGTCCGTCGCCACGGGCGGCGAGCATGTTCTGCACGAAGTAGACGCAGCCGTAGCCGGTGGCCTCGGTGCGGATCAGGCTGCCGCCGAAGGCCAGTCCCTTGCCGGTGAGGATGCCGTGGAAGCGGTTGGCCAGCCGCTTGTACTGCCCGAACATGAAGCTGATCTCGCGCGCTCCCACCCCGATGTCGCCGGCCGGTACGTCGACGTCCTCGCCGATGTGGCGATGGAGCTCGATCATCAGCGAGTGGCAGAAACGCATCACCTCGCGGTCGCTCTTGCCCTTGGGATTGAAGTTCGATCCTCCCTTGCCGCCACCCATCGGCAGCCCGGTGAGACTGTTCTTGAAGACCTGCTCGAAGCCCAGGAACTTGAGGATGCTGAGGCTCACCGACGGGTGGAATCGCATCCCTCCTTTGTAGGGACCGATCGAGTTGTTGAACTGCACCCGCCAGGCGCGGTTGGCGCGGATGTTCCCCTGGTCGTCTTCCCAGGTCACCCGGAAGATGACGATGCGGTCGGGCTCGGTCATCCGCTCGAGGATCTGGCCCTGCCGGTACCTGGGGTTGGCGAGGATGAAGGGGGCGAGCGTCTCGGCCACCTCGTGGACCGCCTGATGGAACTCGGGCTCGCCGGGGTTGCGCCTGACCAGGCCGCGCATGAAGCGTCGCAGCAGTCTGTCCGCTGATTGCGCCATCACTCGTTCCTCCGTTGAGGGCGCAAGTAGATCAGAAGCGGCGGCGCCGGCCGCGCCACGGCAGCGGAAATGGACTGACCGCCATGTGGCGTGCGTGCCGGTGCTCACGGCGTGGCCGCTCTCGGCCCGCCAGTGCCAGGTTCGCCCGCCGGGGACGTGGCCGTTGAGCGGGGACGTACTCCTGGCGTTCGCCATCCTGGCCGGCGCGGTGCTGCTCTTCGTCACCGAGTGGGTGCGGGTCGACCTGGTGGCGCTGATGGTGCTGGCGGCGGTGGCGCTCACCGGCCTGGTCGAGCCAAAGGCGGCGCTTTCCGGGTTCAGCAATCCGGCGGTGGTCACCGTCTGGGCGGTCTTCATCTTGAGCGGCGGGCTGTCGCGGACCGGGGTGGCCGGCATGGTGGGCCGGCAGGTGCTGCGGCTGGCGGGGGACCGCGAGCTGGTGCTGGTGGCGCTGATCATGTCGGTGTCGGCCGGGCTGTCGGCCTTCATGAACAACGTCGGGGTGGCGGCGCTGCTGCTGCCGGTGGTGATGGACATCGCGCGCCAGACCGGGCGCCCGCCGTCCAAGCTGCTGATGCCGCTCGCCTTCAGCTCGCTGCTCGGTGGCCTCACCACCCTGATCGGCACGCCGCCCAACCTGCTGGTTAGCGAGGCGCTCCGCCAGGGCGGGCTGCGCGAGTTCCGGCTGTTCGACTTCACGCCGCTGGGGCTCGCGGTGGTGGTGGCGGGGATCGGCTACATGGCGTTCGCGGGCCGGCGGCTGCTGCCGGCCCGCGATCCGGTCCAGGAGTCCGCCGGCGGCGACCTGGAGCGGATCTACGGACTCGGCGAGGAGCTGTTCGTGGTCCGGCTGCCGGAGAGCTCGGCCCTCGACGGCCACACCCTGGCCAAGAGCAAGCTGGGGGCGGCGCTGGGGCTCAACGTGATCTGCGTGCTGCGCGAGGGCGGCAGCGAGCCGGCGCCCTCGCCGGCCACCGTCCTCAGGGCGGGCGACCGCCTGCTGGTGAGCGGCGAGCGCGGCCGCCTGGCCGAGCTGCGGGGCGGTCATGCGCTCGCCCTGGAGACCGGCGAGCTGGAGGCCGACCAGCTGGTGACGGCCGGGATCTAGATCGTCGAGGTGGAGCTGCTGGCGGGCTGCGGCATGGCCGGGCAGACCCTCAGCGATCTCGACTTCCGCCACCGCTTCGAGGGCGCCATCGTGCTCGCCGTGCGCCGCGGCGGCGAGGTGCGGCGCACCGCCCTGGAGACGCTTGCCCTCGAGACGCTTGCCCTCGAGACCGGCGACTTGCTGCTGGTCCAGGGGACCGGGGCGCAGATCGACGCCCCGGCCAACGTGCTGATCATGGGCCCCGGCGGCTACCGCTTCGTCGACTACATCAAGGTGGGTCTGCCGCTGACCCTGGTCTGCCTGGCGACGGTGCTGCTGGTGCTGCCGCTGTTCTGGCCGCTCCAGCCGTAGGCCGCCCGGCGCCCCCGCCCGCGGACTGTAACGCCCAAATCGGGAGCGCCTGGCTGGGTCTCGCCGCCCGGGGCGGCGTTGCTCCTCCTCGCCGTAGTCCCCGCTACGCCTGCGTCGGAGCGCCTGGCCCCCAGCGACGATCCGCGGCGCCATCCACTCCCGATTCGG
>JBFGCA010000109.1:0-16829 GCA_041567315.1 Thermoanaerobaculia bacterium | reverse complement strand
GGGGACGTGCTCCTGCACGCAGACCCCCGCCTCGCAGCCCGCGATCCAGCAGTCCAAGCCCGTGTCGGTGCACGGCGTCGAGTCCGGCTGCGGCACGTGGTCCGCCACGCAGTTGCCCTGACCGTCGCAGCCCGGCGTGGCGCATTCGGTTCCGGACACGTCGTCGCAGGTCGTGCTCGGCGGCTCGGGGACGTGCTCCTGCACGCAGACCCCCGCCTCGCAGCCCGCGATCCAGCAGTCCAAGCCCGTGTCGGTGCACGGCGTCGAGTCGGCTACCGGCACGTGGTCGGCCACGCAGTTGCCCTGACCGTCGCAGCCGGGGTCGGCGCACTCGGTCCCCGCCACTTCGTCGCAGGCGGTGCTCGCCGCCTCGGGAACGTGCTCCTGCACGCAGACCCCGCCCTCGCAGCCCGCGATCCAGCAGTCGAGCCCGGTGTCGGTGCACGGCGTCGAGTCCGGCTCGGGGACGTGGTTGGGGTCGCAGTTGCCGAGGCCGTCACAGCCAGGGCTGGCGCACTCGCTGTCACCCTGCTGACCGTCGGGATCGCAGGGCGTGCTGGCCTGCTCGGGGACGTGCTCCTGCACGCACTGGCCCGCCTCGCAGCCCGCGATCCAGCAATCCTGACCGGTGTTGTCCGTACACGGCGTCGAGTCGGGCTTCGGGATGTGCGACGCCACGCAGTTGCCGGCGCCGTCGCAGCCGGGGTCGGCGCACTCGGTCCCCGCCACCTCGTCGCAGACGGTGCTGGCCGGGGTCGGCACGTGCTCCTGCACGCAGATCCCCTGCTCGCACCCGGCGATCCAGCAGTCGAGCCCGGTGTCGGTGCACGGCGTGCTGTCGTCGACCAGGTCGGTCACGCACTGACCGGTCCTCGGCGGCGAGCCCGGCGGCACCGCGTCGATGTCGCAGAAGGCGGAGGCGCACTCGTCGTCCAGACCCGGATCGAGGACGCAGTCGTTGTCGTTGGCGCATTCCGGATAGAACAGGTTGCCGCTGCCGGCGGCGCCGCCGGTCGAGGTGACGTCGCACTGCGGATCGGTGGTCCGGATGTCGTTGGCGCTGGTGGCGGCCCGGCTGCCGAAGATGCCGCACGCCGCGCCGCCGATCACCGCTCCGGCCTGCAGCCGCAGGGTGGCGATCGCCACGGTGGCCCCCGCCCCCACCTGGATGCCGCCCGGGGTCATGGTGATCAGGACCTGGTTGGCGCCGGACGCAGTACAGCTCACCACGCCGGGGTTGTTGGCCACACAGCCGTTGCCGCCCACCGGCACGAAGCTCAGCGTGCCGGGAAGCTGCACGAAGCAGTTGGTGGTGACGCAGGCCATCGTCGCCGTGGTGATGCCGCGCAGCGACACCGCGACCGGCACGTTGCCGGGCAGTCCGATGCTGGTGTTGGTGAAGCGGTAGGTGACGTCGATCTGCTTGCCGGGGGTGAGCGCCTGGACCGAGTTGCAGGCGAAACCGTCGTTGGGGAGGAGACCGAGCGAGCCGCTGGCAAAGCACGACAGCTGCTCGGGGCCCTTGTCGTCCTTGACCGGTGGGTCGATCCGGGGCGGTCCCTGGGTCCGCACGTCTGCCGCAGGACTCGTGGCGCGGGTGGCGCGGGTTCGCGGCGCCTGGGCCTCGGCGGGCAGCACCTCGAGCAACGGCAGGAAAGCCAGCAGCGCCAGCGCCACTCCACTCCCTCTCAGACGCCGCCTCCAGCCATCCCTGCCGCCGGTACACGATCCGTTGCGCGTGCCGCTCATCTTCCGACCTCCTTGCCGCCACCACACACGGTCCCGCCGGCAGCGACCCGGGCTGCCGCCTCTCCATGGGCCATAGCGAGTCTGGTCTGTTTCACCTGATCACTGAACTCTATGAGCACCCCCCGACCGGCACAATCCGGCAAATGGACGAAATTCCTAGTACAAATGCGTGGAGAGCGCGGAAGACCCATCGCGCGTGGTCTATTTGCCCTACGAGATTTGATGCAAATGGCCGCTTGTCTAGCGCTGCGTGGCGGCGTATCGTGATACGAGGAGAAGTCCTGCATTCGCGGGTCGGCGCGCGGACCGACAGGAAGAGGCGACAGGAAACAGGGGGAGTCGAGATGAAGACCTTGGTAATAGCGCTCGCAACGGTGCTCACCCTGGCGCTGGGCGGACCGGCGGCGGCCGGCGAGAACGCCCGAGAGCCCACCGCCGGCGCTCCCGGCGTGCGAGCCGGCGGGGCGCCCGCCGATCTCGGGCCGGCCACCGACGCCTGGAAGGCCGAGGACTACGCCACCGCCGCGGCCAGGCTGCAGACCCTGGCCGCCGACGCCGACGCCGACGCCCAGTTCCTGCTCGGCGTGCTCTACGACCGCGGACTCGGCGTCCCCGAGGACAAGCAGATGGCCGCCTACTGGTACGGCGTGGCGGCCGAGCAGGGGCACGGGGTCAGCCGCTCGGCGCTCGGCGCCATGCACGTGCTCGGGCTCGGCGTTCCCAAGGACGACCGCGAGGCCGCCGAGTGGTTCCGGCGCGCCGGCGAGCCGGGGCCGGCCTACGACCAGTTCAACCTCGGCTCGGCCTTCCACGCCGGCAGCGGGGTGGCGCAGAACTTCGAGCTGGCCGCCAAGTGGTACCGGCGGGCCGCCGAGCGCGGGCTGGCCGAGGCCCAGTTCCAGCTCGCCTCGATGTGCTTCTTCGGCCAGGGAGTGGACGAGGACTACGTCGAGGCCTACTACTGGTTCACGCTGGCGGGGCGCGGCGGCATCGGCCGCGCGGCCGAGATCCGCCAGCTGCTCGAGCGCCTGATGACCCCGGCGCAGCTCGCCGAGGCGGCGCAGATGGTGCGGCAGGCGGAGCCGCCTGCGGCGACCGAGGGCGGCTGACCCCACGGCCCGCGCGTGGTCCATTTGCCTCAGAGATTTGGTGCAAATGGCTAGTTGCCCCGGCGGGTGCGCGAGCGTATCGTTAGTAAACATAGCTGTTCCAGGTCGCGGCGCTGAGCCGGCCTGTCGGGCGGTGGCGTGCCACGGCCCGGCAGCGGGCCGGTTGGAAGGAGGATTCCCGTGATGACCTACGCGAGCCCCCGTCGACGATTCAACTGCCCAGCGCTGCTCGCCGGCGCGCTCCTGCTCGCCGTCCTCGGCGTAGCGGCGCCGGCCACTGCGCAGTTCGAGGTCACCTGCTTCGCCAGCGGGTCGCTCGGACTGGTCCCCACCGGGGGCTTCTCCTGCGCCGGCGGTCTGCAGCCGGGAGATCAGATCGACATCAGCTACGTCTTCACCAACACCAGCACCGACGCCGCCGCCAATCCGGTGGCGATCACCTTGCAGGAAGAGATGGGCGGCGGCGGCATCACCACGGCGACCCTGGCCTGTGACGACACGCCCTGCGCCGTGACCCTACCGGGCACCCTGACCTTCGTGCCGGTAGGGGGCAACGGCTGCGTCTCCAACGCCCCGGGCGTCAACAGCTGCACCTGGGACGGCAGCAACCAGGTGTTCATCGACTACACCGGCGGCGGGGTCGCGGTCGGCGCCGGCGCGGCCGTGACTCTGGCGACGATCCGGGTCCAGGCGAGTGCCGGCGTCGGCGGCGCGAGCTGCGGCATCTTCGGCAGCCGCGCCGACACCGGGGACGACGACATCCACACCACCGACCCGGTCTGCGACAACGTCGCGACCGGCGGCGCCGCCGGCAGCGGCAACCTGTTCTACCCGGACTGCACCGACGACATGCAGTGCGACGACGGCGTCTTCTGCAACGGCGGCGAGTTCTGCGACACCGGCGCCACCGGACAGTGCCAGCCGGGGACGCCGCCCGACTGCGACGACGGCGTCGCCTGCACCACCGACATGTGCGACACCGCCACCGACATGTGCGTCAACACGCCGGACGACGCGCAGTGCGACGACGGCGCGTTCTGCAACGGCGTCGAGACCTGCGACCCGAACAACGACTGCCAGGCGGGTACGCCGGTGGACTGCGACGACGGCGACATCTGCACCGACGACAGCTGCAACGAGCAGACCGACCAGTGCGACAACATCTTCGACCCCGACAACGACCCGAGCTGCAACGGCGCCCCGACGGTGCCAGGTGCCGGGCTGCTGCTGCTGTTCGTCCTGCTGAGCGCGGCCTCGCTCGTGGCGCTGCGCCAGCGGACCTCTTCGTAGTCCTGCAAGCGGACGGAAAGCTCGAAGGCCCCGGCTCGCCGGGGCCTCTTCTTTTCCTGGTCTTCGCAGCCGGCGGGCGGCGGCGCGCGGCGTCAGAACAGCCGGTAGCGCAGCGCCAGCGAGACCGCCTCGACCTTGGTGTGGACGCCGAGGCGGCAGAGGATGTTGTGGATGTGGTTGCGCACCGTGTTGACGCTCAGGTTGAGCGACTCGGCGATCTGCGGGGTGGTCTTGCCCTCGGCGATGAGGCGGAACACCTCGAGCTGCCGGCGGGTCAGGACGGCGGCGGCCGGCGGCTTGTCCTCCTTCTTCTCTGCGCCGTCGGCCAGGAAAGGCAACCCGGCGGCGTTCGACCGGCTGAGGATGCGCTCGATGGCCTCGTCGGCCTTGCGGCGCCGCCGCACCGGGACCAGGTGGTAGACGACGTGATACCCGCCGTCGTCCGGCTCGAGAACGACGACCACCGAGACGGCGACCCGGATCAGCCCGCCCGCCGCGTGGCTGACGCTGAGGTCGAAGCCGCGCACCGGCTCGCCGCGGCTCAGCATGTCGTAGAAGTCGAGCCGCATGCCCGCCAGACGGTTGCCGGCCAGGTCGTGGGGCTGCAGGATGTCGGTGACCGCCCGCCCCAGGACCTCCTTGGCGGAATGGCCCAGCAGCTGACTGGCGGCCTGGTTCCAGGCCACCACGCGGTCCCGCCGGTCGGTGGCCAGCGCCGCGTGGACGGCCCGCTCGACCAGCGCCGGGGCGCTCATGGCGTTGCCGGGCGCCCGGTTCGAGCCCCCGATCCGACGCAGTCGCGACTGTCCCTGAGAGGCCCGCATGAACCGTCTGCACTATAACACGTGGGCTACTTATATCATGACCGGTGCATATCTCCATAGCCGCATGGGCCGCCGGAACCCGCAGTTCCCGGCGCTCGCCGGGGCACCAGGAGGACCCGCATAAATGAAGAAAGTCTTTGTCACTCGACTGCTGGCGTCCGCGGCGCTGGTCGCCGGCGCGGCCATCGACCCGGCCACTGCCGGTCTTCTGGACGGCGACACCGCCACCGGCAACCCGCCCGCGCCGGGGTTCGACCTCGCCGGCTCCGACCCGCGGGCGGTCGAGCTCGCCGACCGGGTGATGGAGCGGCTGGGCGGGCGCGCGGCCTGGGACGCCACCCGCCATCTGCGCTGGCGCTTCTTCGGCCGGCGGCTCCACGTCTGGGACAAGCACACGGGCGACATCCGGGTGGAGGGCACCGACCGCGAGAGCGGCGAGCCGTACCTGGTGCTGATGAGCCTCCACAGCAAGGAGGGCCGCGCCTGGCGCGCCGGCCGCGAGGTCACCGACCCCGAGGAGCTGGCGAAGCTGCTGGAGCTGGGCGAGTCGGCCTGGATCAACGACTCCTACTGGATGTTCATGCCCTACAAGCTCAAGGACACCGGGGTCACCCTGGGATGGATCGGCGAGGGGACGATGGAGGACGGTCGCGCCGCCGAGGTGGTGGAGCTCACCTTCCGCGAGGTCGGCCGCACGCCCGAGAACAAGTACCGCGTCTACGTGGCGCGCGACAGCGGGCTGGTCGAGCAGTGGGACTTCTACGAGCGCGCCGAGGACGCCGAGCCGCGCTTCCGGGTGCCGTGGCTCGACTGGCGCCCGTACGGCGGGATCCTGCTCTCCGCCGACCGCGGCGAGAACGAACACACCGAGCTGGCGGTCTTCGACGAGCTGCCGGCGGCGGTCTACGCCAGCCCCCAACCGGTGGACTGGGCGGCCCTCGAGTAGCCGCCCGGAGCCGGGTCAGCCGGGCAGCGCCGCGTGCACGCGCTCGGCGAGCCGCCGGCGCCAGCGGTCCGCGCTCAGCCGCTCCCCGAAGGGGCGCATCTCGGCCAGCAACGGATCGCCGGCGCCCAGCACCGCCACGAACGGCTCGACCGCACGGTGCTCGAGCCGGGTCGAGAGCTTCCACCAGAGCAGCCCCGCCAGCAGCTCGCCGCCGGCGTCCAGGTGGGCCCGGTAGAGCGCCCTGAGGGCGAGCGCCCGCTCCCGGGGATCGGCGGGCTGGTCCTCCCAGACCAGGACCTCCGGCCCGGCCGCCGAGGGCACGACCGACAGCCCGGTCGAGGCCCACGGCTCGATCGTCGAGTTGGCCCGCGCCACGTAGCCGATCTCGCTGAACAGCACCCGGCGTCCGTCGAGGCCCCGCGCGCGGCGGAAGGCGTCGAGCGAGCGCAGCAGGGTGCGCCAGCGGGCGGTGAGCTGGGCCTCGAGGTCGGCCGCCGAGAGGCCGGGCTGGTAGCGGCGGCGCAGCGGGAAATAAGCGTTGACGGAGAGCAGGTCGAGCCGGTCCCAGAAGGAGACGGACTCGTACTGGTCGAAATTGGCGGCGTAGGTCAGGGTCCCCGAGTAGACCTCGCGCACGCGGTCGACGAGGCGCTGCCAGCGGCTCTCGAGCAACCGGCGGCGGTCGTTGATCCGCGCCACCGGGTCGGGGGCATCGAGCCAGGCCACCTGCCGCGCCCAGGCGGCGTGGGCGGCGGCGCGGGTGTCGAGATAGTCGGGGAGTCCGTCGTGCTCGGCGCGTCCCCGCAGCCACAGCCGGCGCTCGCCGACCTCGCCGGCGTTGGCCAGCAGGCGGGCGTTCTCGCGCTCCACCTTCTCGGCGTTGGACCAGTACTCCTCGAGCCCCGGCACCTCGTCGACCGGCACCGTGTTGGTCAGCGAGTTGAGTTCGCTGGCGATGGCCAGCACCCCGATCCCCTGGCGCTCGGCGATCCGTCCCCACTCGACGGCGAAGCGCTCGTAGCGGTCGAACCACTCCTCGACCTCGGCGTCGGTGCGCGGCTGGATCATGCCGTGCCAGAAATAGCGGTTGCGCTCGAAGGCGTGGTCCAGGGCGACGCGCAGCACCAGCACCACCTGGAGGCCGGCGTCGCGGGCCGCCCGCGCCTCGTGGACCACCCAGGGCTCCTCGGGCTCGTGCCAGAGGTTGGCCGAGTCCCAGTCGCCCTGGCGGGCGTAGACCGTCACCGCGACGGTGTCGAGACCTGCCGAGCGCAGCGCCTCCACCCAGACCGCGTGGTCGGGCTCGTTGACCTGGATGCCCCCCAGGTAGAAGGGCGCCTCGGGCGGCGGCCGGAAGGCCGGCAGCAGCAGACCCGCGGCCAGGACGGGCAGCGCGAGGAAGACGGCGAACCGCAAGCCGGTCCCGTTACTTGAGGACCACCAGCACGACCCGCCGGTTGGTGGAGCGTCCCTCGCGGGTCGCGTTGTCGGCGATCGGCTCCGACTCGCCGTAGGAGATCACCGACATCCGATGGAGCGGCAGCCCATGCCGCAGGTTGAGATAGCGGCGCACCGCCTCGGCGCGCTTGCCGCCCAGCTCGAGGTTGTACTGGTCGCTGCCCGTCGAGTCGGTGTGGCCCTGGATCTCGACGAAGACGTTCTCGTTGCGCTCCTGCAGCCCGGCCGCGAAGTCGTCGAGCGCCGCCTCGGCGCCGGCGCTCAGCTCCGAGCTCTCGAAGCCGAACCGGACCTGGTCGTCGGTCAGCAGCGTCTCGTAGAGGAACTTGCCCTCGGCCAGACGGCCGGCGGCAACCGCCCGGTCGAGCGCTTCGCGGGCGGTCTTGGACAGCTCGCCGAGCTGCTCCTCCTGCTCGCCCAGCCGGGTCTGGGTCTCCTCGATCTGGGTCTCCATCTCGCCCATCCGCTCGGCGGCCCGGCTCTCGGCCGAGCCGACCTCGGTGCGGACGTACTTCTTGGTGGCGCAGCCGGCGGCGGCCAGAGCGGCAACCAGGGCGGCGACGATCAGCGTGAACGGCAGACGGTGTGCTCGCGGCATCGGACCTCCTCCCGAAACCCTTCTCGAAACCGCCCTCGGCGGCGGCCTTGCCGATTATCTCCCAGCGGGCGTCGGCGCGCCGGCCGGCACCCGGCCCACGTAGCCCCGCCGGTAGGCGTAGCGCAGTCCGGGCCGCAGCACCTCGACCCGCAGCCGCCGGTAGCGGGCGGCCCCACCGTCGGCAAGCGGGAAACCGAGCACGTAGCGCGACCGCAGCTCGCGCTCGATCGACTCGCAGACCCCGGCGGCGGACTGGTCGCCGGCCAGCTGCAGATAGCGGCCGCCGGTCTCGGCCGCCAGCTCGCGCAGCAGCTCGGCCTCGCGCCCGGGCCGCGCGGGCCGCTCGCCGGCGGGCGCCAGCAGTCCCACCACGTAGACCGCCAGCCCGGCCTGCCTCACCGCCCGGCGGGCGGTCGCCGGATCCAGCCGGCTGGCGTTCTCCGCCCCGTCGGTCAGCAGCACCGCCACCGCCCGCGGCTGGCGGCCGGCGGCGGTGATCTCGGGCAACCGCGCCACGGCGTCGTGCAGCGCCGTGAGGCCGTAGGGCCGCCAGCGCTCGACCGCCTCGCGGATCGCCCCGGGGTCCCCGGGGAACGGCACCTCGACCTCGACCCGGCGGCCGGCGAAACCGGCGAGGGCGAAACGGTCGGCCGGACGGGCGCGGGTGAGAAAGCACTCCACCAGCGCGCGGCTGGTTGCCAGCCGGCCGCCCATCGCCATGCTGCCCGACAGGTCCTGGAGCAGCACCAGGCTGATCGGCACCTCGGCGCCGCGCTCGAAGGCGTCGATCTCCACCGGCCGTCCGTCCACCGTCAGCCGCAGCTCGTCGCGCTCGAGGTCGTCGACGAAGCCGGCCCGCGAGCGCACGCTCACCGGCACCAGCACGTAGCCGACGTCGACGCTCTCCGCCAACCCCTGGGCGGCGGCTGGTCCCGACACCGCCGGCCCGACGAACATCGCCAGCAGGCCCAGGGCCAGTGCCGGAGGCAACCGGTCCAGAGAGGGTTGGGTGGAGTGGACAGATCTGGTCGGCATGGGCGCGGGGTCTGGCAGCCATAAGATAGAACGGCCAGATGAGCCGTACTTCGCTCAGACAACGAGGCGCCGGCAGCGCGACCGCCAGCGGCGGCCTCGCCCGGGGCATAGCCGCGCGGCCAGGCCTTCTCTACCTGCTCCTCGGACTGACGGCCGCATTCGCCGCCACGGCGGCCGGCGCCGGCACCATCGACCCCCGCGACGGCGCCGGCTCGGAGGCGCTGGCGCTCGAGCTGGTGGCCGGCGGGCTGGAGCGGCCGCTGGGGCTCGCCCACGCCGGCGACGGCTCGGGCCGGCTGTTCGTGGTGCTCCAGGACGGGCGGGTGCTGATCCACGACGGCGGCGGGCTGCTGGCCGAGCCGTTCCTCGACCTCTCGTCGCGGGTCTCCTGCTGCGGCGAGCGCGGGCTGCTGGGCCTCGCCTTCCACCCCGACTACGCCGCCAACGGGCTGTTCTACGTCTCCTACACCGCCGGCAACGGCGACTCGGTGATCTCGCGGCTTTCGGTCTCGGGCGATCCCGACCGCGCCGACGCCGGCTCGGAGGAGGAGCTGCTGCGCTTCGCCCAGCCGTTCGGCAATCACAACGGCGGCCATCTCGCCTTCGGGCCCGACGGTTTCCTCTACGTCGCCAGCGGCGACGGCGGCAGCGGCGGCGATCCGCAGAACAACGGGCAGAGCCTCGACACCCTGCTCGGCAAGCTGCTGCGGATCGACGTCGACGGCGGCTTCCCCTACGCGGTGCCGCCGGACAACCCGTTCACCGGCGTCGCCGGGGCGCGCGGGGAGATCTGGGCCTACGGGCTGCGCAACCCGTGGCGGTTCAGCTTCGACCGCGCGACCGGCGACCTCTACGTCGCCGACGTCGGCCAGGCCAGGCGGGAGGAGGTCGACTTCGAGCCCGCCGGCGGCGACGGCGGCCGCAACTACGGCTGGCGCCGGATGGAGGGCAGCGCCTGCTTCGATCCCGCCACCGGGTGCGACGACGGCACCCTGACCCTGCCGGTGGTCGACTACACCCACGCCCTCGGCTGCTCGGTCACCGGCGGCTACCGCTACCGCGGTCCGGCAGCGCCCACCCTGCCGCGCTTCTACGTCTTCGGGGACTTCTGCTCGGGCCGCGTCTGGGGCGCCCGCCCCAACGCCGCCGGCGCCTGGCTCGCCACCCAGCTCCTGGAGAGCGGGCTGACCCTCAGCTCGTTCGGCGAGGACGAGGCGGGGCGGCTCTATGCCGTCCACTACGCCGCCGGCGACGGCGCCGTCTACCGCCTGCTCGGCCGGGCGCTCTTCGCCTCCGGCTTCGACGGCGGCGACGCCACCGACTGGTCGCGGACCCGCGGCGCGGTGCGGGTGGTGACTCCGGGGCTCGCCGGCTCGAGCCACGCCCTCGAGGTGACGGTGGACGGCAGCCGCGCCCGCTCGTTCGTCGAGTCGCGGCGGCCCGACCGCGAGCCCACCCTGCTGGTCCGCTTCGACCTCAAGGTGCAGCGGGTCGACCTCGGCGGCGGCGAGGTCGAGATCCTGCGGCTGGGGGCGGCGCGGCGCCACCTGCGGCTGCTGCTCGGCCGTCAGGGCGGGCGCTACCGGGTGCGGCTGCTGGCCCGCGACGGCGGCGGCTTCCGCGAGGTGGGCTCCACCCGGGTGCCGGCCAACCGCCGGGTGCGGCTCGCCGTCGAGTGGTCGCGGGCCACCGGCCCGGCCGCCGAAGACGGCCAGGCGCGGCTCCTCAAGGCCGGCCGGGTGCGGGCCGAGGTCACCGACCTGGCCGGCGCCGGGCAGGCCATCCAGTGGGTGCGCCTCGGGCTACCCGCCGGCTCGCGGGGCGCCGCGGCCGGCACCGGCGGCGCCTTCCTGGTGGACGGCTTCGAGATCACCCCCTGATGTCGCCGCCGCGCCGGCACAAGCTGCGCTCCGACGGCACCCGGGCGCACCGCGGCCGGCGCACCCCGCGGCCGGCCCCCACCGCCACCGAGCTGGCCGAGCTGGAGCGGCTGACCGACGCCCTGCCGGCAGCGCTGCGCGCCTTCCGCGACCGCGACCTGCTGCGGCCGGCGCGCCGCTTCCGGCTCGAACAGGCGCTGGCGCGCCGCACCCGCACCCTCACCGTGGTGCTCCACGGCGTCCACGACCCCCACAACCAGGCGGCGGTGATGCGCACCTGCGAGGCGCTCGGCGTCCAGGAGGTCCACGTGGTCGAGACCGACCAGCCGCCGCTCCGGCCCAGCCCGCGGGTGAGCCAGAACGCCCACCGCTGGCTCGACCTGGTGCACCACCCCGACCTCGCCGCCGCCTGCCGCGAGCTCGGCGGGCGCGGCTTCCGGCTGGCCGCCGCCGGGTTCGGCCGGCGGGCAGTGCCGCTCGTCGAGCTCCCGGCCACCCGGCCGCTGGCCCTGGTCCTCGGCAACGAGTCGCGCGGACTCACCGCCGCCGAGCAGGGGGCCTGCGACCTCACCTTCTCGATCCCGCTCCATGGGTTGAGCCAGTCGCTCAACGTGTCGGTCGCCGCCGGGGTCGCGCTCGGCTGGCTGATCGAGGCCCGGCGCCGCACCTGGGGCGGACCCGGCGACCTGTCCGACGAGGAGCGGATGGCGCTCCGCGCCCGCTTCTACGCCGTCGCGGCAGGGGCCAAGCTGCCGCCGGACCTGGCGACCGAGGTCGAGCGGCTGGCGGCGCCGGCCGCGGGCGGCGCGCTCAGAAAAAACGCCACAGCGAGTCGGCCGGCCGCCGGGCCTTGAAGCCGCCGTACCACCCGCAGAGCGGGTAGAGCACCAGCAGGCCGGTCAGCCAGGCCGCGTAGAGCCCCGCGTAGCCGGTCCCCTCGCGGACCAGCAGCCCGGCCAGCAGGAACAGGTAGATGTGCGCCAGGTAGAAGAACAGCGGCGTCCGCCCGAAGACCACGAGCGGCCGCCCCCAGCGCCCGAGGGCTGCCTCGCGCCCGCGCAGGGCCGCCAGCAGCACCAGGTCGATCCCCAGGGTGAGAAGCACGAAGACCAGGCTGGGCGGATACTTGGTGACGTTGAGAAAGGCGATCCAGCCCTCGCCGGCCGGCGGGTGGAGGTTGCCGAAGCCGCCGGCCGCGCGCAGGGCGGCGAAGAGCAGCAGGGCCAGCCCGCCGGTGCCGAGCGCCCAGCCGTAGGCACGCCGCGGGTCGCGCCCCACCAGCCGCCCGAACAGGATCCCCGCCCCGGCCAGCCCCAGCCAGGGCACCACCGGGTAGGTCACCATCCACAGATCGCTCAGCCCGGGCAGCATCATCAGACGCACCAGCGCCGGGTAGCGGGTCGCCACCTGGTCGGCCCCCGGCACCGCGAGCTGGGTGCCGAGGACGGCCGTCAGGCTCACGGCGGCGATCGCCCAGCCGGGCAGCCGCCGCAGCAGCGACCAGACGATGAGGCTCGCGCCCAGGCTGGAGAGCACCCCGATGAGCAGCCACGGGATGACGTCGGAGCCACCGGGGGCGGTGGCGCCGTAGGTCTCCATCCGCACCTGCGAGGCGAAGATGCCGGCGAACCAGGCCGGGTTCTCGATCAGGAGCTGGAGGCCGATCAGCAGCACCCCGCGGAGCGCGAGGTGCCGGGTGATCCGCCCCTCCGACCAGCCCAGCCGGCCGCGCGAGTCGGCAAACAGCGCCATCCCGACCCCCATCAGGAAGAAGAACCCCGGCGCGCAGAGATGGGTGACGAAGCGGGTCAGGAAAGCGAGGGCGCCCGGGTACTCGGGCATCGCCACCCCCCAGTACTCGGCCGGATGGATGCGGGCGACGAAGAAGGCGGCGTGGTCGACCGCCATCAGCACCATGATCAGCCCGCGCAGCGCGTCGGGGGCGATCAGGCGGGAGGCGCCGCCTGCACGATCGACAGACGGGTCACCAGACGGACCGCCGGACTGGAGGGACCGCGGGCTACCGGTTTCAGGCATCAGTCGGACGACTCTAGTGTTCCGTGCGGTAAGTTCCTTGTCACATCGAGAGCGGCGAAGCGCCCGCTGGGCAAGGCGCGACGAGCGAGAATATCGAGGCTATATGCGACCGAGGAGCAACGCCGCCCAGCGGGATGCAGCTCCGCTCGAATGTAAAGGAACTTGCCGCACGGGACACTAGGACCCCGCGCTCGGGTCCGCGCCGGGGCCTTCGAGCAGCTTCCGCGCCGCTCGGTAAGCCGCGGGCGTGCCGACATGCAGGCGGCGGCCGGAGGCGCGATGCGCCCAGACCGGGCGGCGGCGCGCAAGGTCGGCGACGAAGGCACCCAGACTGTCGGCGTCGCCGCCGGCTTTCAGGTAGTCGGACACCTCGCCGAGCGTCTTCGAAGTCAGGCAGTACAGCGCCGGCGACACCCATCCTGGCGACGCGACTCTGGTCTCCTGCACCGGCTGGCGGCGGGCTTGGATCATGTCGGGTGCGGTCCGTTCCCCCGCTTCGCGTGCAGCTCCGCGCCTTCGACCGGCCGCCTGCCGGGTCGTCCCGTGGACAGCATCATCGACCCTTACTACGTGATCGTCGCTTCCCAGTTCGAGCAACGTCGACCGCGCCCGGGCCTCCGCGTCGTCCTCGCGCACCGCCAGCAACAGGTCGCGGCCGGTAGAGAGGAAGCTGGCCCACAGAGGCGCCAGCGGGAACAGGAAGAGGTTGTCGCTGCCGGCCACCAGGGCACCGCCCTCGGGCACCCCGGCGCGGCGCACCGCCAGATCGAGATCGACGACCGCGCCGCGGCGCTCGGCCCGCCGGGCGGTGCCGTCGTCGTGGACCACCAGCCGCCGGCCGGCGGACGCCAGCCGCGGACGCCAGCGCCGCGCCCAGCGGCGGAAGCGTCCCGCCCATAGCCGGTTGCTGACCAGATGCACCGCGTCGAGACCCGGCAGCGCCGCCAGCTCCTCCATCAGCGGGTCGATCAGCGGCCGCCCAGCCACCGGCAGCAGCGCCTTGGGGCCTCGGCGGCCGGCCTCCCCCATGCGGGTGCCGTAGCCGGCGCAGAGCAGGATGGCGAGACGCTTCAGGGCGTGCCCTTCGAGGGAACCGGCGGCCCGACGCGGACGTTCCCGGCGGACCGGCACCGAGCGTGCCGGATTGTAGACTCGCCACGTGGGCCGACATGAGGCCAGCCGACCGGGGGCTAGCCGAGCGGGCGCCAGCCGACGAGAGGCCAGCAGGTGGGCGAGCCGGTGAGCGAGCGCGACGGGGACACCGGCGGGCCGCCGGGCGGGGAGCCGGCGGGAGGCCCCGTTGACCGCCGCCGCGGGCGGCTCACCCTGCTGGGCACCGGCACCTGCCAGCTCGAGGCCGATCGCATGGCCTCCTCGGTGCTGCTCGAGCTGGGCGGGCTGCGGGTGGTCTTCGACTTCGGCCGCGGGATCAGCCTGCGCCTGCTGGGGCTGGGGCTGCGCCAGGACGACGTCGAGCACGTGGTGCTGTCGCACTTCCATCCCGACCACTTCTCCGACCTGGTGCCCTATCTGCACGCCGCCTCCTACTCGCGGATCGATCCCCGCAGCCGCCCGCTCCACGTCTGGGGTCCGCCCGGGGTGGAGGCCCAGATCGACCGCCTGCGGGCGCTGCCCGGGCACGGCGCGCTGATCAACGAGGAGCGTTACGAGCTGCGGGTCCACGAGCTGGAGGGCGACGGCTTCGAGATCGACGACCAGGCCTTCCAGACCGCCGAGCTGCCGCCGGCCGGCAACCGCGGGCTCAAGACCACCTGGAACGGCCACACCTGCGCTCTCACCGGCGACTCCGACTATCACGACGCCGAGGTCGAGTTCCTGGCCGGCGTCGACCTGGCGGTGGTCGACGCCGGCCACCCCGAGGAGGACCAGCTCGTCGAGCTGACGGTCCGCGCCGCTCCCGGCCGGCTGGTCTGCTCGCACCTCTACCGGCCGCTCGACGAGGCGGCGCTTCAGGCGCGCGCAGAGAAAGCGGGCTTCCAAGGCCGCCTGCAGGTGGGGCGCGACCTGATGCAGTTCGCGCTGTGACCGACGCGAGCGGCGTGACGTCCGATCCCTGGACACTTGATGGTGAGCCTCGACCAGCGCGGGCAGGAGCCGGCGGCGCACCCAGCGCCGGCCGGCGCTCGCCACGGCACCACCAGGCGGACGTGGTGACGACGACCGGTTCCCCGGCGGTTTCGATTCTGCTGCCGGTCTACGACGCGGCACCGTTTCTGAACGCTTGCCTGGCCAGCCTCGCCGCCCAGAGCTTCGACGATTTCGAGATCGTGGCGGTCGACGACGGCTCGACCGACGGCTCGACCGAGCTGCTGGCCGACTGGGCGCGGCGCGACCGGAGGCTGCGAGTCCTCCAGCAGCCGCACCGCGGTCTGGTCGCCGCCCTCGAGACCGGTCTCGCCGCCTGCCGGGCGCCGCTGGTGGCGCGGATGGACGCCGACGACCTCGCCCACCCGCGGCGGCTGGAGCTGCAGGTGGCGGCGCTCGCCGCCGACTCCGAGCTCACGGTGGTGGGCTGCAAGGTGCGGCACTTCCCCGCCGCCGCGGTCGGCGAGGGGTTCCGGGTCTACGAGGACTGGCTCAACGCGCTGGTGGCCCACCGCGAGATCCTCGCCGAGCGGTTCATCGAGAGCCCGCTGCCGCATCCCGGCACGACCGCCCGGCGCGCGGCGCTCGAGGCGGTGGGCGGCTACCGCGACAACGGCTGGCCCGAGGACTACGACCTGTGGCTGCGGCTGGCGGCCGCCGGCGCCCGCTTCGCCAAGGTGCCGCGGGTGCTCCACTTCTGGCGGCAGCACCCCGGACGGCTGACCCGCACCGATCGCCGCTACGCCGTCGAGCGCTTCCTGGCCTGCAAGGCGCATCACCTCGCCCACGGACCGCTGCGCGATCGGGGCCGGGTTCTGGTCTGGGGCGCCGGCCAGACCGGCCGCCGGCTCGCCAAGCACCTCGAGCGCGAGGGTGCGGCCCTCGAGGGCTTCATCGACGTCGACCCGCGCAAGATCGGCCGCTCGCTCCGCCGGCTGCCGGTGCGCGCGCCCGGCGACCTGCCGCGGCTGCTGGCGGCCGGTGAGCGCCCGTTGCTGGTCGCCGCGGTCGGCTCGCGCGGCGCCCGCCGGCTGATCCGCCGCCACCTCGACGGTCTCGGTCTGCGCGAGACCCGCGACTACTGGTGCGCCGCGTGAGCCGCGCCATGGTGCTCGAGGCGCCGGGTAGGCCGCTGCGGCTCGTCGAGCGTGAGCCGCCGTCGCCCGGCCCCGGCGAGGTGCTGCTGCGGGTGGCCGCGTGCGGGGTCTGCCGCACCGACCTCCACGTCCGCGACGGCGAGCTCACCGAGCCGACGCTGCCGCTGGTTCTCGGCCACGAGATCGTCGGCCGCGTCGAGGCGGCCGGCGAGTGCGTCGAGGACCTGGCGGCCGGCACCCGGATCGGGGTGCCGTGGCTGGGCTGGACCTGCGGCGAGTGCCACTACTGCCGGAGCGGCCGCGAGAACCTGTGCGGGTCGGCGCGCTTCACCGGCTACGGGCGCGACGGAGGCTACGCCGACCACGCGGTGGCCGACCGCCGCTACTGCTTCCCGCTCCCCGAGGGCTACGCCGACGCCGAAGCGGCGCCGCTGCTGTGTGCGGGCCTCATCGGCTACCGGGCGCTGCGCCTGGCCGGCGACGCCCGCCGGCTGGGGCTCTACGGCTTCGGCGCCGCCGCCCACATCGTCGCCCAGCTCGCCGTCCACCAGGGCCGTGAGGTCTACGCCTTCACCAAGCCCGGCGACGATTCCAAGCAGTCCTTCGCGCGGTCGCTGGGAGCGGTCTGGGCCGGCGGCTCTGACGCCCCGCCGCCGGCGCCGCTCGACGCCGCCCTCATCTTCGCGCCGGTGGGCGCGCT
>JBFGCA010000108.1:0-16901 GCA_041567315.1 Thermoanaerobaculia bacterium | reverse complement strand
TCCGCGATGTTGGCCAGGGTGCGCGCGGTGTCGGTGACGTAGGACGAGGTGCGGTGGTGGTCGAGGTAGACGGTGTAGGGCTGCCGGTGCAGCGCCCGGTAGGTGAACAGGCAGTTCACCGAGCGGTAGGGGCTGTAGTACTCGCCCTCGCCGTAGGTGTTGAACAGGCGGACCCGGACGCTCTCGGTGCCGAACATCGACGCCGAGTTGAGGATCTGCTGCTCGTTGACCCACTTGGACATCGCGTAGTCGTTGAGCTGGCGGATCTCGCGCTCGTCCATCACCGACTCGCGCATGACGCCGTCGTAGTCGCCGTAGACCTCGGAGCTGGAGGCGAAGACCAGCCGGAAGCCCAGCCGCTCCTGGAGCCGCAGGACGTTCTTGGTGCCGACGACGTTGGTCTGCCACAAGGTGTCGTAGTAGTCCTCGCCGTTCCAGCGTCCGAACTCGGCCGCCAGGTGGTAGACCACGCCGAAGCTCCGGCCCTCGAACATCCGCTCCACCTGCCGGTAGGAGCCGACGTCGCAGCGCAAGTGCCGGGGCGCGTGGTGGTGGCGGTGGTCGGCCACCCAGACGTCGTGACCGCGTCGGCGCAGGATACGGGCCAGGTGGCTGCCCACGACGCCCAGCCCACCGGTGACGAGGATGGCGCTCATGGCTCGCTCGCAAGGGGTCGGTCGCCGGTGCCGGAGGCGCTTTCGGTCAGCGGCCAGCGTGGTCGGGGAGTATACCGGAGCTCTGGTCGGGAAACTGTGGCGCGGATCGCACCGCAACGCCACGGGAGGCGCGGCGGTAGCGCTGTAGAATCGCCGTCGTCCTTCTCGCGATCCGTAGCTGCCGCCGGTCCGAGTCCTCCGTCGCCATGCAACCCGCCGACAGTCCAGCCGCCGGCGGACTGTGGCAGTCGCTGCGCTGGCTGTCGCGGCGGATGCATCCGGAGCGCCGCCGGACGCTGGCCTTCCTGGTCTCGATCTACCGGCGTCACTGGCGGGTGGTCGGCCCGACCGTCGGTCTCAACCTGCTCGCCACCCTGTTCGAGAGCAGCACCGTCGGGCTGCTGGTCCTGGCGCTGCGGACGCTGGTCGGACCGCCGGCGATGCCTGGTGCATCGCAGCTCGGCATGCTCGAGCGGCCGCTGGCGGCGCTCACCGGACGAGTCGGCACCGAGGGCGCCTTTCTCGCCCTGATCGCCCTGGCGGTCCTCGCTCAGCTGCTGGTCAGCGCCCTCGACTTCGGCAGCCGCGCCATGGTGGCGCATCTCCAGGCGCGGGTCGAGGGCGACCTGCGGCGCCGCTTCTTCCGTCAGTTGATGGCGATGAGCTACGCCGCCGTGCGCCGGCACAAGATCGGTGACCTCAGCAGCTACAACGAACAGATCAACTACGTGGGCCACGTCATCCAGCTGAGCAACCTGATCTTCGGGCACCTGCTGATGATCGCCGCCTATTCGGTGCTGCTCGCGTGGCTGTCGTGGCCGATGACCCTGGCGGCCCTGGTCGCCATGGCCCTGCTGTCGACGGCCCTGCGGGGCATCGTGCGTCGGGTCCGCCGCCTGGGGCGGCGGTTCACGCGCGCGCTGGTGGAGCTCAACGGCCGTACCGTGGAGTATCTCGGGGCGCTGCGGCTGATCCGGACCTTCGGCCGCGAGGGCTACGCCATCGAGCAGGTCGAGGAGGCGATCAGCGACGCCGTGACCCACCGCCGGCAGGGGCTGACCTGGAACGCCACCATCGGTCCGCTGGCCGACGCCATTACCGTGCTGGGCGTGGCAGCCTTCCTGATCGGCGGCTACGCGCTGATCTACGGCCGCGATCCGGGATCGTTGCCGCGCCTGGTCACCTTCCTTTTCGTCCTCTACCGGCTGCTGCCGCGGATCAAGTTCGTCAACGACCGGCTGGGTCACGTCGCCAGCCACTGGGAGTTCGTCCGCCGGCTGGAGCGGATCCTGCGCCGCGACGACAAGCAGTACCCGCGCTCCGGCGGCCGGCCGTTCTCCGGTGTGCGCCAGGCGATCGAGTTTAGCCGGGTGTCGCTGCGCTATCTCGACGGCGAGCGCTGGGCGGTGCGCGACCTGTCGCTGCGCCTGCGGCGTGGCACGATGACCGCGCTGGTCGGCGAGTCGGGGGGCGGCAAGTCGAGCGTCGCCGACCTGCTTCTGGGGCTCTACGAGCCGACCGAGGGCGCGATCCTGGTCGACGGGGTCGACCTGCGCGAGCTCGACTGGGAGAGCTGGCGGCGCCATCTGGCGGTGGTCAGCCAGGACACGTTGCTGCTCCACGCCAGCGTCCGCGACAACATCGCCTTCGGCCGCCCGCAAGCGAGCGACCAGGAGATCCGTGCCGCCGCCCGGGTGGCGCACGCCGAGGAGTTCATCGCCGACCTGACCGCGGGCTACGACACTCTGGTTGGCGAGCGCGGTCATCGACTGTCGTCGGGCCAGCGCCAGCGGCTGGCGATCGCCCGCGCGGTCCTCCGCGATCCGGACCTGCTGATCCTCGACGAGGCGACCAGCCACCTCGACAGCGAGTCGGAGCGCCTGATCCAGGAGTCGCTGGCGCGTCTCAGGGCGGACCGCACGCTGGTGGTGATCGCCCACCGGCTGTCGACCGTCGCCGCCGCCGACCAGATCCTGGTCCTCGACGGTGGCCGTCTGATCGAGCGCGGCGACCACCGGCAGCTGCTCGCCGCCGCCGGTCTCTACGCCCGGCTCTGGCGGCTGCAGTCGGAGAGCGCCGAGCGGCCGGCCGACCCGGTGGGGCTGTCGCCGGGCTAGTCCCGGCCGGCATCCGGGGCGCAGTCGAGACCGCCGGCGACGAAGGCGCCGATGCGCGCCGCGACGTGGCGGCTGAAGCTCGCGGTGTAGTGGGCGGCGTCGACGTAGAGCGGCTCGCTGCGGTCCCGCTGCGCGTCCGCCAGCCACAGGAAGTCGCCGGCCGGCTCGAGGTCGGGGTGGCTCGCCCGCATCCGATCCAGTCGCTCATAGCCGTGGCGCAACGCCTGGTAGCCGGGTTGGGCGAAGTCCTCCTCCACCTCGGCGGCGAAGGGGTGCAGCTCCAGGCGGTAGTCGTAGAGGGGGACCGGCTGCCAGACGAAATAGGTCGACATCCCGAACTCGCGGCCGGCGGCGGCGATCAGCCGCTTGCCCCGCAGCCAGCGTGCCAGCCAGCGCTCGCCGTCGGCCCGAGCGTCGGCGGCCGGTGCGTCGGCAATCCGCCCGTCCTCGGCGTCCGCCGGTGCTCCGCTCGCCAGCCGTAGCCGGTCCACCAGTGGCAGGCTCTTCAGCGCGCGGCGGGTCAGTTGTCCGGGCGACTCGCTCATCAGGTATTCGAGACGACGGGTGAACTTGGGCGCGTCCTTCCACTCGTTGAAGCCGTCCACGAATATCGCGACGTCGGGCAGCAGCCCGGACGTCAGGTGGATCTCGAACAGCACCCGCTCCTGCTCGCTGTAGTAGTTGCCGCGCCCGAAGTTGTAGACCGCGACCCGTGGCCCGCAGCCCACCGCGTCCAGCTCCTCCTGGAGGAACGAGGGAATGGTCTGCCCGTCGGCGACGCCGTATCCGTAGGCGGTCGAGCCCCCGTAGACGAAGACGTTGAAGGCCTCCGCGTCCGGTGGCCAGGGCCCCTGGCTCGCGGAGCGGCGGAAGCCGGCGGGATCGACGTTGACCCAGCGGCCCTCGATGGCGCCCTCCCGGTGCTGCACCAGCGGCGCGTAGACGTACTCGCGACTCCAGGTCTCGGTCAGGAGCTGCTCGATCTCGCTCGCGGTCATGTTGGGATAGAGCGGCGTCAGCCGGTCGAGTCCGTAGCGCAGCGAGCCCGGCGGGGCCTCGGAACCCCGGCGGGCCGCCAGCAAGAGACCGGTCGCGATCCACAGCGCGACCACGAGAAGCGCCAGGGTCACGGCCCGAAAGAAGAGCCGCTTTCCCGCCGACGGCCCGGGTGACAACATGGCCGCGGAGTATACGGGTCGCCGGTCGGTTGACTCGGTGGATCGGCTTTCGTACTGTTTGCCGTCCCTCGCCTTTTTTGCGCGCCATGACGACGACGATCCTGGGCTTGTCGGCCTTCTATCACGACAGTGCCGCCTGCCTGTTGCGAGACGGGGAGATCGTCGCCGCCGCCCAGGAGGAGCGCTTCTCGCGCGAGAAGCACGACGCCGACTTTCCGGCGCGCGCGGCCGCGTACTGCCTTCGGGAAGCCGGGCTAGAGAGCGCGCGGCAGCTCGACTACGTGGTCTTCTACGAAAAGCCGATTCCAAAATTTCACCGCCTGCTCGAGACCTACCTGACCTTCGCCCCGGCCGGCATCCGCTCGTTCCTCAAGGCGATGCCGCAGTGGCTCAAGACCAAGCTCAAGATCCGCGAGGTGATCCGCCGCGAGCTGGCCTGGGACGGGCCGCTGCTGTTCACCGAGCATCACGAGTCGCACGCCGCCAGCGCGTTTTTCCCCTCGCCCTTCGAGCGCGCGGCGATCGTCACCACCGACGGCGTCGGCGAGCGGGCGACCGCCAGCATCGGGTGCGGCGAGGGCAACGCGATCCAGATCCTGAAGGAGCTGCACTTCCCGCATTCGCTGGGTCTGCTCTACTCGGCCTTCACCTACTACACGGGCTTCAAGGTCAACTCGGGGGAGTACAAGCTGATGGGCCTGGCGCCCTACGGCGAGCCGAAGCACGTGGATCGCATCCTCGACGAGCTGGTGGATCTCCGCGAGGACGGCTCGCTACGGCTCAACCTGGAGCACTTCGACTACTGCGCCGGTCTCAAGATGACCAACCGCAGTTTCGCGCGGTTGTTCGGGCGGGCCGAGCGGCGGCCCGAGTCGGAGCTGACCCAGCTCGACATGGACCTGGCGCGCTCGATCCAGGCGGTGACCGAAGAGGCCATGCTGCGCCTGGTCCGCCACGCCCACGAGCTGACCGGCGAGAAGAACCTGGTGCTGGCCGGGGGGGTGGCGCTCAACTGCGTGGCCAACGGCCGCATCCTGCGCGAGGGGCCCTTCGAGGGTCTGTGGATCCAGCCGGCGGCAGGCGACGCGGGGGGCTCGCTGGGGGCGGCCCTGTTCGTCCATCACCAGTTGCTGGGGGCGCCCCGGACCGCCGACGGGGTGCACGACCGGCAGCGGGCCTCGCTGCTCGGTCCCGCGTTCAGCGAACAGGAGATCGGCCGCTTCCTGACCGAGCGCGGCATCGAGGCGACGCGCCTGGCCGGCACCGAGGAGCTGGTGGACCGGGTCAGCGACCTGCTCGCCGCCGGCAAGGTGGTGGGCTGGTTCCAGGGGCGGATGGAGTTCGGGCCCCGGGCGCTGGGCTCGCGCTCCATCCTGGGGGACCCGCGCGATCCGGAGATGCAGGCCACCCTCAACCTGAAGATCAAGTTCCGCGAGTCGTTCCGGCCCTTCGCGCCGGCGGTGCTGCTCGAGCACGCCGCCGGGTGTTTCGACCTCGACGTGGCGAGTCCGTACATGCTGCTGGTCTGCCAGGTCGGCGAGACGCAGCGGATCCCGAACGCCGACCAGACGGCGCACGGTCTGGAGCGCCTCAAGGTCGTGCGCTCCAAGCTGCCGGCCGTCACCCACGTCGACGACTCGGCCCGCGTCCAGACCGTCGCGAGCGAAGAACAACCGCTCCTCTACGCTCTGCTCGAGCGCTTTCACGCCAAGACCGGCTGTCCGCTCCTGGTCAATACCTCGTTCAACGTGCGCGGCGAGCCCATCGTGTGCACGCCGGCCGAGGCCTACCACTGCTTCGCTCACACCCACATGGACGCCGTAGCCCTGGGTCCGTATCTCGTCGAGAGCAAGAAGCAGGCGACGCCGGTCGACTGGGACCCGTCGGGCAACCGGAGCCAGGGCGAGTCGCCGACCGCGGAGAGTCGCGAGCCGCGCCGTTTCGGTCTCATCCTCGGCGGCGTGCTGCTGATCCTGGCGATCCTCTCCTGGGTCTTCGAGCACCCGGTCCGGGCCGCCGTACTGGGCGTGCTCGCCGCCGGCGTCGCCGGGCTCGCCCTGCTGCTGCCGGGCCTGTGGGCGCCGATCCACCGGCTTTGGATGAAGGCCGCCGAGGCGCTGGGCCGGGGGCTGTCGGCGACCGTCCTCGGGCTGTTCTTCTATCTGGTGGTCACGCCGGTCGGCCTGCTGCAGCGCCTGCTGGTCCGCGCGCCGCTGGACGCCTCCTGGAAGCGGCGCCGGGCGAGCTACTGGTTGGCCAAGAAGCCCGGTCTCTTCACGCTGGAGCGCTACCGGCGCCAGCACTGAGCGGGTATAATCGCCGCGCGGGGAGACCACGATGATCGCTCTGCTCAAGGAGTACTGGGAGTTCCTCAAGCAGGAGGGCAAGGTCTGGATGGTCGTCCTGGTTGCCCTGCTCCTGGTCATCGGCCTCTTCGTCACGGCCACCTCGAGCGCGCTCGCTCCCTTCATCTACGCGCTCTTCTAGAAGCAGGGCGCCTCGCAGCCGGCGGCCCGGTCAGAAAGCCGACCGGCGGGCCGCCGAACTCGACTCCCGTGAAGCACGGCGCCGTCCCCGATCTGCTGCGGTCCGAGCCCGGGCTCCTGGTCTGCCCGGCATGCGCGGCGGCGCTCCAGGCCGACGGGGAAGCGGCGGCGCTGCGCTGCGCGGGGTGCGGGCGGAGGTTCGAGCTCGACTCCGGCATCCCGCTGCTCTTCTGGCGCGACGAGCCCGCCGCGCCGGGCGGCCTGACCGAGCGGGTCAAGTCGTTCTACGAGGAGACGCCGTTCCCCGACTACGAGGGGCTGGACACGGCCGGCAGCCTCAAACGGAAGGCCCGGCAGGGGGTGTTCGCGCGCCTGCTCGACGAGCAGGTGCCCGCCGGCGCCAGGATCCTGGAGGCCGGTTGCGGCACCGGCCAGCTCAGCAACTTCCTGGCCCTGGCGCCCGGCCGGACGGTGGTGGCAACCGACATGTGTCTGAACTCGCTCAAGCTGGCCCAGAGGTTCAAGGAAGACAACGGCATCGACAGCGTCACCTTCGTGCAGATGGACCTCTTCCGGCCGGTGGTGGCCGCCGGCAGCTTCGATCTGGTGATCGCCAACGGCGTCCTGCATCACACCGGCGACCCGTGCGGCGGCTTCCGGGCGCTCGGCGGCCTGGTCCGGGAGGGGGGCTACGTCGTCGTCGGGCTCTACAACCGGATCGGGCGGCTGCCCACCGACCTGCGCCGGCTGCTGTTCCGGCTGTCCGGAAACCGGCTCGGTTGGCTCGATCCGCGGCTGCGCGGCACCGCCCTCGGCCAGTCCCGCAAGCGGACCTGGTTCCTGGACCAGTACCGCAACCCGCACGAGTCGAAGCACACCATCGGCGAGGTGCTGGGGTGGTTCCGGCGGAGCGGCTTCGAGTTCGTCAGCGGCATCCCCAAGACCCGGGCGTTCGAGCCGTTCGCGAGCGGCGAGAAGCTCTTCCGTCGCCGGCCGGCGGGCAGTCCGCTCGATCACCTCCTGGTGCAGCTCGGTCTGATCTTCAGCGGCAACCGGGAGGGCGGTCTGTTCGTGATGATCGGCCGCAAGACGGGCTCGGCTTCGGGCGCGTAGGCGGCCAGCCGGCCGTCGGGCGCCGCCGCGGCGGGCGCGCGCCCTGAGCGGGTCCGGGCCGGTTCGGGGGCCTCAGCCGGCGTAGAACGAGGCCACGGCGTCGACCACCGCGCGGGCGCCCTCGGCGTCCAGCTCCGGGTAGACGGGCAGCGCGAGCACCTCGCGGGCCGCGGCCTCGGCGTGGGGGAAGTCTCCCGGGCGGTGTCCGAGGTCGGCGAAGCACTCCTGGAGGTGGAAGGGCACCGGGTAGTAGACGGCGCAGCCGATGCCCTGCTCGCTGAGGTGGGCCTGCAGCTCGTCGCGGCGGCGGCAGCGGACGACGTACTGGTGGTAGATGTGCCGGCCGTGGCCGGCCTCGACGGGAAGCCGGAGCCGGTCCTCGCCCACCAGCCCGGCGGCGGTGAGCAGCTCCCGGTAGCGGGCGGCGTTGCGGCGGCGGCCGTCGTGCCACGACTCCAGGTGGCGCAGCTTGACCCGCAGCACCGCCGCCTGCAGGGTGTCGAGCCGGAGGTTCCCGCCCACCTCGACGCTGTGGTAGGTGTCGCCGAAGCCGTGCACCCGCAGCCGGCGCAGACGCTCGGCCAATGCCTCGTCGCCGGTGGTCAGCAGCCCGCCGTCGCCCCAGCCGCCGAGATTCTTGGTGGGGAAGAAGCTGAAGCAGCCGATGAGGCCCACCGAGCCCGCCCGGCGGCCCGGTAGTCGGCGCCGATCGCCTGGGCGGCGTCCTCGACCACCGGGACGCCGGCCTCGGCGGCGGCAGCCAGGATGGGGTCCAGGTCGGCGGTCTGGCCGAAGAGATGCACCGGGACGACGGCCCGGGTGCGGGGCCCGAGGGCCGCGGGCAGGGCGTCGGGGTCGAGGTTGAAGGTCTCCGGCTCGATGTCCACGAACACCGGCCGCGCGCCGAGCCGGGTCACCACCCCGGCGGTGGCGAAGAAGGAGAACGGGGTGGTCACCACCTCGTCGCTCGGGCCTACGCCGAGCGCCATCAGCGCCGCCAGCAGGGCGTCGGTGCCGGAGGAGACCCCGATCGCGAAGCGCGACTCGCAGTAGGCTGCCAGCTCCTGCTCGAGCGCCTCGACCTCGGGCCCGAGGATGAACTGCTGCGATTCCACCAAGCGGTCGACGGCGGCCCGCATCTCGTCGCGCAGGGTGGCGTGCTGCGCCCTGAGATCGATCAGCGGGACCTTGGTCACGACGCCTGCTCCGCGCCTGCCGCCAGCGGTGCCTCCTCCGGGTCGGCCTTGCACATCCGGGAAGCCCTCAGATCGCCGGTCCACTGGCGACCCCGGCCGCCGCTACTGCCTCGGCCAGCAGCTCCCGCAGATCCAGCAGGTCGTCCACTCGCTCCACCTCGAGGTCGCGGCAGTAGGGCTCCTGGTCGGCGGTGCGGCGGAGCACGAACCGCACCCCGGTGCGGCGGGCGGCGCGGTAGTCGGAGATCGCGTCTCCCACCATCAGCACCTGCTCGGGGCGCCAGCCGCGCTCGGCCAGCAGGGTGGCGAGGATCTCGTGCTTCTCCCGCGGCGTGCCCCACACCCCGGCGAAGTAGCGCCGCAGACCGTGGCCCTCGAGCACCGTCTCCAGCTCGCCCTGCGGCGCGCCCGAGGCCACGAAGGCCGGCAGCCGGCCTTCGAGCCAGCCGAGCAGCTCGCGGGTGCCCGGCACCAGCGGGCAGGCCAGGGTGCGGTCGAGCACCAGGGCCGAGTACTCGCGGTTCAGCCGCTCGCTCTCGCTGGCGGGCAGCGGCCGCTCCAGCAGGTGCCGGTAGATCCACTCGAACTTGCGGAACCGCGAGACGCCGAGGTTCTGCTGATGGTGCTCGACGATCGCCGGGTGGTGCTCGGGGTGGGCGGCGAAGAGGTCGAGAAAGGCCCGCTGCTTGATGTCGGTGGACTCGAGCAGCACGCCGTCGGCGTCGAAGACGACGGCCTCGAGGCCGGCCAGCCCGGGACGTGCCAGCTCGGGACGTGCCGGGCTCACAGCTCGCGGACCCCGGGCAGCTGCGACAGCCACCACTCGGCGACCGCGAGGTCGAGCCGGGTGTGGACGTCGCGGCCGGTCACCCAGTTGCGGACCAGCGGATGGCAGCGGCGGCCCATCCACCACCACGGGTTGGGCCCGTCGCGGCGCGCGGCGCACTGCTTGCGGAACGCCCACACCCCCTGGTCGTAGTAGTAGGCCGGCGGATAGGACTGGCGCTCGGTCGACACCTGCCGATCGGGGTCGCCGTAGGGGCGGAGCAGGCCGTCGTCGATCTCCAGCGCCCGCAGCGGGTGGTCGTCGGCCGCCTCCCACACGGTCATCACCGAATCCAGGTCGGGGCGCTCCTCGAGCAGCTCCAGGCAGCGGTCGATCAGCTCGCCGTCGACCATCACGGTGTTGCCGAGCAGCAGCACGACGTTGGCCAGCTCGGGCCAGCGCTCGTCGACCCAGTCGACGGCGTGGCGGATCACCTCGCCGTGGTTGACGCGGTCGCCGGCCAGCTCGGGCGGGCGCCGGATCACCTCGCAGCCGGCCCGGCGGGCGACCTCGGCGATCGAGTCGCCGTCGGTCGACACGAAGGTGGCGGCCACCCGGCGCGCCCGGGCGGCGGCGGCGATCGGGTAGCCGACCAGCGGGCGGCCGGCCACCGGGGCGGTGTTCTTGTCGGGGATCGACTTGCTGCCGGCGCGGGCGGTGACGATGGCGACGTTCATTCGCCCTCGTCGCCGCCGGGGGCGGCCACCACCGCCGTCCCCGGATGGTGCAGCTCCTCGAGCATCTGGAGCAGGCCCTGACCCATGTCGACGTAGCAGTCGGCGGTGAGCTTGCGGCTCACCGGCGGGCGGAAGGCGTAGGGGGTGACCCGGTAGTGGGCGTCCTGGAACTCGTCCTCGGGCGCCACGTACTCGATCTCCAGCCGCCGCCCGAGGATCTCGGAGAACATGGTGAACAGGTCGCGCAGGCGGGTCGGATGGTGCCCGGTGATGGTCAGGTGGGCGTTCTCGTAGGCGGCGTCCAGGGCGTCGGCGCTGAGCCGCGCCGCGTCCGCGACGTGGACGTACTCGCGGGTGTCCTCGGGGGTGCCGACGTGACGGATGCGGCCGCCGCCGGCCGCCTGCTTGAGCAGCCGCAGGACGCCGTTGGCCTCGGTGGCCCGCGGCCCGTAGAGGCTGCCGTAGCGCAGGATGGTGTAGGGCAGCCCGAACTGGCTCTGGTACTCCTCGACGTAGGACTCGCAGGCCTGCTTCGAGCAGCGGTAGAAGCCGCCCGCCCGGCTCGAGACGTAGACCGTCGAGGCGAACAGGAAGCGGCCGGTGCCGGCCTCGCGGGCCGCCTCCAGGGCGTTGACGGTGCCCAGCAGGTTGAGGCGCGCCGCCTCGACCGGCTGGGCGCGGGCCTCGTTGAGGTCGGCGAGCCCCGCCAGGTGGTAGATGCAGTCGGTGCCCGCCGCCGCCCGGCGCAGCGCCGCGGCGTCGAGGACGTCGCCGGTGACCATCTCCTGGCCGGGCTGGAGATAGGGCGACGGCACCAGGTCGAAGACCGTCACCCGGTAGCCGCGGGCCGACAGCGCGTCGGCGATGTGGCTGCCCAGGAAGCCGGAGCCGCCGGTCACCAGGGCGCGCTTCACGAGCCCGCCTCGCCGGCAAGGCACGCCAACAGGTTCTCGACCGCCTGCAGCTCCATCTCGCTTCTGGCCTCGGCGGCGTATCCCCCCAGGTGCGGGGTCAAGAGCGCCGCCGGGCAGCTTCTCAGCGGTCCATCGTAGGGCTCCTCGGCGAACACGTCCAGATGGGCGCCGGCCAGCCGGCCCCCGTCCAGCGCCTCGGCGAGCGCCGCCTCGTCCACCAGACCGCCGCGGGCGGTGTTGATCAGCAGCGCCGACTCCTTCATCACCGCCAGCCGCCGCCGGTCGAGGAGCGGCGCGCCGCCCGGCTGGGCCGGCAGGTGGAGGCTCACCACGTCGGCCGCCGCCAGCAGCTCCTCGAGCGGCAGGTAGCGGACCTGGTGGCGGCGGGCGAACTCCGGGTCGGGCCGCGGGTCGTGGGCCAGCACCCGGACCCGGAAGGGGGCGAGCAGCTCGACCAGCCGGCGCCCGACCCGACCCAGCCCGACGATGCCCACCGTCTTGCCGCCGAGCAGACGGCCCGGTGGGCGCTGCCAGCGGCCGTCGCGGAGCGCCCGGTCGGCGGCGCTCAGACCGCGCGACAGGTCGAGGATGGCGGCCAGGGCCAGCTCGGCCACCGCTTCGACGTGGGCCTCGGGGGTGTGGCGGACCGCGATCCCCAGCTCGGCGGCGACCTCGAGATCGACGTTGTCGAGACCCGCCCCGCAGCGCGAGATGACCCTCAGGTCGGGGGCCGCTTCGAGGACCGCGCGGTCGAGGCGCTCGGTGCCGGCGATCAGCCCGGCGGCGCCGCGCAGCAGCTCGCGGGTCTCGGAGGGTGCCAGCCGCCGCCCGTGGGGATTGAGGCGGTAGTCGACCCCCGCCGCCTCGAGCCGGTCGAGGGGAGCGCGGTCGTGGACGCCGAAGGAGGAGGTCGAGATGAGGACCCGGCTCACGCCTTGACGACCTTGGGGTGGGGCTGCCGGTAGACCCCGCGGGTGTCGACCACCAGCGGCGCGTGCTCCAGCACCAGGTCGTAGTCCACTGCCGCGTGGTGGGTGACCAGGACGGCGGCGTCCTGGGCGGCGAGCAGCTCGGCCGACAGCGGTTGCGACCGCAACGGCGGCAGGTGCTGCCAGGAACGCATGCTGGGCGCCTCGGCGATGTGCGGGTCGTGATAGCTGGCCTCCGCCCCCGCCGCGAGCAGCTCGGCGAGGATCTCGAAGGCGGGGCTCTCTCGCGGGTCGGCGACGTCCGGCTTGTAGGCCAGGCCGAGCAGCAGCACCCGGCTGCCGCGGAGCGGCCGGCCGCGCTCCTCGAGCGCCCGCCGGAGCTTGTCCACCACGTAGCGAGGCATCTCGACGTTGACCTCGCCCGCCAGCTCGATGAACCGCGGCTCGATGCCGAACTGGCGGGCCTTCCAGGACAGATAGAAGGGGTCGATGGGGATGCAATGACCGCCCCAACCGGGGCCCGGCGAGAAGGCCATGAACCCGAACGGCTTGGTGGCGGCGGCGTCGAGCACCTCCCAGACGTCGATCCCCATGCGGTCGTAGACCAGCTTCAGCTCGTTGATCAGGGCGATGTTTACCGCCCGGAAGATGTTCTCCATCAGCTTGGTGGCCTCGGCGGCGCGGGCGCTCGACACCCGCACGGCGCGGACCACGATCTGCTCGTAGAGGGCGGTCGCCAGCTCGGCCGAAGCCTCGTCGACGCCGCCCACCACCTTGGGGATCGACTCGGTGCCGTAGCGCGGGTTGCCGGGGTCCTCGCGCTCGGGCGAGTAGGCGAGGAAGAAGTCGCTTCCGCAGGCCAGGCCGCTGCGCTCGAGGATCTGGCGCAGCACCTCGTCGGTGGTGCCCGGGTAGGTGGTCGACTCCAGGACCACGAGCTGCCCCGGGCGCAGCACCGCGGCGATCCGCTCGGCGGTGCCGGTGACGAAGCTCAGGTCGGGGTCGCGCTCGGGGGTGAGCGGCGTCGGCACGCAGATCAGCAGCGCGTCCGGCTCGCCGAGGCGGGCGAAGTCGCCGGTGGCGGCGAGCCGGCCGTCCGCGACCGCCTGACGCAGCCGGCCGCCGTCCACGTGGTGGATGTAGCTGTCGCCGGCGTTGAGCCGCTCGACCTTCTCGCCCTCGACGTCGAAGCCCAGCACCTTGAAGCCGCGGCCCGCGAAGGTGAGCGCCAGCGGCAGCCCGACGTAGCCCATGCCGACGATGCCGACCACCGCCCGGCGGTCGCGGATCCGCTCCAGCAGCCGGCTGGCGTTGACGGTCATCGGTGGGGTGGCAGGGGCTTCAGAGCCCGGGTCGCGGCGTCCGCGGCCGGCGTCTCGGCTCGGATGCGCCATCGGCTGGCGCGGCCGGGGTCAGGGGCTGCTGAGGATGGGCGGCTGCGTCGGCGAGGACGGCTCGGGGTCGATAAAGGGCAGCATCACGCCCACCACCGGCGCCAGGCGCGGCAGCATCGCGACCACGCAGGCTCGGCAGTAGTCGTCCTCGCGCAGCACGTCGTCCGCCCCGATCCGGGTGACGATGCCGTCGCACAGCCAGTGGAAGACCTGGCGCCCGGCCTGCACCTCGGTGGTCTCGCCGACGGTGAGGTTGTGGGCCCAGCCGGCCTGCCGCTGGTCCAGCTCCAGCGGACAGTCGTCCGCCTCGCGCACCTCCACCAGCCGGGTCGGCGACTTGGCGAGCCGCGCGCCGGCGGCGTCGTGGACGGCGACGAAGTACTCGGCCGCCTCGTTCTCCTGCGCCTCCAGCCAGTCCTCGAGCCACTGGCGGTCGTGGCCCTGCATCCAGTCGCGGTCGACCAGCACCTCCCACCACTCGTCGGTGAGCTGCTGCTGCTCGCGGTACTCCGGCTTGGGGAAGACCGTCCAGTAGCGACCGCCACCGGCGGCGTGCAGCTCGTCGTAGTAGAGCGCCCCTACTGGATTGAGCCGGCGGAAGTAGAGCCGGACGCTCGCCCCGCCCACCTCGGGTTTGACCTCGGCCGTCAGCACGGCGTTGGTCGGCAGCGTGTGCTCGCGGGCCTGCAGGCACTCGAGGTCGCCCACCGTGATCGCGGGTACCTGCGCAAAGGCCGCCGCCCCCAACAACAACCCCCCCAGAGTCGCGATTGCGCTGCGCTGCATCAGCTTCCCTCCACCGGGTCTCCCTGGTCTCTCGCAAGCATACGCGGCCGGCCGGAGGGCGTCAAACCTAGAGCTGTGAACTATTTCACAGCCCCGGGACGGCCTACCCGTGGCTCACGGAGCGCCGTCGTCGGCCGAGTGGCGGATGCGCTCGGCCCAGCCGCGGACGAACTCGCTGGGCTCGATCCCCGGCAGCGCCCGCTCGAGCGCCACTGCCGCGGCCTGCGGCCGCCCGCTCTCGTGGAGCGCCACCGCCCAGTAGAAGAGCAGTGCGGGGCGCTCGTCGCCCGGCTCGCCGCCGCGCTCGAAAAAGCGCACCGCCTCGTCCCAGGCGGTCGCGTGATAGGCCAGCTGGGCGGCCAGGAACTGGGCCTCAGGCCAGTCCGGGCGGCGCTCGGCCAGCGCCCGTGCCCGCGCCAGGAGGGCGGGGATCTCGGTGGCCTCCGGCACCGCGTTCAGCCGTCCGGTCACCGCTTCGAGCTCGGTGCGGTCGGCGGCGCCGGGCTCCGGAAGCCCCGAGCCCGCCGCCGCCGTGGGTGTCGCGGCGGGGGTCGTCCCAACCGCCGGCGGCGGGGTGCCGACCTCGACCGCCTCGCCGTCCGTCCGCGGCGCCAGCCGCACCGTCTCGCGCTCGACGCGGGTTGCCAGCCGGGCGACCCGGGTCGCCGCGCGGGTCGCCGCCGGCAGCTCGGCCAGCACCGCGGCCGCGCCTTCCCAGCGGCGCAGTTTCACCAGACAGTCGAGCCGGGCGACCGCGACCTCGGTTCCGACGGTCCCTGCCGCGCACAGCTCGAGGTCGGCGACCGCCTCGGCGCAGCGGTTGCCGTCCACCGTCGCGGCGCCGCGCAGGCAGCGGGCTTTGGCGTTCTCCGGCTCGGCGGCGAGCAGCCGGTCGAGCCAGTCGACGGCCTGCCGGGTCCTGCCGTCGGCCAGCTCCAGCTCGGCGAGCTGCAGCAGCAGCGCGGCGTCGCCCGGCGCCCGCGCCAGCCCGGATTCGAGCTCCAGCCGCCGCTCGCGCGGCGGTAGCGCCGCCAGCCGGCTCGCCTCGCGCTCGGCGACGCGCGGCGCGAAGGTCGGCGAGGCCTCGAGCTCGGCCGCCGGCAGGTGGTCGAGCAAGGCCTGCTCGAAGGCCCGGCGCTCGGCGGCGTCCAGTTCCGACGCCGAGTAGCCGTCGAAGAGGGCCTCGACCTCGAGCAGCCGCCGGGCGGCGTCTGTGAACCCGTCGGCGTCGCCCAGCGCGATCCGGGCCACCGCCAGGCGGGCGAGACCCTCGGCCAGCAACGGCGGCTCCTCGAGCAGGCCGAAGCAGGCGATGCGCAGGTGCCGGGCGGCCTCGGCGTGATCGCCGCGCGCCAGCGCCCGCGCCCCGCTCTCGAGCAGACCGGCGTAGAAGGGATCGGCCGGCCGCGCCGGCGCGACGGCGAGCCACGGCAGGGCGGCGAGGAGGAGGGTCAGCGGCAGCCGGGAGCGGTGGCTGAACTGCGTCGGCATCTGGTCTCTCCCCGGCCGCCGCAGCGTATCACCGGCCGCAGTCGCCGCCGGGTGGCTGCCGCCGTCCAGTTCAGGCTCCGGCGGCGGGGTCGGCCGGCAGCGTCCGGTCGTCGAGGACCGCCTGCGGGTTGTCGCTGGTCAGCCGGGCGGCCGCCGCCGCCCCGTACCGCCCCTCGAGCGCCCGCCGGGCCTCGGCGAGACCCGGGGGCCGCCGCTCCAGGTCGTGGGCGTCGCTGGCCACGAAGTGGACCAGGCCGTCGTCGAGCAGCTCCAGCACCCGGCGCTGAGCGCCCCGCCCCCGGCCGCCGATGAGGCTTGCCGCCGTCACCTGCAGCCGGGCCCCCATCTCCACCAGGCGCCGCGGCAAGCCGGCCGCGGCGGTGAGCTGGGGGGCGAACTCGGGATGGGCGACGATCGGCCGCCAGCCGGTCACCAGCAGCTCGTGGAGGAGCGGCTCGGGCGCCGGGCCGGCCCCGCGGCGGTCCAGCTCGAGCAGCAGATAGCGCGAGCCGGCGAGCGGCAGCAGCCCCGAGGCCGGCAGGTTCTCGACCGCGTCGAGCAGCTCGCCGTCGACCCGGATCTCGCCGCCCAGGTGGAGCCGCGGCGCCGGGCCGATCCGCCCCTCGAGCCGGCGAAGCAGGTCGCGCAGCAGCGCGTCGTCGTCGTTCCACCAGATCCCCAGCCGCTGGTGGGGCGTCGCCACCAGCCCCCGGCAGCCGTCGTCGAGCGCCCGCCGGCACATGGCGGCGGCCTCCTCGAAGCTCGCCGGTCCGTCGTCGACGCCCGGCAGCAGATGGAGGTGGAGGTCGATCAGGCCGCCGAGTCCGCCGTCGCCGCCTCCTCGGGCTCGGCGTACGCCTCGTAGTACACGTAGCGGCGGTCGTAGTAGCCGCCGCGCACCGGCCGGAAGCGGTTGAGGACCACCCCCAGCACCCGCACCCCGGCCATCCGCAGGCGGTCGTGGCACGAGCGGGCGTCCTCGCGCAGAACCTTGCCCGCCCGGCAGCAGAGCACCACCCCGTCGCTGATGGTCGACACCAGGATGGGGTCCGAGACCATCAGCACCGGTGGCGTGTCGACGACCACGATGTCGAACTGCTGGCGCGCCGCGCGCAGCAGCTCGGCCATCCGCTCCGAG
>JBFGCA010000107.1:0-16916 GCA_041567315.1 Thermoanaerobaculia bacterium | reverse complement strand
TCACCGCGGCGAGCTGCCGCGCGGGCTGCTGCACCCGCGGCGGATCCGCGACGGGGTGCACGAGGGCGTGATCGACGGCGGCAACCAGAGCGGCGTGCCCTACGGGCGCGGCTGGGAGCTGTTCGACGAGCGCTACCTGGGCAAGCCGCTGGTCTTCTGCGGCACCGTCGGCGCCCTGCCGGTCACCGTCGGCGGCGCCCCCGGCGAGCGCAAGGCGGCACGGCCGGGCGACGCGGTGGTGATGGTCGGCGGGCGGATCGGCGCCGACGGCATCCACGGCGCCACCTTCTCGTCGGCGGCGCTGGACGAGTCCTCGCCCGCCCAGGCGGTGCAGATCGGCGATCCGATCACCCAGAAGATGATGTTCGACTTCCTGCTCGAGGCGCGCGGCCACGGGCTCTACTCGGCGATCACCGACAACGGCGCCGGCGGGCTGTCCTCGTCGGTGGGCGAGATGGCGCGCGGGCCCGGCGGCGCCCAGCTGGACCTCGAGCGGGCGCCGCTCAAGTACGCCGGTCTCGCCCCCTGGGAGGTCTTCCTGTCGGAGGCCCAGGAGCGGATGACGGTGGCGGTGCCGCCCGACAAGCTCGACGCCTTCCTCGAGCTGGCCCGCCGCCGCGGGGTCGAGGCGACGGCACTCGGCGAGTTCACCGGCGACGGCCGGCTCCACGTGACCTGGGGCGAGGAGACCGTGGCGCTCCTCGACATGGAGTTCCTCCACGACGGCCTCCCCGAGATGCGGCTCGAGGCCCGCTGGCGGCGGCCGGTCTTCGACGAGCCGGACGAGCGCCCCGCCGACTGCGGCGAGACGCTGCTGGCGCTGCTCGCCCGCCCCAACCTGGCGAGCGGCGAGGCCAAGGCCCGCCACTACGACCACGAGGTCAAGGGGCTGTCCGCGGTCAAGCCCTGGGTGGGGGTCGAGGCCGACGTGCCGGCCGAGGCGACGGTGTTCCTGACCCGCCACGGCTCGCCGGCCGGCTTCGTGCTCTCCGAGGGGATCCACCCGTTCCTCTCCGACCTGGACACCTGGGCCATGGCCGCCACCGCGGTCGACGAGGCGGTGCGCCGTCAGGTCGCGGCCGGGGCGCGCCTCGACCGCATCGCGGCGCTCGACAACTTCTGTTGGCCCGACCCGGTGGCCTCGCCCGCCAACCCCGACGGCGCCTACAAGCTGGCCCAGCTGGTCCGCGCCTGCCGCGGCCTGGCCGACGCCTGCCGCGCCTACGGGGTGCCGCTGATCTCGGGCAAGGACTCGATGAAGAACGAGTCGACGATGGGCGGGGTCAAGATCTGCGTGCCGCCGACGCTCCTGGTCTCGGCGCTGGGGCGGATCGACGACGTGCAGCGAGCTGTGACCCTGGACTTCAAGGCGGCGGGCGACGCCCTTTTCGTGCTCGGCGAGACCGGCGACCACACCGGCGCGAGCGAGTACTTCCGCTACCTGGGGGCGCGCGACGGCCGCCACGCCGAGCTGGGCGAGCCGGCCCCCTACGTCGGCTCGCGGCCGCCGGGGCTCGACCCCGACCGCACCCTGCCGCTCTACCGGGCGCTGGCCGGCGCCATCGCCGACGGCCTGGTGCGCTCGGCGGCGACCCCGGCTCGCGGCGGCCTCGCGGTCTGTCTCGCCCGCTGCGCGATGGCCGGGGGCCTCGGGGCCGAGGTCGACCTCGACGCGGTGCCCGCGGCGCCCGCCGAGGCGCTCGAACCCGACCTCCTGCTGTTCTCGGAGTCCAACGGCCGCTTCGTGGTGACGGTGGCCGCCGACCGGACCGCCGCCTTCCAGGAGCGCCTCACCGGGCTACCCTGCCGCCGGGCGGGCACGGTGACCGCCGAGCCGCGCCTGACGTTGCGGCGCGGCGGCGACACGCTCTTCGCGGTCGAGGTGGCGGCGCTCCGGCGGCGTTTCCGCGAGGGTCTCGCCCATGCCTGACGCGCGCCGCGACCAGGCCCGCCGCCGCGCCGCGGTGCGGGTGCTGATCCCGACCGGGCTGGGGCTCAACTGCGAGGACGAGACCGAGGTGGCCTTCCGGCTGGTGGGGGCCACCACGGAGCGGGTCCATCTGCTCGACCTGCTCGACGGCCGCGCCCCGCGCCAGCTTGCCGACTACGAGATCCTCGCCCTCGTCGGCGGCTTCGCCTTCGGCGACCACCTGGGGGCCGGCTTCGTGCTGGCCAACAAGATCCGCTGGCGGCTCTACGACCAGCTCGTCGGGTTCATCGAAGCCGGCGGGCTGGCGCTGGGGATCTGCAACGGCTTCCAGGCGATGGTGCGGCTGGGAATGCTGCCGGGCTTCGAAGGCGACTACCGGACGCCGCGCGCCACCCTGGCCCCCAACGACCGGCTCGGCTACCGCGACGCCTGGGTGCGGCTGCGCGCCGACCCGGAGTCGCCCTGCGTCTGGACCCGCGGGCTGGACGCTCTCGAGCTGCCGGCGCGGCATGGCGAGGGCAAGTTCCTGACCGCCGACGACGGCGTCCGGGCGCGGCTCGAGGAGGGCGGGCAGGTCGCCCTGCGCTACGTCGACGCCGGCGGCCGGCCCACCGAGCGCTGGCCCGACAACCCCAACGGCTCGCCCGGCGGCGTCGCCGGGGTCTGCGACCCCTCGGGCCGCCTGTTCGGCCTGATGCCCCACCCCGACGCCTACCTCTATCCCTTCCAGCACCCGCTGTGGCACCGGCGCCGGCACCTCTGCCCCGAGGGCGGCGAGTCGCTGCCGGCCGAGGGCGGCGGCCTGGCCATCTTCCGCAACGGCGTCGACGCCGCGGCGGCCGCGCTCTAGCCGCCTCCAGCCGCCCGCCTCAGAACTCGTAGACCCGGCCCTGCTCGAGGAAGTTGAGGTCGGGGTTCTTGAGCGCCCGGACCTCGGTGCGGATGCGCTCGACGCAGGCCGGCTTGAGGTGGTGGAGCAGCACCGGCACCCGCCGCTCCAGTTTGGCGAGCTGCGGCACCAGGGTGGCCGGCGTCAGGTGCAGCGAGACGTCGGCGACCTGCTGCATGGCGTTGTCGAAGCTGGTGTCGAGACAGATCGCCTTGAGGTTGACCGTCTGGTTGGCCAGCTCCCACAGCCTGACCGTGGGGCCGGTGTCGCTCGACCACAGCACCGCGGCGCCGCCGTGCTCGATCAGGAATCCGAAGGTCGGCACCAGGTGGTCGACGTCGAAGGGAGTGAAGCGCACCCCGTCGAGGGTGACCGGCAGCTCGGGCGTCAGCTCGTGGAAGCGGATGGCGGGCAGCAGGTTGTTGGGCAGCCGCGAGAAGTCGGGCCAGGTGGCGTTGTTGAACAGGTGCTTGCGCACCGCGTAGATGGTGGTCTCCGAGGCGTAGACGTCGATCGCCCCTTCGATCCGGCCGTAGATGTTCTCGATGAAGAACGGCAGCGAGCGGGTGTGGTCGACGTGCGAGTGGGTGAGCAGGATGGAGCGCACCCGGCTCTGCCGCTCGACCGACAGCCCCTGGGCCAGCGAGCCGGCGTCGAGCGCCACCGTCTCGTCGATCAGCAGGCAGGTGGGGCGGCAGCCCAGGCTCTCGCCCCCGTAGCCACCCAGCACTTCGATCCTCATGGCGCGGCCTCCGGCCGCAGCCACGCTATCAGCCGGGCGACCCCGGGACTGTTAGAAACGCCGCCCGATCCAGAACGAGGTGTCGAAGCCCGAGGCCGAGCTGTCGAAGTCCCAGCGCTTGGCGAAGTCCCAGTTGAGGTCGAGCCCGAAGAAGCGCACGGTGAGCCCGAAGCCGTACGAGGAGACCGCGTCCTGGAGCGCGTTGAGGTCGCTGTTCCAGGCCCGGAAGCTCTGGATGCCGTCGAACCAGGCGCCGCCGACGTCGAGGAAGATCACCCCGCGGATGCCCTGGAAGGCGACCAGCGGCGTCGCCAGCACGTCGAGCAGCGGGAAGCGCACCTCGACGTTGCCGTAGAAGGCGCGGTCGCCGACCAGCGAGCGGAACTCGAAGCCGCGGATGGTGTCGAGCCCGCCGATGTAGATCGGGTTGGGGAAGTTGCCGTCGCTCATGGCGCCGTAGAGGCGCAGGGCGACGTTGCTGCGGCGGGTCAGGGTCACGTACTGCCGCACGTCCAGCGAGTAGGTCGAGGTCAGGGTGCCGCTGTCGTCGAGGTCGGGGGCGTAGCTGCCGAACAGCCGCCAGCGGCGGCCGCTCACCCCGCCCCAGGAGGCGAAGACCGCGGTGTCGCCGATCAGCGCCCCCTGGACCAGCGGGAAGTCGTCGTCGCGCGGCGTCACGATGGGGATCGGCAAGCCGTTTTCGTCGAAGATCAGGTTGCCGTCCGGGTCGCGCAGGAAGGTCTGGAAGTCGATGTCGCGCAGGACGTAGCCGGCCCCCAGCTCGGCGCGGTGGTTGACGTTGAAGGGATAGACCAGCGAGGCGATGACGCCGGTCTGCTTGAGCAGCGAGGTGCGGTTGATCTCGCCGGTGCGCCGGTCCTGGGTGACGAAGAAGTCGCGGTTGTCGAACAGGTGCAGGATCCACTGGAGGCGGTCCGACTGGTCGATGTAGAGGACGTCGAAGTTCTGGAAGCTCTCGATCGACTGGAAGGCGGCGAGGATCTTGCGGTCGCCCAGGAAGTCCGAGAACAGGAAGGCGATCTGGGCGATGAAGGTCTGGTCGTCGGAGACGCCGATGGTGCCGCCGACGACGTTCTCGAGGTAGAACTTCTTGCCCCCGTACTTCTCCTTGTTGGCGTCGTCGAGGGTGACCTCGATCGACGGCTCGAAGCGCGGCAGCTGGTCGAGCGCCAGCGTCACGCTCTTCTCCATCTGCTGCTCGGTGACCACCACCGGCTCGGTGATCGGCTCGTCGATGTCCAGCCTGTAGAGCTGGAAGCGGCCCTTCCAGTAGGCGGTGAAGACCAGCCGGTCGCGACCGTCGGGGGCGGTCAGCACGGTGGGCTGGAAGCAGCCGGTCACCGAGTTGGTGTGCTGGCGCACGACGCCGCTCTCGAGGTCGAGGCTGTAGATGTTGTTGGCGCCGCTGGCGTCGGAGGTGTAGTAGAGCCGCTTGCCGTCGCGCGAGAAGACGGCGTCGGTCTCGTTGTCCTTCGAGCGCACGCCCTCGCGCAGCGGCGTCCGCCCGCCCGCCGGGTCGTCGAGGTCGATGCGGAACAGCTTGGCGTAGCCGCCCACCACCGAGCTCATCACCAGCGCGCGGCCGTCGGGGGCGTAGGTGGGGGAGGCGTCGAAGACGTCGTCGTCGGTCAGCGCCCGCACCTGGCGGCTGTCGAGGTCGAGCTCGAAGATGTCGAAGCGGCCGCCCCGGTAGCCCGAGAAGGCGATCCGCCGCCCGTCGGGGTGCCAGGCCGGCGAGAATTGCTGCGAGGTCTCGAGCGGGATCGAGTCGACGATCTTGCCCTTGAGGGCGTCGATCAGCACCAGGTGGCGCCCGCGGTCCTTGCGGGCGAAGAAGGCGATGGTGTTGCCGTCGGGCGAGAAGTCGATGTCGCGCCCCATCTTGCGCCCCAGGGTCAGCTCCTGGGCCAGGTAGTACTGGTAGTCCCCCGAGTAGCCCTTGGTGAGGTTGCGCAGCAGGGTCCGGCGCTTGGTGTCGAACAGCACCACGTCGACGTCGCCCTTGATGGTGGTGAAGGCGGCCACCAGGTCGCCCGACGGCGAGGCGGTCGGCGAGACCTCCTGGCTGGTGCGGTTGGCCTCGGCCCGGAAGGGGCGGCCGAAGTCACCCGGCTCGCCGGTCTCCAGCAGCTCGGCCAGGTACTTGCGGCGCAGCCAGCGGCGGAAGTCGGCGTCGAAGTCCTCGGGCTCGATCTGGAAGGCGCGCTGGAGCGCCTTGCCGACCCGCCCGCCCAGCGTGTTGCGGAGCTCGAAGATGAAGTCCTGCACCCCCTCGCGGCCCCAGCGCTCCTCCATGAACTCGAAGACCGCGTAGCCGTAGCGGTAGGCGAAGAACCCGGGGATGTCGCCCTGGGTGACCTGCGGGATGCGGTCGTTGACCACCGCGTCGCGCACGAACATCTTCTCGCGCGCCGACTCCTCGCCGCGCATGTACTCGGCCAGGCCCTCCATCAGCCACAGCGGCACGTTGGCGGCCACCCCGCGGCCCAGGTTGCCGCCGAACAGGATGTGGTACTCGAAGATGTGGGTCAGCTCGTGAACGATCAGCCCCATCAGCTCGTGGTCCGGGAGGTCGGTGGGCAGGAACATCCGGTTGCGGACCGAGCTGGCGAAGGCGCCGGTGCCCTCGGGGATGAAGTTCTGGATGACGTTGTTCTGCTCGAAGTCGGCGTGGGTCTCGTAGAAGATGAGCGCCGTGGGCTCCTGGATCTTGTGGTTGAACTCCTGGGAGAGCTGGTCGTAGGCGCTCTCGGCGTAGGACACCACCTTCTGCAGCAGCCCCTCCTCCTCGGTGTAGTAGTAAACGTCGAAGTGCGGCGCGTGGTAGATCTGCCACTTGAAGTCCTTGAACTGGACCTTGTTCTTGCCGAACTGGGTGTAGTACTGGGCGGCGGCGGGGACGGCCAGCGCCGCCAGCACCGCCCACGTCGCCAGCAGCGCGCGGGGCCGGGGGGAGGGTCGGAGGGGCGTCACGGGCAGCTCCTTGTCGCTATCTGCGACGGCCGGAGCCGGGCCCCGGTCGCCGGGTGGCACTAGCGGGTGAACAGCAGCCGGGAGGTCTCCACCTCTTTCTGGGCGAAGATGCCGGCGATGCGGTCCTCGAGCGCGTACAGGTTCTCGAACATGCCGGCCAGCGGATCGGCCCGCTCGCCCTCGAACTGCTTGAAGTCCTTGAAGTTGTCGCTGTACAGCTGCTCGCCGGTGCGGCCGTCGTAGACCTGCATCACGATGTCGTACTCGAAGCCGGTCTGCTCGACCAGCACCTGACGGTAGTAGGTGCGGCCGTCGAACGGCGAGGTGTACTCCTCGGTCCGGTAGCCGCTGCGGTCCTGGACGTCGAAGTCGAGGCTGCCGGTCAGGATCAGGTCGGCCTGCAGCCGCTCGCCGAGGAAGCGCCAGAAGTCGCCGTCGGCGGCCAGCGCCTGGAGGTCGTAGGTCGGGTAGTCGACCGGCCCCGACTCCACCACCTTGAGCCGGGTCTGCCGCTTGAGCAGCCGGTCGAGGTAGCGCTCGAACTCGCCCTGGACGTCGATCCCGGTGCGCTCCAGCGACCGCTCGCCCTCCTCGCTGACCACCAGGAACGGCGCCACCGTCACCGTCGCGCGCCCTTCGAGATCGAGCCGCGCCCGCACCGGCACCTTGAAGCGCACTTCGGTGGTCCCCGCCTCGGCGGCGGCCGCCGTCAGCAGGCCGGCGAGCGCCGCCAGCACCGCGGCGCCGGCGAGGGCGGCGGTCCAGCCGCGCCGCCGCGAGCGCCGGGCCCGGCGGCGGGAGGCCGGCGGCGCGGATGGGACGCGGGATCGGGTGTCGGTGCGCATGGCCTGGCTCCTAGAGAAACGCCGCCGGCTGGCTCGGTCCTCGGTCCGGCGGCTCGTCTGGCGGCTTTACCCGTCGTCCGCGGCCTCGGCGGTCGGTGCCGGCGCCTCCGCGGCGGCCGCGCCCTGACCCTCGCCCTGTGCCTCGCCCTGTCCCTCGGTGGGCGCGGCCTCCTGGGCCACCTCCGGCCGGAAGCCCTGGTAGAACTCCACGAAGCGCGAGTAGTTGTTCCTCAGATCGCGGTTCGAGGGGTCGACCTTGAGCGCCCGCTTGTACCCCTCGAGCGCCTGCTCGAACAGGCCCACCGCCTCGTAGGCCACCGCGATGTTGTTGAGGATGCGGACGTCGTTGGGCCGCGCCCGGTCGGCCTGCTGGAAGCGGAACAGCGCCTCGCTCCACAGGCCCCGCCGCGCCATCTCCACCCCGAAGTCGAGCTGCTCCTCGACCCGCGACGAGGGGGCCGCGGCGGCGTTGGCGCTGCACCCCCAGGGCCCCAGCGCCGCCAGCCCCACGGCCAGCAGCAGCCACCTCGTCGGGCGCCCGGACCCGCCGCTTCGCCGCGGCCGCCCCGCCGCGCGCGGCCAGGCCGCGCGCCGCTCGGGGACTCCGACTGAACTCCACGAAAGGCCGCGACGCATCGACTCTCGGCAGTATATACGAGCCCCCCGACATCCGGATTGCCCACCGCCGGCGGTAGGACGAGCCGGCGGGTGGGCTGCCAGAGGTGCAATCAGCATGCCCCAGGCAACAGGTACAAATGCCCGAGCCTCTGTACCTGTCCCCCTGTCCTCGCCCGAGGCCGCGCTCGACCCCAGCCGTCGCCCGTCGAGGTCGGCAGCGGCATCAGCCCTACGCGAGCCGGTCCTTGAAGACGTAGAGCGCGCCGATGACCCCGGCCCGGCCAGATTCGGCCGCCCGATGCCGTCCTCCGGGTTGAGGGCGGACCTTGCGGGCCGTGTACGGGGAGTCGGTCGATGCCGGAAGCCAGCGAGCGGAGCGGGCAGCTCATCGCCTTGAACGCCGATCTGGGGATCGGGCGGGAGGCGGTGTGCAAGCTGGCACTGGAGATGGATGCGTGGGTGCCTGGCGGTCGGGGGAAGCCCGCCGGGGCCGCGGCGCTGGGGGTGAGCGCGCCGGAGCTCAAGGCGGCACGGCGGGCGGTGCGGGAGGCGGGGGAGGTGGCCGGGCGCGAGCGCGCGGCAGCGGAGCGGCTGGGGGCGCGGGTGATCACGCTGGTCGACGAGGATTACCCGGCGAAGCTGCGCGAGCTGGCGCTGTCGCCGCCGGTGCTCTACTGCCGGGGGCGGGTGCCGGCGCGGCCGGCGGTGGCGATCGTGGGGTCGCGGCAGGCCGATCCCTTCGGGGTGGAGGCGGCGGAGCTGTTCGGGCGCGAGCTGGCCGGGCGGGGGATCACCATCGTCTCGGGGTTGGCGCGGGGGGTGGACGGGGCGGCGCACCGCGGGGCGCTGGCGGCGCGCGGCGGGCGGACGGTGGCGGTGCTGGGCTGCGGGCTGGACGTCGACTACCCCAAGGAGCACGGCCGGCTGGCGGCCGAGGTGGCGGCGCGGGGGGCGGTGCTCAGCGAGTTCCCGATGGGGGCGGCGCCGATTCCCCTCAACTTCCCGATCCGCAACCGGATCATCGCGGCGCTGGCGGTGGGCACGCTGGTGGTGCAGGCGGCGCCGCGCTCGGGGTCGCTGATCACAGCCCGGCTGGCTCTCGAGCTGGGGCGCGACGTCTACGCCTGTCCGGGGCGGATCTTCGACCCGCGGGCGACCGGGGCCAACCGGCTGATCCGCGACGGGGCGCTGCTGGCCCTCGATCCGCGCGACGTGCTGGAGAGCCTGCCGGTGGCGGTCCAGGAGGAGCTGTTCGCGGGCGGCGAGGGCGAGGCGGGGCCGGCGGGCTCGATCGCGCTCCCCGACGGGCCGATGGGCGAGCTGCTCCAGCGGATGACCCCGGGCGAGATGCTGGCGGCCGACGAGCTGGCCGCGGAGGCGGGGATCCCGGTCGACCGGGTGCTGGCGCTCCTGCTGGAGCTGGAGCTCGGAGGCTGGGTACGGCGGCACCCGGGACCGGCGTACTGCCGGCGGGCGTGAAGCGGCTTGGCGCGGAGTCCAGCCGACGTTTCCGCGGAAACGCCTATAGACAGCGATGCATACGACAGACGCTCAAGAGATTCGGTCGCTCGGCAGTAGATGCCTGAGCGAGGTGGAGGCGCGCGACGTTTCCGCGGAAACGCTCATCGACGGTCATGCATGCGCGGGTCGCCGCCGCAGCCCGGGTGGCCGGGCCGAAAGGGGGGAAGGCCCCCTGGGACTTTTCCGCGGAAGCGCTTATCGACGTTGGTACATACGAGTAGGGGCAGCGGGCCGGCGGCCGGGAGGCCGAGGGGGACGCCGGGGGGGCGTGTGGTAGGTTCCGCGACCGCCCTCCAAGGCCCCCCTAGGACGTCATGAGCTCGCTGGTTATCGTCGAGTCGCCGGCCAAGGCCAAGACGCTGGCGCGGATCCTGGGGCGCGGCTACCGGATCGCCGCCAGCTTCGGGCACATCCGCGATCTGCCGGAGCGGGCGGACCAGATTCCGGAGCGGTTCAAGAAGGAGTCGTGGGCGCGGCTGGGGGTCAACGTCGAGCGCGACTTCGAGCCGCTCTACGTCATCCCGCAGGACAAGAAGAAGCACATCCGCGAGCTGAAGACGGCGCTCGAAGGGGCCGACGAGCTGCTGCTGGCGACCGACGAGGACCGCGAGGGCGAGAGCATCTCCTGGCACGTGGTCGAGGTGCTCAAGCCCAAGGTGCCGGTGCGCCGCATCGTCTTCCACGAGATCACCGACGAGGCGATCCACGAGGCGCTCGAGAGCCCGCGCGACATCGACTCGAACCTGGTGCGGGCGCAGGAGAGCCGGCGCATCCTCGACCGGCTGTTCGGCTACGAGCTGTCGCCGCTGCTGTGGAAGAAGGTGCGCGGGGGCCTGTCGGCCGGCCGCGTGCAGAGCGTGGCGGTGCGGTTGTGCGTGCTGCGCGAGCGCGAGCGGATGCGCTTCGTGGCCGCCGGCTACTGGGACGCCGAGGCCGAGTTCGAGGTCGAAGGCAAGCGCTTCACCGCCCGGCTGTTGCGGCTGGGCGGCGAGCGGCTGGCCACCGGGCAGGACTTCGACCCCGACACCGGGCGGCTCAAGCACGGCAGCCGGGCGCTGTGGATCGACAGCCGCGAGCGGATCGAGCGGGCGATCGCCGGCTGGGACCGGCCGTTCCGGGTCAGCTCGGTCGAGGAGAAGCCGCTGGCCCGCCGCCCGGCGCCGCCCTTCACCACCGCCACCCTCCAGCAGGAGGCCCACCGGCGGCTGCGCTTCACCGCCCGTCGCACCATGCGGGTGGCGCAGCGGCTCTACGAGGGCATCGAGGCGGGCGGCGACCGGGTCGGCCTCATCACCTACATGCGGACCGACTCGGTGACCCTGGCGCGGCGCGCCCTGGCCCAGGCCCAGGAGGTGATCCGACAGCGCTACGGCGAGGCCTTCGCCAAGGGGCCGCGGCAGTACAAGACCAAGAGCAAGTCGGCCCAGGAGGCGCACGAGGGGATCCGCCCCACCGACCTCCGGCGCACCCCGGACCGCATGGCCCGCTTCCTGGAGGGCGACGAGCGCAAGCTCTACGAGCTGATCTGGCGGCGGACGGTGGCCAGCCAGATGCCCGACGCCCGGCTGCGCCGCACCGCGGTCGAGATCACCGCGCCGGTTGCCGCCGGGAGCGGCGACGAAGGGGTCTTCGCCGCCACCGGCACCACCATCGAGTTCGCCGGCTTCCTGCGCGCCTGGGGGGACGGCAGCGACGACTCCGGCGCCGAGAAGGAGGTGCTGCTGCCGCCGCTCGCCACCGGCGACGCCTGCGAGCCGCTGACGGTCGAGCCCCGCGGCCGCGAGACCGCCCCGCCGGCGCGCTTCACCGAGGCCAGCCTGGTCAAGAAGCTCGAGTCCGAGGGCATCGGCCGCCCCTCCACCTACGCCCCGATCCTCGACACCATCCAGCGGCGCGGCTACGTCTTCAAGCAGGGCAGCGCCCTGGTGCCGACCTTCACCGCCATGGCGGTCACCCAGCTCCTCGAGGAGCACTTCCGCGACTACGTCGACACCACCTTCACCGCCCGCATGGAGCAGCAGCTCGACGACATCGCCGGCGGCGCGCTGGACTGGAAGGACCACCTCGAGGGCTTCTACTTCGGGCGCGGCGACCAGCAGCCGGGGCTCGAGCGGCGGATTGCCAGCCAGGAGCCCGACATCTCCTACCCGGCGCTCGAGGTGGGCAAACACCCCGAGACCGGCCGCTCGATCGTGATCAAGATCGGCCGCTACGGGCCCTACCTGCGGCTCGAGGGCAACGGCGACCAGGGCGCGGTGATGGCCTCGCTGGCCGAGGACCTGGCGCCGGCCGACCTCACCGTCGAGCGGGCGGTCGAGCTGCTCGAGCGGGCGCGCCAGGGCGCCCGCCTGCTGGGCGAGGACCCGGAGTCGGGCGAGCCGGTCTATCTGGCCCACGGCCGCTTCGGGGCCTACGTCCAGCTCGGCGAGACCCCCGAGCGCGGCTCGGGTGACCCCAAGCCCAAGCGCGCCTCGCTGCCCCGCGGGCTGAGCGAGGACTCGGTGCGGCTCCAGGATGCGCTGCGCTGGCTGTCGCTGCCGCGGACCCTGGGGGCCGACCCCGAGAGCGGCGAGGAGGTGATCGCCACCAGCGGCCGCTTCGGTCCCTTCGTCAAGCGCGGCACCGAGACCCGCTCGCTCACCGCCGAGGACGACGCCTACAACGTCTCGCTGGAGCGGGCGCTCGACCTGCTGGCCCAGCCCAAGGCGCGGCGCGGGCGCGGGCGCGCCACCCGCACCGTGCTGGCAGAGTTCGCGGACGGCGACCGCAAGCTCCAGCTCCTCGAAGGCCGCTACGGCCCGTATCTCACCGACGGCGAGCTCAACGCCTCGCTGCCCCGCGGCACCGACCCGGCCTCGCTCGACGCCGAGGCCGCCGTCCGGCTGCTCGACGAGCGCGGCAAGCCGCCCAAGCGCAAGCGGGCGGCCAAGGGCAAGAAAGCCCCCAAGAAAAAGACGCCGAAGAAGGCGACGCCGAAGAAGGCCGCGAAGCCGAAAAAGGCGAAGACGCGGAGAAAGCCGTCGAAAAAGAAAGCGTAGACGGCGCCCGCCGCCGGCGGCGCCTTCCGCCCTGAGATAATCCGGGCGGCATGAGCGATCCCATCCGAGCCCAGCCAGTGCAGGTCGTCGGCGGCGGCCTGGCGGGCTGCGAGTGCGCCTATCAGCTCGCCCGCCGCGGGGTGCCGGTGGTGCTGTGGGAGATGCGACCCCGGCGCTCGACGCCGGCCCACAAGACCGGCGACCTCGCCGAGCTGGTCTGCAGCAACTCGCTGCGCAGCGACGACCCCGAGCACGCCGCCGGGCTGCTCAAACGCGAGATGGAGCGCTTCTCGTCGCTCGTCATCGCCGCCGCCCGCGGCGCCGCGGTGCCGGCCGGCAGCGCCCTGGCGGTGGACCGCGAGCGCTTCGCCGCCACCGTCACCTCGACCCTGGCCGAGACGCCCGGCCTGGAGATCCGCCGGCAGGAGGTCGAGCGGCTGCCCGCGGGCGAGGTGGTGCTGGCCACCGGGCCGCTCACCTCGGAGGCGATCTCGGGGCAGCTCGCCGAGCTGCTGGGCGGCGAGCACCTCTACTTCTACGACTCGATCGCCCCCATCGTCGACGGCGACAGCCTCGACTACACGCGCCTGTTCTGGGCCTCGCGCTACGGCAAGGGGGAGGGCGACGACTACCTCAACGCGGCGATGGACGAGGCCACCTACCGGGCCTTCCACCGCGCCGTGCTCGAGGCCGAGGTGCTGCCGCTCCACGACTTCGAGAAGGCGCTCTTCTTCGAGGGCTGCCTGCCGATCGAGGAGCTGGCGCGGCGCGGCGTCGACACCCTGCGCTTCGGGCCGATGAAGCCGGTGGGGCTGAGGGCGCCCGACGGGCGGCGGCCGTGGGCGGTGGTGCAGCTGCGCCGCGAGACTCTGGCCCGCGACCGCTTCAACCTGGTGGGCTTCCAGTCGCGGATGCGCTGGGGCGAGCAGCAGCGGGTCTTCCGGATGATCCCCGGGCTGGAGCAGGCGCGCTTCACCCGGCTCGGCCAGGTGCATCGCAACACCTTCGTCAACTCCCCGGTCCACCTCGACGCCCGCTACCGCGTCCGCCGCGAGCCGCGGGTGCGGCTCGCCGGTCAGATCACCGGCGTCGAGGGTTACCTGGAGTCGGCGGCCACCGGGCTGGCGATCGCGCTCTATCTCGCCCTCGAGCGGCACGGGCGAGAGCCCGAGCCGCTGCCCGAGACCACCGCGCTGGGCGCCCTCGCCCGCCATCTGACGCTCTCCGACCCCGAGCGCTTCCAGCCCGCCAACGTCAACTACGGCCTGTTCCCGGAGCTCGAGCCGCGGCCGCCGCGCCGGCGGCGGCGGGCGGCCTACGTCGAGCGCGCGGCCCGCGACCTCACCGCCTGGGCCGAGCGTTGCGGGATCTCGGCGGCTCCACACGTTCCAGTCGTGGCGCCCGAACGGGACCGCCGCGCGCCGCGGAGGGACGCCGCGGCCGGCGCCCGCGGGTGATCGGCGCTGGCCACCAGATGTCTCTCAGCAGGTTGATCGACCGCTATCTCGAGCACCTGGCGGACGACCGCGGCCTCTCGCCCCACACGCTCCGCGCCTACCGCGGCGATCTCGGGCGCTTCGTCGACTTCCTGGCCGCCGACTTCCTGGCCCGCCGGCCCCAGGAGCTCGAGGTCGGCGACGTCGACGCGCTGGCGGTGCGCTCCTTCGTCGCCGCCCAGGCTCGCCGCGGTCTGGGACGGCGCGGGCAGGCGCGTTCGCTGGCGGCGGTGCGCGGTCTGTTCCGCTTCGCCTGCCGCGAGGGGGTGGCCGACGCCAACCCGGCGGCCGCGGTGCGCACGCCCAAGCAGCCCTCGAAACTGCCGCGGCACCTGCGGCCCGGCGAGGTCGAGAACCTGCTCGACGCCGCCGGCGGCGACCGCCCGCTCGAGCGCCGCGACCGGGCGCTGCTCGAGCTGCTCTACGCCTCCGGGCTCCGGGTCGGCGAGCTGGTGAGCCTCGACTGGGGCGACCTCGATCTCGAGACCCGGCTGCTCAGGGTGATGGGCAAGGGCGGCAAGGAGCGGATGGTGCCCTTCGGCCGGCCGGCCGCCCGGGCGCTCGAGCGCTGGCGCGAGAGCTGGCCCGAGGTCCGCGGCACCACCGGCGGCGAAGAGGAGCCGCTGTTCCTCAACTACCGGGGCGGCCGACTCGGCCAGCGCTCGGTGCGCCGCATCGTCGACCGGCGGGTGGAGCAGGCGGCGGTCGCCGCCGGGGTCCACCCCCACACCCTGCGGCACACCTTCGCCACCCATCTGCTCGAGGGGGGCGCCGACCTTCGCACCATCCAGGAGCTGCTGGGCCACAGCTCGCTGGCCACCACCCAGCGCTACACCCACCTCGAGGTCGAGCGGCTGCTCAACGTCTACCGCCAGTCCCACCCGCGGGCGCGGGCCGCAGATGCCCCTGAGCGCTGAGCCAGCCACCCAGCGCTTCCCCTGCACCCCCGGCGGCAGCGTCGCCGCCGGACGCCGGCGGCTGGCGCTGGTGCTGGGCGGCGCGGCCGTGGGCATGGCGCTGCTGGCCGGCGGCCTGCTCTTCGCCAGCCGTACCGGTCCGGCGCTCATCGCCCTGGCGGTCGGGGCGGTGGCCTGGAGCGGCTGGCGGCTGGGGGCCGACCCGCGCCCGCTCTGGCTCGAGGTCGAAGGCGCGCGGTTCCGTCTCCAGACCCGCGGCGAGCGGATCGAGCTGCCGCTGGCCGGCGCCGCCGCCCGCCGGCTGGACCCCGACGAGCGCCGCTACCTCGAGCGGCTGGCCTCGACCGGCGGCGTGGTGGCCGGCGCCGGCGGCTTCGACTCGCAGCGGCTCGGCGAGTTCGACCTCTACGCCAGCGACCTCTCCCACGCCGTCCTGGTGGAAGCCGACGAGCGCCGGCTGGTGGTCACCCCGGACGACCCCGTGGCGCTGGTGGCGGCGATCCGCCGCGCCGCCGAGCGGCCGCCGCCGGGGTGAGCGCGGGCGAAAAAACGGCGGCGGCCCCCTGTTAGAATCCCCGCCCCGTGAGCCGCGCCACCGCCACCACTGTGCTGTTGGTCCGGCGCGACGGTCGGACCTGCATGGCGAGCGACGGTCAGGTGACCCTCAACAACACCGTGGTCAAGAGCGGTGCGGTCAAGGTCAAACGCGCCGGCAAGGGCAAGGTGCTGGTCGGCTTCGCCGGCGGCGCCGCCGACGGGCTCGCCCTCTTCAGCCGTTTCGACGGCAAGCTCGAGGAGCACCAGGGCAACCTCGAGCGGGCGGTGGTGGAGCTGGCCAAGGACTGGCGCACCGACCGCATCCTGCGCCGCCTCGAGGCCTTCATGATCGTCGCCGACCGCGAGAAGAGCTTCCTGGTCTCGGGCACCGGTGACCTGCTCCAGCCCGACGAGGACGGCGTGCTGGCCATCGGCTCGGGGGCCAACTTCGCGCTGGCCGCCGCCAAGGCGCTGCTCAAGCACACCGAGCTGCCAGCCGCCGAGGTGGTGCGCGAGGCGATGCAGATCGCCGCCGACATCTGCGTCTTCACCAACGACCGGTTCACCGTCGAGGAACTCTGATGGGCGGGCGCGGGGAGGGCTCGAGAGCATGGCGGTGGAACTGATCGGACCCAAAGCGGCCGAGTGGCGGCTGGAGGACCTGACCCCTCGCCAGATCGTCGCCGAGCTGGACAAGTACATCGTCAGCCAGGCCGACGCCAAGCGGGCGGTGGCGATCGCGCTGCGCAACCGCTGGCGGCGCCAGCAGCTCGACCCCGAGATGGCCGAGGAGGTGCTGCCCAAGAACATCCTGATGATCGGCCCCACCGGGGTGGGCAAGACCGAGATCGCCCGCCGGCTGGCCCGCCTGGCGCGCGCCCCGTTCTCCAAGGTCGAGGCCAGCAAGTTCACCGAGGTGGGCTACGTCGGCCGCGACGTCGAGTCGATGATCCGCGACCTGGTCGAGATCGCGGTCGGCATGGTCAAAGAAGAGAAGCGCCAGGCGCTGCGCGAGAGCGCCGAGCGGCGGGCCGAGGAGCGGCTGCTGCGGCTGCTGGTGCCCGACCCCCTGGCCAGCACCGTGGGCAGCGAGGCGCCGGACTTCGAGGCCACCCGCGAGAAGCTGCGCCAGAAGCTGCGCGCCGGCGCCCTCGACAGCCGCCAGGTCGAGATCGAGGTCGAGGACGCCTCCTTTCCCAGCTTCGAGATGATCACCCCGCAGGGCGTCGAAGAGGTCGGCATCAACATCAAGGAGATGCTGCCCGGCTTCTTCGGCCGCCGCAAGCAGCGCACCGTGTCGGTGGCCGAGGCCAGGGAGATCCTCGCCCAGCAGGAGACCGAGAAGCTGATCGACCGCCAGCAGCTCAGCCGCGAGGCCCGCCGGCGGGT